>CAKZTM010000013.1 GCA_937920555.1 uncultured Paracoccaceae bacterium | reverse complement strand
ATCTATTTTCCGGCGGGACCGATGCTCAGGGGCAATTACGCGGGGCGCCAGCTTGGGTCTGGCTCGGATGCGTGGAAATTCTGGGATGAGCGCCGGGCGGGCAATATCTCGGCCGAGGAATGGCAAGGTGTTGAGGGCGGGATCGCGCGCTCCTACGGGCATTGCATGACCATGGGCACGGCCTCTACCCTTACAGCGATTTCCGAAGGGTTGGGGATGTGTATCGCCGGGGGCTCGTCCATTCCGGCCCCTGATGCGGGACATATAAGGCTGGCTTCTGCCACCGGCCGCCGGATCGTGGAGATGGTCTGGGAAGATCTTAAACCCACCGACATCATCACCCGCGATGCGGTCGAGAACGCCATGACCGTGGCCATGGCTACGGGCTGTTCGACCAATGCGGTCATTCATTTGGTGGCAATGGCCCGGCGGGCGGGTGTGGCCCTGACCATGGATGATCTGGATCAATGGGGCCGCAAAGTGCCGGTCATCGCCAATATCAGACCCTCTGGGGATACGTACCTGATGGAGGATTTCTTCTATGCCGGTGGGCTTCGTGGTTTGATGGGGCAACTGACCGATTTTCTGCATCTGGACGCGATCACAGTCAATGGACGTGCCGTCGGGGAGAATATCAAGGATGCGCCAATCTATAATGATGATGTGATCCGGCCCTTGTCCAATCCGATCTATCACGAGGGATCATTGGCGGTGTTGCGCGGCAATCTTGCACCCGACGGAGCGGTGATCAAACCCTGTGCGATGGAAGAGCGATTGCAGATCCATGAGGGCCCGGCTCTGGTGTTTGACAGTTACCCCGAAATGAAAGCGGCGGTGGATGATCCTGATCTGGATGTCACGGCGGATCATGTGATGGTGCTGCGAAATGCTGGGCCGATTGGCGGGCCGGGCATGCCCGAATGGGGGATGTTGCCGATCCCTGTGAAGCTGGTGAAAGAAGGCGTGCGCGATATGCTGAGGTTGTCGGATGCGCGCATGTCAGGCACATCTTATGGGGCTTGTATTCTCCATGCGGCACCGGAGGCTGCCATTGGTGGCCCGCTTGGACTTTTGAAAACCGGCGATATTGTTCGGGTGAATGTGCCAGAGCGGTCCATCGATATGCTGGTGGATGAGGCGGAGTTGGAGGCGCGCCGCGCCGCTTGGATTGCCCCGCGGGCGCATTTTGAACGCGGTTTTGGCTGGGTGTTTTCACGCCATGTGACCCAAGCCAATGAAGGGTGCGATTTTGATTTTCTGGAAACGGAGTTTGGCGGGCCGGTTGATGAGCCAGCCATTTATTGAGGTATGAAGATGGATGATGCAATTCGCGATAAACTTATGGATGTATCTACGGCCACGCTGTGTACGGCGTTGTTCAAACGGGGGCTGCACAACCAATTTATTCAAGACGTGCGCCCGGTGGCCCCAAAGACCAAGAACATGGTCGGGCCTGCCTTTACGTTGCGCTATATTCCGGCGCGCGAGGATCTCAACAAGATAACTGTGTTTGAAAACCCCGAGCATCCCCAAAGGGCCGCCATTGAGCAATGTCCCGAAGGGGCGGTGCATGTCATTGATTGCCGGAAGGACGCAAAGGCGGCGTCTGCGGGATCGATCCTTGTGAGCCGTTTGATGATGCGCGGATGTGCAGGGATTGTGACCGATGGCGGGTTTCGTGACAGTCCTGAAATCGGCGGGCTTGATATCCCGGCCTATCATTCACGCCCGTCCGCCCCCACCAATCTGACGCGCCATCAGGCCATCGATATCAATGTGCCCATTGGTTGCGGTGACGTTCCGGTATTTCCCGGTGACATTATCGTGGGTGACCAAGAAGGGGTCGTTGTAATCCCGGCAGAGATTGCAGGTGAGATCGCCGAAGAGGCGGTCAACATGACTGCGTTTGAGGATTTTGTCAGCGAGCGGGTCTTGGCTGGTGAGACGATCATTGGGCTGTATCCGGCAACCAAAGCTGAAACGCGGGACAAGTTTGACGCGTGGCGAAAGCAAAATGGCAGATGATGCCGGGCTCTATTGTCTTGTGATGAAATGGCGCTAGTTGGCAGGTGTTGGTGTGGATTTTTTTCCACTCCAGCTCTTGCTGCAGCGGACGGCGCGGGAGGTCTTCTGATGTCCCGCGCCAAGCGTTGAGACATTTGTGCGAAGCAGCAATTTTTATGGGATACCAGCAATGAAACAAAGACGACTTGGCCAGAATGGGCCCATGGTCGGTGAAATCGGCTTGGGCTGCATGTCGTTTGCCGGATATTACGGCCCAGCAACCCTTGAAGAAAGTCACCGGACTTTGGCCGCCGCCTTTGATCTAGGTGTGACCCATCTTGATACGGCGAATGTCTACGGCAACGGCGTCTCGGAGGAGATAATAGGCGCATTTCTTGCGCAAAATCCGAAGGAATTTAAGATTGCCACCAAGGCCTCAATCTGGCGCGATGAAACCGGGGCCCGCGGGTTCAACAACACCAAAGCCCATTTGACGCAGGAGTTGGACAAATCTCTCAAACGGTTGGGCGTTGATCATGTGGCGCTGTATTATATCCATCGCCGTCAGCAGGACATTCCCATCGAGGATGTGATGGAAACGCTAATGGGGTTCATGGCGGCCGGAAAGATCGGTGGGATCGGGTTTTCTGAAATAGCTCCATCGTCTTTGCGCGGGGCCGCTGCGGTTGGACCGGTTATGGCGGTGCAAAGTGAATACTCGCTTTGGACCCGTTTGCCGGAGTTGGGCATGATCCAAGCCTGTGAAGAAGTTGGTGCCGCTTTTGTCCCGTTTTCACCTATTGCGCGCGGCATGTTTGGTCGCGAAACCCCTGATCGGGCAAGGTTTGGCGACAATGACATTCGCAAGGCAGGTCCGCGCTTTCAGGACCCAAATTTCGCGGCCAATATTGGGTATTTTGACCGGTTTCGTGCCTTGGCGGCTGATCTGGATATCTCTCCCGTCGGGCTGGCGATTGCATGGGTGTTAGATCAGGGCGCGCATCTGATCCCCATACCTGGCACGCGCTCCGTCGAACATCTGAGCGAAATCGTAACCGGGTCAGCCTTTGAGATGCGAGATGACATACGTGCGGCCATCAATGAGGTCATGCCGGTCGGCTTTGCCCATGGCGACAGATACTCAGTTGAGCAAACCATAGGTGTGGAGCGCTATTGCTAACGCCTCACAAGCTCCAATAGGTGATGTCAGAGCGCAGCATCGATGGCTCTATCTGGGATCTGATGTCCATCAAAATACCGCCCTTGCGGATCTTATCCTGTAGACGCTGGCCGTCCTGATATTGCTTGTGCGGAACCGCCAACATCATCAGATCCAGATCATCCAGATCCCGGTTGGGCACAAGTGTGAGCCCAAGTTTCCCGGTCGCATTCCGATCCGCCATAGGGTCGTTGATCATAGGAGATATCCCGTAACTGGCCAGTTGGGTGATAATGTCCACCACTTTGGAATTGCGCATGTCGGGCACGTCTTCCTTGAATGTAATGCCAAAGATGCCGATGCGCGCAGTCGCAGGGTTGATCTGCTTTTGCGTCAAAAACTGCACCACACGCCGTGCGATGACACTGGTCATTTCCTCGTTGCGTTTGCGGCTGGCCAGCATGATGTCGGGATGGGTACCGGTCTCTTGCGCTTTGTGGGTCAAATAAAACGGATCGACCCCGATACAATGACCGCCGACCAAACCGGGGGTAAAGGGCAGGGCGTTCCATTTGGTGCCCGTTGCACGGATGACATCACGGCTGCGGATACCGATTTTGTCGCAAATCATCGAAAACTCGTTCATCAATGCGATATTGACGTCCCGTTGCGTGTTCTCAAAGACTTTTGCAGCCTCAGCGACCTTGATGGACGCGGCACGGTGAACGCCCGCAGGCACGATGCGCTCATAGACTTTCGCAATCCGCTCAAGGGTCTTTGGGGTATCTGCTGAGACGATCTTGGGCACATCTTTAAGACCATGTGTCTTATCGCCGGGAGAAATGCGTTCGGGGCTGTAGGCCACATGGAAATCCACGCCTGCAGTCAGGCCGGAATATTTCTCCAATTCGGGGGCGCAGACTTCCTCAGTCGCACCGGGGTAAACGGTGGATTCGAACACTACAACAGTGCCCTTGCGCAAATGCGGAGCAATTGTTCGACATGTCGCGCGCAACGGTGCCAAATCAGGCTGATTATGCGCATTAACCGGCGTGGGAACCGCCACGATATACATAGAGCACGATGCCAGATCTTGAGGTTCGCACGATACCATAAGTGAGGACATCAAGAGCGTGGGTTCGTCAATTTCATGGGTCCAGTCGTGGGAATTTTGCAAGGCGGCGACCCGGTCTGGGTTAATATCATACCCAATCACGGTCTCAAAAACGTCCGCCAGTGCCACCGAGACAGGCAGTCCCACATACCCCAATCCCACAATACCGATCCGCTCGGACTGCGACTTCAAACATTGGGTGGGGGCTTCCACAATGTAGGTCGACTGGGCTTCTGCAAGACTTCCGTCCATTCTCATCTCCTGATTTACTCCCCCGAAATAGTGAGTTTATGTGTCAGTCATTCTCCCTAATAACCTGTGAACACAGCTTTGATTTGGGAATAATTTTAGGCGAAATTGCAAAAAAATTGCGCGGCCAAATTGGTTGGCGTTCACCGCTGATTAAGCAATTGACCTGAAGTGAAACGATCGACGTCGCGGTAGGGGGAGCGGCGCGATCAACGGCGTCAATGCTGACCGTGGCGTCGCAACGTCCGAATAAAGATCGCACCGGCGGCGTATAACCCCAAAAAGCTCAAAAATGCCATGGCTATGGTATTGAGCCGTTTGGGATATGCCGCGATTTCGGCCAGATTTGGCGGCGAAATCACCCGCAAGGCGTCCGGTTTGGGTGTCTCTGCGCCAGCGCTAACCCCGCGTGCGGTCTCAAGCCAAGTTGTGGCGTGGGTTAGGATTGTATTGGCAAAGGCCTGTGCGGTTTTCGGATCAGCGGCTTTGGTTTTAACATGCAGCATCCCGTCTTGTCCGTTGACGGTCACATCCACATACCGTTTGAACACCTCATGGCGATCGTGTTGCAAAAGGGCTGACGGCGACATCCGGGTCAGTGGGTCAATCTGGGGCGCGCTAAAATGTTTTGTGAAGCCGTCACGGGTATCCAAAGCCTCCAGCATCAAGGGCGACAGAATAACTTCGCGCAGTTGGTGGGCCTCGTGAGAGACAGGTGTTGTGGAGAAGGGCGATGAGGATGCTCCGCCTTGCGATGCGGTGGGCGCGGTGAGCGCAACTCTAAGCTCGGAAGTATAAAGCGGCGTGGCGAGCCAGATCACATAAACAGCAACCAAAAGGGTCGGGCACAGCACAAAGAGCGATAGTCGTAGAGCCAAGGCACGCGCCTCGCGCCGACGGTATGCCAAAAGACGGTTTCTGGCGGCATCAATATCTGTGCGCCCCGGTATTTTGGACCGCGCAATTGCCATCCGTTCGGCAGCTTTTGCGGCCTGTTGCCGCGCGCGTTGCTCGGCTGCCTCTTTGATCCGGCGGGCCTTATCGGCCTCAAACTCTTCAAGCCGTTTGCGGCGCTCCGCCTCCGCGATCTTAATGCGTTCCTGACGGCTGGTTTCTGCAACCTTCGCCCGCTGTTCACGCCATTTGCGTAGCCGCTCTTCCTCGATAGTGTCGGTGATTGACGGCGGATTTCGGTCAGGCGATTGCATGGGGCGGCACGTCCTCGTGGATCAACAGGTTCAAGATATCTTCGGCTTGGGCGGCGGTTTCACATTCGATCAGACCCGCATGGGCGAGAACGAAGAAACGGGTGGCAAAAGCCTTTAGCATGCGCGGGTGGCGCGACATCATAATCAGACCCGCGCTGGCCAATCGGTCCATAAGTGCGGCGTCGCATTTTTCACGGAACGCAGGATTGGCAGAAACGTTCATGTCATCGGCCAAATATATGTCAAAGACCACACTCAGCGATAAAGCCAACGCAACCTGCGACCGCTCGCCGGGAGCAAGCTCGCTCAACGGCCTGAAAAAGCTCGCGCCGATTTGGGCGAAGTCTTCAACTTTGGTCACCAGTTCATATGGGTCCATGTTGCGAAGCGTGGCGACTGTGGCGATGTTGTCGGCCACTTTGAGCGCTGGATGCAGGGCTGCGGAAAACCCCATCGGCCAAGACAGATGGCCGCGTTGGATCACATGTCCCGCATCGGGGCGTTCGTGACCTGAGATGATGCGCGCCAATGTGGACTTGCCGGACCCCGATGGTGCGAGAATGCCGATGCGGTCCATAGGCTCCACCCGAAGCGAGACGTCATTGAGAACGAAGCGCGGGTCGGATGGCGGGCCATGATAGCGGGTTACGTTGATCAGCGAGATCATGCGGGCAAAACTCCACGACCTGGCTGGAGGCTCACATAGGCTTGGATGATGCGCGACGCCATGTAGATGGTCGCAATTGCGATGATCGGTACGAAAGATGTGGCAAAGAGTGACTGGTAATTTAGAAAGAAGCCTGAGCGCATGATCTCGATGGCATGAAAGAGCGGGTTGTACCACAGCCAAGCCAGCGCCCATTGTGGGACTTCCGCGGCCACAAAGAAGATACCGGAGAGCCAGAAAAACGGTCGCAGCACAATAGGTGTGAGGCGCATGGCGCTGTCGCTTATCAGTGCCAGGATTGCTGCAAACCGACCCAGTGCAATGCCAAATCCGCACGCAAGGGCAAAACCCCAAACAGCCGTGAGGGGATCATGGATGCCGGGCAATCCGGTCCACAGGGCAGCAGCACACAGAACCACTGCGGCAGTCATGGCCGCATTGATCAGCTCCAGAGCGGCTGTGGCGGTGAAGATGTCTTCGGGCTGGGCGGGACCAAGAGTGACCAAATGGCGGTTGGATTTCAGCGCGCGCATCATCGACGTGATGATTTGGCGAAACACCAGATAGGGCAGCATACCAGTGGCCAGAAATACAGGAAGGCTGACAGGGATTGGCGCGTCCCGGCCCAACCAACGAAAGAAGAGTGTAATTGCAAGGATCCACGAGACCGGGATGATCACCGCCCAAGCGTGGCCAAGCGATCCGCCGGAAAAACGGGTCGCAATGTCCCGCTCCATCAGGGCGCGGATCATTGTGAGCCAGTTCATCAGCCCGATTATCAACGAAGTGTGCTGCGGCTCGCGCATGGTTTAGAGGTTCCTTGTCAGAACCCCACCCGATTGTCCCTTGTGGGTGACGGCGTTACCCGCGCCGTAACTCACTTTTGGTAGTAGTCACGGTACCAATTAACAAACAGTTTAACACCGGTGGCCACATCTGTCTTTGGTGTATATCCGGTCAATTTTTGCAATAGAGACGCATCTGCATACGTGGCCGGCACGTCGCCCTTTTGCATCTCCATGAAATTGATCACCGGTTTGATGCCCAGCGATTTCTCCACTTCATCCACAAAATCCATAAGCGGTATTTTTGTGGAGTTGCCGATATTCACGACGCGAAAGGGGGCAACCGGCGACAGGCTGTCGCCTTCGTCGATCTCTTCGGATGTCTCGGGCTGAACCGGCGGTGTGTCAATCAGCAGCCGAATGGCGCGCACGAGGTCTTCGACATAGGTGAAGTCGCGAAACATTTTGCCGTTATTGTAAACATCGATCGGATCACCGTTCAGTGTGGCCTTCACAAACTTGAACAGCGCCATATCGGGCCGACCCCAAGGGCCATAGACGGTGAAAAAGCGGAACATGGTTGTCGGCATCTTCCACAGATGGGCATAGGAGTGGGCCATGCTCTCATTGGCCTTTTTGGTGGCCGCATAAAGCGTGATCTGGGTGTCGGCCTTTTGCGTCTCCGCAAATGGCATATCAGTGTTGGCCCCGTAAACCGAGCTGGTGGAGGCCATCAGAAGATGATCAACCCCGTGCTCTCGGGCGCATTCCATAACATTGAACGTGCCGATCAAGTTGCTCTCAATGTATGAGCGTGGGTTCTCTAGCGAATAACGAACGCCCGCTTGAGCGGCCAGATGCACGATCACGTCGGGCTTGTCGGACGCAAACAAGTCGCTGAGCGCATCCATGTCCTCTAGCCGTGCCTCAATGCTGCGAAAATGCGGGTTTTGCTTGAGCATCGCATGGCGCCGCTCTTTGAGCGTGATATCGTAATAGTCGGTCATACCGTCAAAGCCTACGACCTCGAAACCTTCTTCAAGCAGAAGTTTACTGAGGTGAAAGCCGATAAAGCCGGCAGAGCCGGTCACGAGCACTTTTCTCAAGTTAGGTATCCTTAGAGTTTTGCAACCACGTTGTAGGCGGCTTGGGCTCGTAGATCAAAGGCAGACTGCGTTTTCTTTGGTGTAAGTTGCGTGACCTTTGCATCGTAAGTGTGTTCTTTGTCGCCAGCCACATGTTGCCCATGGAAAAAGCGGATGGTTTGAGCAAAGACGGTTTCGCGCTCAAACTTCTGGATTGCAAGGGTTCTGCCTTTGTCGCCCATGTCACGTCTGAGCGCCACGTCGGTAATTAGGCTGTTGGCATATATCTCAAACTCATGGACAGACGGGTTGGTCGCGGAGGACAATAAAAAGCCGGTCGTGCCGTCCTCAAATGTCTCAGCGGCACCGCCTGCGGGCGTAGATATGACCGGCAGCCCGGCCATTTGCGCCTCGATCAGAACATTGGGCAAACCTTCTGTCTCACTCAGCAAACACAGCGCATCCATTTTCGACAGCCAAAAGCCGGGGTTCTGTGAGCTGCCCACAAACAAAATGCGCGGCTCCAAACCGATCTCGGCGGCCTTGGCCTGCGCTTGGGCCAGCTGCGCGCCGTCGCCCACGATAACGAAGCGGGCATTGGGGTGGGTTTGCGCGATCTTTTTGGCGTAGTCGAGCCACAAAAGACTGCGTTTGTTGGGATCAAACCGGAATATGCCGCCCATGGTGAATGTGGCATCCCGCGTAGTTTGATCAAACAAGGACCAAAGCCGGTGATCAGCTTTCTCGCCGTCTTTTGGCAATGAGCGAACGGCGTTATAAATAACGCTGAAACGGTTGCGCGGCAGATCGAGCCAATCCGCATAGGCATCCGCTGCGGTCCGGCTGTTGCACGAAAAGCTGACACCGGGAACTTTGGCCAAAGCGCGGTAAAGATCGGGGTATTCGGGCTTCATCATGTGCGGACGCCGGTTCGGTGGCAAACCTCTGAGCGAAATCGCGATGCGCGGCACCTGAGCAACAAGGGCCGCCAATGCGCCGGTCAACACTGCACCGTCTTGCCAAAAATATGCGACATCCGGTGCGGTTTCACGAAAATGCTTGGTCAGTCTTTCCAGCCCGTAGCGGACATTGCGCGGCAAGAGTGGGATGACGTGGGACAGATGCGCATTCTCGGTGGCGATTGTGTCCAGATCCTCGCATGGCATGTTGGCCGTAACCGACAGCGGAACACCACTGGCTTTGAGAGCGGGGGCAAAGAAGTTTTTGCCTCTGTTTTCGTCGATATTATTGACAATAACCTCAACAGTTCCGCCAAGCCGTGTGCCGTGGATGTTACGCCCGGCCCGTCTGCGTTGGTGAAAGGCGCTGGCCATCTGGGTGAGTTGCCGCTCAGCACCGCCGGCCCCAAGCGAGCCGGTATAAAAGGAAATGCCGCCCAGATAGTCCGGGTTGAGCGCACGCGGGCTGCGGGACGCGAAAATTTCAAGCGCTTTGGTCAGAACCGAGGTCTCACCATCTCCAAGGGCCGTCATGGCCGCATGAGCGGTTTGACTGCGGTGGACAATGTCGCGCGCGGTAGGCGACAGGCGTTCCTCGCTGATCGGATCAAGTACGGCAAAGGCGCGGTACACCTCGCCGCGGGCAAATAGGCTTTTACCGTAGATCACCCGCACACGGTTGTTGGACGGGTCGCGGCTCAGAAGTCTATCAAACAGGATCGACGCCTGATCGACGTCCTTAATTTCCGAGCATAGCTCCGCCAGATCGACCGGGTCGGTTTTGCCCTCATCTGTGTCGATGATCGTGCATAAAAGCTCAGTCGCTTCGCTGATCTGACCGTCGCGGTTCAACCAGCGGACCATAAAACGAAGGGCGATATGGAGGTCGGGAAACCGGTCGTGCAGCCCGGTCCATGTGTCGAGCATATCCGTCTTTTGGCGCGCCCGTTCCATAAGCTGCGCGGCCAGCAATTGGGGGCGGTAATCTTTTGGAGCGGCGCGCACCACTGCAAGGGCCGCGGACATCATCGCTTTGGCCCCGGCTTGTCCTTGCGCCAGTGCTTCGATGTCGTGGCAAAGCTCGCCCACCTCCATTTGGGTCAGTGCCCGCTCTTTGGAGCGACCGAATATGTGGTCAATCAACAAGTCCATGAATAGCGGCCCTTCGGCTTAATCGGGTTTCGGGTCTGTTTATGCGCGAACACAACGCGCGGTATTTCGGATGCGGGTGCGCAAATCGGCGTCAAGGCGCTGCTCTTGATAAACCGGCGCGATAAACCGGTCCCACCAATTGGCGCTCAAATACTGCTCAAAGGAATGGGAGAAGTGGCTTAGGCTGCCCAGATCATCCTCAAGGGCCAAACCCTGCCCAAAGGCGGCTACGCCGGGGGAGGGGTCGAACCAGTTCGCTCCACACTCGTTAAGTGCCTCGCGCGCCATTGCAAGATAGTCTGCGCGGGCTTTGAGCGGTGTGCCGTCTTTGGTGACCGCATCGAAATGGGTCACGAAAAGATGCTCGGGAACAGTGGATTTGATCGCGTCGATATCCAGTCGCAGTTGATCCGGTGTTGTTGTGTCGATGACGACCTTGCGCAGAATGTCCTGATCGGATGATGTGCGCGACCGGTATTCGGGGAGGTCTTTGAGAAACGCGGTCATCTTGCGGGTATTTTTATCTTTGGCGCAGGCCCAAAAAGCACGAGTTCTGGCCGTATCTGAGAAAAAGTCGCGGAAATGGCGATTAAGATAGTTGAGCTGAACCGGATGGCCCTCGACACTGATGCGCTTTGCCGATGACAGCTCGAACACATAATAGTCAGAGCGCGAATGCAGCGTTCCCGCCTTTGCCTCAGAACCGGTCACGGGTGAGATGACCGGCATCAAATGTGCAGGCGGTCGTGTCCCGTTCAGCAAATGGGTCAGATGTTGGCGAAGTTCGGTGCTGGAGTGCGAATAGCCGTAGACCCCTGATTGATTCAGGATCACCGGCTGGGTGTTTTGCATCAACCGCATGGGCCCCACTATCCTGCAAGACCCGATGGCTGTGACCGATATGGGATCTTGATCGCGCGCAACATGAGGCAGATCGGCGGTCGTGTGTGCATTGGATAATAGGCCCAAGTCTGACATTTGCGTCTCCCACATCAGGAAATATTGCGTAAACTCATCGCAAGGATGATGCGCTGGGTTACAGTGGAGCCTGAGACGTTAAGAAACTCTGAATAGGTTAACGCGGGTCTGGGTTTTCGTAGTGGCCGTTGATTTCATGGAGCAATTCCGCGGTAGAGATACCCGGACTTGGTGCATGTCGGTGTCGAGTTAACACGAAATTGCGAATCGAGCCCACGCACTGCCCTTTGAAAACCGCCCAGCGATAACAAAATGCCCCGCAAGCCCTTGAGAACTGGCATGCGCCCGACTAAGTCAGTCTCCATGACATTATTACCTTCCCGATTTAGAAATCAGCCCAGCGTTAACGTAGTGCGGCTTTACGGCGTTATTGGCGGCGGCTCACGTTTGGGCGGGGCTGCTTTGAATGATGCAGGGCTTGCGCCGGTGATCGAAAAGGCTTTTGCCAAAGGAAAGCCGCGCGCGGTTGCACTTGTGATCAACTCTCCGGGTGGCTCGCCGGTGCAATCTTCGCTTATTGGCGCGCGGATACGTCGCTTGGCCGAGGAAAAAGATATCCCGGTTTATGGGTTTTGCGAGGATGTCGCAGCTTCGGGCGGTTATTGGTTGGCCACCGCTGCCGACAAGATATTTGTCGATCCAAGTTCGGTGGTGGGATCGATCGGGGTGATCTCCGCCTCTTTTGGCTTTCATGAGCTGATCAACCGCTACGGGGTAGAGCGCCGTGTCTATACGGCGGGCGAAGACAAATCCATGCTCGATCCTTTCCGACCCGAGAAGGCCGAAGATATTGCGCGCCTCAAGGCGCTGCAAAAGGTAATCCACGACAATTTCATAACCCAAGTGACATCCCGGCGCGGAGCAAGACTGGTACGGGACGATATTTTCACCGGCGAGATTTGGGTTGGGCAAGAGGCGGTTGATCTTGGGCTTGCCGATGGGATTGGCCATGTGGTGCCGAAAATGAAAGAGCTGTTCGGCGACAAGGTAAGGCTCAATGTGATTGGGCAAAAACGCTCCTTGTTTCAGCGCATCGGCGCACCGGGTGCATCCGAGATGATCGGAGCCGTGGAGGACCGGTTTGAATGGTCAAAGTTTGGCCAGTAGATGATCATCAAGGCCGTTTCCCTCTTTCTGATTTTCATGCTTGTTTTGGGCATGTTCGGGAAGTTGCGCATGCCAAAGATTATGTCGCGTAAACCCAAAGTTCTGTCGGCGTCCAAATGTCCCAAATGCGGGGCCATAAACGCGACCGGGTCCAGCTGCCCCTGTACCACGAAAAAGGACAGCTGAACCGATGCTCATCAGCTTTGCTTTCATCATAATCGGGCTTGTGATGCTTGTGATTGCTGGTGATTTTCTGGTTCGCGGTGCGGTGTCGCTTGCGCTCAAAATGGGTATTCCTGCTTTGATCGTATCGCTCACAGTGGTGGCTTTGGGCACATCGGCCCCTGAGTTGTTGGTGGCAGTTCAATCGGCGATAGAGGGTGCCCCCGGCATTGCCTTTGGCAATGTGGTCGGCTCGAACACGGCCAACATCTTTCTGGTTTTGGGCGTGCCTGCGATCATATCGCGAATGGACACATCCGGGAGCGATACCCGCAGGTCGTATCTGATGATGCTTGGGGTCTCAGTGCTCTTTATTATCATGTGTTTTCGCGGGCCGTTTTACGTGTGGCAGGGCGTGTTGCTGCTGGCGGTTCTGCTTTACACAATTGTGGATGCGATCCGCGATGGGCGCAAACAGCGCAGCAAAGAGCCGCTCGATGAGGAAATTGAGGGCGCCGATCTGCACATGTCTAATATGCGGCTTGCGGCCTATCTTGGCGGTGGTCTGATCGGCCTGCCGATCGGGGCTCATCTGTTGATTGTAGGCGCTGTGGATGTGGCCAAGGCGTGGGGTCTGTCTGAGGCGGTCATAGGTCTGACCATCGTGGCAATTGGCACGTCTCTTCCAGAGCTGGCCACCACCGTTATGGCTGCGATCAAACGTCAGGCCGATGTGGCGCTGGGCAATGTCATCGGCTCTAACATGTTCAACATTCTCGCGATTATGGGCGTGGCCAGTTTCTTTGGTCCGCTCAACGTGCCCCCGGAGCTGCTGCGCCTTGACCTTTGGGTGATGCTTGCCGCCTCTCTTGTGCTTTTTCCGTTTGTCTTTCGGGGCATGCATTTTGGGCGTCTTGTCGGGATTGCATTCACGGCGATCTATGTTGTTTATATGGCGGTAATCGTCTCCTAGGAGTGCTTGCGCATGTATCACATCAAAGGACCTGCACTTGTCACAGGGGCGGGACGGCGTCTTGGCCGGGCTATGGCCGTGGCATTGGCTGAAGACGGCCATGATGTGGTGATCCATTATGTGGGCTCTGCTGAGGAGGCCGAGGAGACCGCAAAGGCCGCCCGTGGCTTTGGTGTGAAGGCCGTGACCGTGCAGGCAGATTTCTTGGAGCGTGAGGCCATTGCCGCTTTGATCCCGCGGGCCGCAGAGGCCATTGGCGCGCCGTTGCGGGTGTTGGTCAATAATGCGTCCATCTTTGAATATGACAGGCTGCAAACGGCCACGACGGATAGCTGGGACCGTCATATGATGTCGAACCTTGAGGCGCCTTTCTTTCTGTCTCAGGCTTTTGCGGCACAGGTTGAGGGCGGGGCTGTGGATGACAACGGGGAGCCCGTAGCATCCGCCTGCATCGTTAATATGCTGGATCAGCGTGTGCGGAAACTGACCCCGGAATTTGCCACTTACACGATTGCAAAAATGGGGCTTTGGGCGTTCACGCAAACGGCGGCCCGCGGGCTTGCGCCGGATATTCGGGTCAATGGCATTGGTCCGGGGCCGACCCTGCAAGGGGATCGCCAGACCGTCCGGCACTTTGAGGATCAGCGTTCCAATACGGTTTTGCGGCGCGGATCGAATGTCGAAGACATTAAGGACGCATTAAGATTTATTTTGAGTTCTCATGGCCTTACCGGACAACTCTTGTGCATTGATGGCGGGCAGCACTTGGCGTGGGAAACGCCGGATGTTCTGGGGCCGGAATAGGGCCTTACCTGCGGGGACAATAAAATACCGCCTAACCGGTGTTTTCCACTTGACGGTTTTCTGAGGTAACAGTTTCGTGATTCTGTAACGTTAACGTCACAATGAACATTTCGGAAAAATATTCCCTTTTGTTACAATGACTTACATGTCTGCCTAAAAAAGTGGCAATGTGTAAATTCACTATGTTTTTCAAGGGGTAGCGAAATTTCTCGAAACTTATCCGCAGACTTATCCACAGGTTTTGTGGGTACCTTTTTACTTGATCTTCTGTTCCGGGGAGGAAGTCCGTGGGGGAATCAGATAGAGTGAAAATCATGACCGAGAATGAGCCGAAAAACACCTTTGACGAGGTTGGTGGAGCGACGCAAGCGAGCTTTGCGCCGACCGGCCACAAGGTTATCCGAGGGTATTTGTCTCAATTGTCCGATCGTCCGGGGGTTTACCGGATGCTCGATTCGCAAGGTGCGGTCCTTTACGTTGGCAAGGCGCGGAACCTGTCCAAGCGGGTGGCGTCATATGCAAAACCCACCGGACATTCTGCGCGGATTAGTCGAATGATCTCGGCCACAGCATCGATGATGTTTTTGACCACCGAGACTGAGACCGAGGCCCTACTTTTAGAGCAAAACCTGATCAAACAGTTAAAGCCCCGTTACAACGTGCTGTTGCGTGATGATAAGTCGTTCCCCAACATCCTTGTCAGCGAGGCGACAGCGTTCCCGCAGATCAAAAAACATCGCGGTGCCCGCAAGGAGAAGGGGCAGTATTTTGGTCCTTTTGCATCTGCGGGTGCGGTTAACCGGACGCTCAATCAACTGCAAAAGGCGTTTTTGTTGCGGAACTGCTCGGATGCGATGTTTGACAGTCGCACGCGGCCTTGCCTGCTCTATCAGATCAAACGCTGCTCGGCCCCTTGTGTGGGCTATATCGAGCAGGATGATTATGCGGCCTTAATCAGTGATGCGACGCGGTTTTTGCGTGGCAAGTCCACAAAGGTCCAAGAGAGTTTGGCCGCTGAGATGGCGCAGGCCTCCGAGGCGTTGGAGTTCGAGCGCGCCGCGGCCCTGCGCGACCGTATCCGCGCGCTGACCCAAGTTCAGTCGTCGCAAGGGATCAACCCCGAAGGCGTGCAAGAGGCTGATATTGTTGCGCTTTATCAAGAAGGTGGTCAGGCCTGCGTGCAAGTCTTTTTCATTCGTGCCAATCAAAACTGGGGTAACAGGGCCTATTTTCCGAGGATTTCAGCGGGCATTGAGGCCGCCGAGATTTTAGAGGCCTTTTTGGTCCAGTTCTATTCCAACAAGGAGCCGCCAAGGCTGTTGATCTTGTCGGGTCAGGTTGAAAATGAAGACCTGATTGTGCAGGCCCTGTCGCAAAAAGCGGGCCGCAAAGTGCAATTGGTGGTGCCCCAGCGCGGCGAGCGGGCGATGTTGCTGGAAAATGCGCAACGTAATGCCCGTGAGCAGTTGGCCAAGAAGATGTCCGAAAGTGCCACGCAGGCTAAGCTGTTGGAAGGATTGGCAAAAGCCTTTGATTTGGAGGCGGTTCCGCAGCGGGTCGAGGTCTATGACAACTCCCATATTCAAGGCACCAATGCAGTCGGGGGGATGATTGTTGCCGGTCCTGATGGGTTTTTGAAGTCCAGCTACCGCAAGTTTAATATCAAATCGACGACGATCACGCCCGGCGATGATTTTGGGATGATGAAGGAGGTTCTGGAGCGCCGGTTCACCCGTCTGATCAAGGAAGATCCCGACCGCGAAAGTGAGAACTGGCCTGATCTGGTTTTGGTCGATGGCGGTGCGGGGCAGGTGTCGGCCTCCTACGCTATTTTGTCAGAATTGGGGATTGAAGATGTGGCGCTGGTCGGCGTGGCCAAAGGCACTGATCGTGATGCGGGTAAGGAGGAGTTTTACAAACCCGGCGGGCGGCCGTTTGCGTTGCCGCACAAAGACCCAGTTCTCTATTTTATTCAAAGGCTTAGAGACGAGGCGCACAGATTTGCCATCGGTACACACCGGGCCAAGCGGGCCAAATCCGTGACTGCCACGCCACTTGATGAGGTGCCCGGCGTCGGCGCGGGCCGCAAACGCGCCTTGTTGGCGCATTTCGGATCGGCCAAAGCGGTGTCGCGTGCCGGGCTTGCGGATCTGGCGGCGGTTGACGGTATTTCGCATGCGCTTGCAGAAACAATCTATGGCTTCTTTCATGGCGATGCATGACACTGTAAGAGTGGTGCGTGATATTGCTGAGAGGTCTCATATGAGATGGACATTACCGAATTCTTTAACCGTTTTGCGGCTGGTGGCAGCGCCTGCATTTGCCTTGTCATATGTGGTGTTTGATCGCCCCACGGCGGATATTGTGGCGGTTGTTTTGTTCATTTTTGCGGCTCTGACGGATTTCTTTGACGGCTATTTTGCGCGGCTTTGGAAGCAGGAAAGCCGGTTTGGCGCGATGTTGGATCCTATTGCGGACAAGGCGATGGTGATTACGGCTTTGGCGATTCTGGTGGGTCTGTCGGAGCTCAATGCGTTTATTTTGATCCCGGCCACGATCATTTTGTTTCGCGAAGTGTTTGTGTCGGGGCTTCGGGAGTTTCTGGGCGATCAATCCAAAGCGCTGAAGGTCACGAAGCTCGCAAAGTGGAAGACGACCGTACAAATGGTGGCGATCCCTGTGTTGTTGGTGGCCGTGGGGCTTGAGGAGCAGTTTATCTCTTTGGCCAATACCATGGAGCCCACTGCGTTTAACGAGGCCATGTTGGGCGGCGATGATCCACAGCATTTGCGTGTGATGTCTGATTTGCGAGATTACGCGGTTTACGCGGGTGTTGCGTTAATTTGGATTGCAGCGCTCTTAACGGCTGTAACTGGTTGGGATTATTACGCAAAAGCGCGGGTGTTTCTGGTTGAGCCGGAGGGAGACGGGTGAAAGTTCTTTATTTCGCGTGGCTCCGGGAACGGATCGGGCAGCCCTTTGACGAGGTTGAAACCCAAGCGGTGACTGTGGCCGATTTGGTGGCGGAACTGGCTGCGCGTGAGCCGCGCTATGCGGCGGCTTTTGCGGATATGTCAGCGGTTCGCGTGGCGCTTGATCAGGAATTATCGGACCTTGAGGCGCCTCTGGCCGGTGTGTCCGAGGTTGCGTTTTTCCCTCCTATGACAGGGGGTTAGCCGGTGCCGGTTCGTGTCCAAGAGCAGGATTTCGACCTTGGTGAGGAGCTTGAAAAGATGCGGGCGGGGCGCGTCGATATTGGCGCTTTGGTCAGTTTTTCGGGGCTGGTGCGCGACCTGGATGGGTCGCTGAATTCGATGACATTAGAGCATTATCCGGGCATGACGGAGAAAGCGCTGCAAGCCATTGCGGATCAGGCCATGGAGCGCTGGGAATTGCAGGATGTTTTAATCATTCACCGCTTTGGGCGCTTGCAACCCGGCGCGCAGATCATGATGGTGGCGGCGGCCTCGGCGCATCGGGCGAGTGCCTTCCAAGCTGCTGATTTCATGATGGATTTTCTAAAATCGCGGGCACCGTTTTGGAAGAAAGAGGACGCGGGCGGCGCTGTTTCTTGGGTGGATGCGCGCGTCGAGGACGAGGATGCTATGGGCCGCTGGAGCAAGGGCTAGACGGCGTTAACCTTTGTCCGAACCAGAGTCACAATGTGTATGACATCTGTATGACTCCTGTATGACATTTGTCGGACTTTTCCGGTTTTCGGGCGAAGGTTAACCTGCCGCGCGGTCAAAACGGGCCGTTTCTTAGCAAATGGTAGCGAGGGCGTGCGCTGGGTTTTGGGTGGGTTTTGGCTGTGTCTCTGTTCTACCGTTCTACCGTTCTACCGTTCTACCGTTCTACTGTTCTACTGTTCTAGAAAAGTAGAAACGTTAATTAACGAAATATGGAATTAGAGACGGGCGGGCTGTCGCTTCGAATTTGAGGTGCCAAAATGGGCGCAAAATCGGCCCAAAATCGGCGCGTGGGCCGACACTACTGTGCTAGCGCAGTAGCACAGTTGTTAACCTTTTGCGGGCACCCTCAAACGAGACGCCAGATTGACATTTCATGATGCGAAGTTGCGGCGCTCTACCGCATGCACGGGGGCGATGTTCTGCGGTCACCCAGCCGGGTTACTTGTCCCGCTCGATGATGAACTTGGCACAGGCCCGCAAATTATCGGCGGCAGAATGGTAAGAGGCCACCGCGCTGCACG
>CAKZTM010000012.1 GCA_937920555.1 uncultured Paracoccaceae bacterium | reverse complement strand
ACTGAAACTTTGAGTTTTGCCATCTCTACCTGCTCCCGTAATAAAGGCTGACCGAGTGCTGAGCCTCCGCGAAAAACAACCATCTGGAGGCAATTGTTCCGGCAAATTGGCTGAGTGCAGCCACAATAATCATCCAATGCGCGAAAACACCCAGCATCCAGAAAAATAACACCAAAATGGGGATTACAAACCCAAGGGCGATGGTCAGCATCCGCAAGCTCTGTGCTCGGTTCCGCCCGACCTTAAAGACCATCTCTTTCATCAGATAATTGGGTCCCGAATGGGGTGCCTCCAACAGACGGACGTGACCGATGTCCCCAAGTCCGGTAGCACTTTCGGGCGTATGTCCGCGCCGGGCCAAGCCATTGTCGCCTTGACGCCAATGTAAGACCTGAACGACCAACAGAACCACCAGATAGCCAAAGGCCAAACTCGGCAAGATCGCTACCATTGCAGGCAAAGCCAGAGCATAGAGCATGAATTTCAAGGGCGTCAGGGCCGTATTCCAGCGCGGTACGGTCTTGAGCTGGGTGTAAATCATCGCGGTACAAAAGATGGTCAGGGCCGAAAGAATTGCAGTGATCGCACCCAAAATCCAAATGCGCGTATCGAAAAACACCCATAAAAGTGCATAGAGACCAAAGCAAACAAGCGTTGCAACCGCCACAATGCCTTCGCGGCTCAACCAAGAGGAACGCCACTGGCTGAATGCCTTTATGGCTCGCTCCGGGTGACCAAGATGGAAGGTGGAGGCCAGAAGCCCCACAACAGCAGGTAACCCCGCCATCACGCAGAACCAGAAAGCCGTCCATCCAGACGCCTCTGTTGCACCAAACCCAAGCCAGAATATCAGGCCAAAGCCAAAGCCAGACAGAGTGGTGAATGCAATAACTGAATTTGCTGGATGCATATTATAGCCTGTTGTGAATAGTGAAAGATAAGCCGGTTCGCCTCACGCCCGAGGCAGCGGTTGCAACGCAACTGGCGTTCATATGTGCGGCGAACTCAATCGAACACAACATGCTCAGAGCCTCGCTAAAGCGTTGTCGAGCCAGCCAAGAAGGCCCTTCTGGCCAGTGGGCTCTGCGAGATCTGCGAGATTGAACGCAGGCTCGTCCTTGGGACGTGGCGGCAGATACTGGTTTACAGGTTTGGTCCCCTGCTCAGGCATCAGATCAAAACCACCCCGCTCCGCCGAGAGCTTGGAGACATGGCTGTCCGGGTCCGCCAAATCACCAAAGTGCCGTGCGCCCGCGGGACATGTCCGAACGCAGGCCGGGACGCGATCCTCCTCAGGAATGTTGTCGTTGTAGATGCGGTCCACACAGAGCGTGCACTTCTTCATGACCCCTTCTTTGGCATCCATCTCCCGCGCGCCATAAGGGCAGGCCCACGCGCAAAGCCCACAGCCAATACAGTCGCTCTCATTGACCAGAACAATCCCGTCCTCGACCCGCTTGTAGCTGGCCCCTGTCGGGCAGACGGTCACGCAAGGCGCGTCCTCACAATGGAGGCAGGATTTCGGGAAATGAACGACCTGTGCGGGCGCATCCCCGGGCTTTACCTCAAACATATGGATGCGATTGAGCCAAGACCCGGACGCCTCCCCGGAGGCATCCTGATCAGAAAGCGGCGCGCCGTAACCGCCAGTGTTCCATTCCTTGCAGTTCACCGCACAGGCATGACAGCCCACACAGGTATCAAGGTCGATGACGAGACCGAGCTTTTTATGGGTAGTTTGTGGAAGTGTTGTCATGTTCGGGCCAATCCCTCGCGGGCCGGGCGGGGGCGCTGCCCCCGCACCCCCGGAGTATTTATAGAAAATCGAATGGTGTTCATGTCCATTCCTCCCCGTAGTCGAGCGTGTCTGGCCCCTTTCCAACGGGTGATGCTTGGGCCGGAATATTCGGCTTTGACACGCCATCCGGGTTGGAGGTCTTCTCGATTTTCACGCGCAGATCGAACCAAGCCGCTTGACCAGTGACCGGATCGGAATTGGCCCAGCGCATGCCGTCGCCTTTGGGCGGCAGCAACTCGTGGATCAGATGGTTCAGAAGGAAGCCTTTGGTCACTTCCGGTGCGTTGTCTTCAAGCGCCCAAGCGCCTTTGCGTTTGCCGATCGCGTTCCATGTCCAGACCGTTTTGGGATTGAGTGCATCCATGCGCGCGACTGGCACCGTGATCTCGCCGTTTACGGATGTGACCTTCACCCAGTCGCCGTCCTTTAGGTCTTTCTGGTCACAAATGTCGCCAGACACATAAAGCGGGTTTTGCCCATGGATTTGTCTCAGCCACGTGTTTTGCGAGCCCCATGAATGATACATCGCCATCGGGCGCTGGGTCAGCGCGTGGAACGGATATTCATCCAAATCCACCGCACCTTCCTCGAATGGCGGATACCAGATTGGCAATGGATCGAGGCAATCCTTGATCCGTTGGCGCAAATGATCGGGGGGTTGTCTGTCCCCGTGCCCGTCTGCGGCCAATTGGAATTTCGCGAGGCTCTCCATATAGATTGAGAACACGTAAGGTTGTGGCGCGTCAAAGAGACCGATCTCCACCGCCCAGTCCTGATAGGCTTTGTTCCACGGCTTGTAGAACTTGGCTTCCTCGGGAATGTGCTCCATCCAGAAACCACCATTGTCGATGTAGTTCTGGATCTGATCAGGGTTGGGCGCACCGCGTCCCTTTCCTTTGCCATCCTCACCACGGAAACCGGCCAAAGGGCCGACGCCCGGGCGGCGCTCGTGGTTGGTGATGTAGTCGGCATAGTCCTTGTAGACCGCTTTGCCCTCTTTGGTGAACCCGGGCAGGCCCATCTTCACGCCCAGCTCGATCAACGCGGTCTGGAAGCCCTTCACGTCCCGATCGGGCTCCAGCACTGGCCAGCGGATCGCGTCGGCGGCAGCGTCAGCCTCACAAATCGGGCGATCCAGAAGCGAGATACAATCATGCCGCTCAAGATATGTCGTATCCGGGAAAATCAGGTCCGCATAGGCCACCATCTCGGAGCTATAGGCGTCCGAATAGATGATATGCGGGATCACATAATCGCCATTCTCGTCCTTGTCAGTGAGCATGTCCATGACACCGCGCGTGTTCATGGAGGAGTTCCACGACATATTCGCCATATACATGAACAGCGTGTCGATCTTGTATGGATCGCCCGCATGGGCGTTGGAGATAACCATATGCATCATGCCGTGGGCGCTGATCGGATTCTCCCAAGAGAACGCCTTATCGATCCGCCGCGCCGAATTGTCCGCGTTGATTTGCAGATCCTCAGGTCCGTGGGTCACACCCAGATGCGGGCCATCCAGAGGCGTGTTTGGTGCGTGACCAGTGTGCGGTTTTGGATGAGCGGTGGATGGCTTTGGGTAAGGGGGCTTGAAGCGGAACCCGCCGGGAACCTCAACAGAGCCGAGTAGAATTTGCAGCAAGTGGAGTGCGCGACAGGTCTGATAGCCGTTGGAATGGGCCGAAATCCCGCGCATGGCATGGAAAGACACAGGCCGCCCGATCATCTTCTCGTGCTTCTCACCCTTCCAGTCGGTCCAAGGCTGATCGATGGTGATCTCTTCCTTGAACGCCACATGGGCCATTTCTGCGGCCAAACGGCGGATCGTCTCGGCCTTGATCCCACAACGCTCCGCCACCGCATCAGCCGAATAATCCTCTCCTGAATACTTCTCCGCCAAAATCTGGAACACGGGCTTCAACGTCTGGCCCTTATGGCGCACCTCACCGCTCAGGGCGGGTCGCTTGGTGTCACCCGCCGCGACCAGCTTGCCGCTATCGCGATCCACCACCAGAATATTGTCGTCACCGTCACGGGCGAAGAGGCCATTATTGGGCTCCCCCGGTGCATCCACCACCAAATAGGGCGCGTTGGTATAGCGGATCAGATAATCCAGATCGACATTGCCCGACTTGATCAGCTCCTGAACCATGGCCAGAATGAACAGACCATCGGTTCCGGGCGTAATCCCGACCCATTCATCCGCGACCGCATTATAGCCCGAGCGGATCGGATTGACCCCAACCACCCGCGCCCCGCGCTCTTTGAGTTTACCGATGCCTATTTTGATCGGGTTGCTATCGTGATCCTCAGCCACTCCGAAGATCATGAAGTACTTTGTGCGGTCCCAGTCAGGAGAGCCGAATTCCCAGAACGCCCCACCGATTGTGCCGATGCCAGCTGCGGCCATATTGACCGAGCAGAAGCCACCATGGGCCGCATAGTTGGGCGTACCAAATTGCTGCGCCCACCAAGACGTAAAGGACTGGGACTGATCGCGACCTGTAAAGAACGCCAGCTTGGACGGATCGGTTTCCCGAATGGGGGTCAACCAACCGGCAGCAATCTCATAAGCCTCATCCCAGGAAATCTCCTCAAACGTGCCCGAGCCACGCGGCCCGACCCGCTTCATCGGCGCTTTCAGACGCGCCGCCGAGTAATGCTGCATGATCCCGGCAGAGCCTTTGGCGCAAAGCACACCCCGGTTCACCGGATGATCTTTGTTGCCCTCGATGTAACGGATTTTCCGGCCCTCAACACCGTCGCGCAGATGCACATTGATCCCACAACGACAGGCGCACATGTAGCAGGTGGTTTGGCGAATTTCGTCGGAGACTTTGGGGGAGAGATCCAATTCATCTTTAGGCATCTGGCACGCTCTCCTTAGAGACAGAGGAAATTTAGAACACAATCGCCAATGCCGCGTTCAAAAGCAATGAAAGCCACGTAAAATCCGCGTTTGGACCTACATTTTTGCAGGTGTACCCTCTTGATAAGTCCAATTCTCGTGAGCATTTGAATTTTATGGTGATTTTTGAGACTCAATATCTCATTAACATGCCAACTTCTACAAGCGCTCAGCACCTGCTCTTGCAATCCAAGCCAATTGAGTCGCTTCAGCTCAAGTCAGTTCACCGACAAGTTTTCATGCAATTTGAGCGCAACCACGGTCAGCCCAAGACACCCACCCTTTTTGCAAATAGGGTTGGGTTGCCCCTTACAGTGCCTAGGAAACCGGTGATCCCCACATTGGAAAACTGTTCCGCCAGAAATTGGTCATCAGATTAAACCCGGCCATAAAGACCGGAGGTATCAGTTACAGATTCTTGTTGAGAATAATCTCATCGCGGATCTCGATCCCATAGAGCCCCAAAAGCGCCTCATCATCAGGAATGCCTTTGAGCTTCTTGTTGTCAGCAATGGCATTCGGGATCAACTGGCGCAACGTATAGCCGCGCAATTGGCAGAACCGCAGCGCCGGGAAATTGTCGTTGGTGGCCGACAGCCGGACCTGCTCCGCTCCGGCCGCCTTGGCCCGCGCCTCAACCTCGTCAAGCAGTACCGAGCCGATGCCCCGTCGCCCGATCGTGGATAGAATGCCCAAAATCTCCCAGCGCACACCGCCAGGATTGTAGACTGCAAAACCAACCTTCTCCCCGTCTTCCTCAGCCAAAATCGCTGGATGATCTTTGAGCCGGTGAAGAAAGCCACCGGTGATCACCTGAGGGCCACCTATGGGCGGGCTTTCTGCCAACACCCAGTCCCAATCAGCCTCAGCTACATCGCGCGTGGTAATCATGACGAGATTTCCACCCCTAATGCAGCAGCAACCGTGAAAATATCCTTGTCGCCACGTCCACACATATTCATGACCAGAAGATGATCGGACGACAACGTCGGCGCCAGCTTCACCACATGTGCCAACGCATGAGACGGCTCCAACGCCGGAATAATGCCTTCCGTCTGACAACAAAGCTGGAACGCGTCCAAAGCTTCCGTGTCCGTCACACTCACATATTCCGCGCGGCCCGTGTCATGCAGCCACGAATGTTCCGGCCCGATGCCCGGATAATCAAGACCCGCCGAGATCGAATGCCCCTCCAATATCTGCCCATCCTCGTCCTGCAAAAGATAGGTGCGGTTGCCGTGCAACACACCGGGACGACCGCCAGTCAAAGACGCACAATGCTCCATCTTGTCATTCACGCCCTTGCCGCCAGCCTCCACACCGATGATCCGCACCTCCTTGTCGTCCAGAAACGGATGGAACAGACCAAGCGCGTTGGACCCGCCGCCAATACACGCCACCAAACTGTCAGGCAGACGGCCCTCACGCTCCATAATCTGCTCGCGAACCTCCTTGCCGATGATCGACTGAAAGTCGCGAACCATCGCAGGGTAAGGATGCGGACCAGCGGCCGTGCCAATGCAATAAAACGTGTCATGCACATTCGTGACCCAGTCTCGAAGCGCCTCGTTCATGGCATCTTTCAAAGTGCCGCGCCCGGCTGTAACAGGCACAACCTCCGCGCCCAAAAGCTTCATCCGAAACACATTCGGCGCTTGGCGCTCAACATCATGAGCGCCCATGAAAACAATGCATTTCAGACCAAATCGCGCACAGACCGTTGCCGTTGCAACCCCGTGCTGACCCGCGCCAGTCTCTGCAATAATCCGGGTCTTTCCCATGCGCCGAGCCAGCAAAATCTGCCCCAACACATTGTTGATCTTATGGGCACCGGTATGGTTCAGCTCGTCGCGCTTGAGATACACTTTGGCGCCGCCAAAATGCTCGGTCAGACGCTCAGCAAAATAGAGCGGACTTGGCCTGCCCACATAATGCTTCCATAGATCATCCATCTCCGCCCAGAACGTCTCATCGGTCTTGGCCCGCTCATATTCCGCCTCCAGATCAAGGATCAAAGGCATCAACGTCTCGGACACAAACCGACCGCCGAAATCGCCAAAGCGACCCTTCTCATCAGGTCCGGTCATATAGGAATTGAGCATCTCTGAAGCCATGAGCGGCGCTCCTCTAGAATTGAGCCAACCTCTGTATCTACCTTGCCTCAGCGGTGAGGTCGATGGCTCAATCACCTTGCAAGAGCAAAATGATGACCGTTCACTAAGTATTATCTTTGATGCGATACGACTGGCGCCGGGTTTTGTTGTGAGGCGTGATGTTTGGGTGGCTACTGGAGAACTCCAGCGTACAGGTTGTTAAACAGGTAAAAACCATATCTCTGCGCGCCAGAGATACAGTTAAAACCCGTGTATCGACCTTTCTGTTCCTGACCGCCTGTTATCTCCACATGGGCGAGCAAACCGCAGCCCTTTGCTTTATGGCCGGGCTTTGCGTCACAGAGATTATAATCGCACATACGGCACGGCGTGTACTCGATTCCCCCAAAGACCTTAGGCGCATTGATGTCGTTCTATTTGGCGCGGTGGAACTGCTGTCTTCCGTGTTTTTTGTCGCGTTGGGGCTCTTTGCCGCCACGTCCCCGTCCCCGTCAATTGCAATCATGGGCCTTTTGTGGATCATCGGCATCCTCAATTACACCAGCATCAACTTCGCCCGGTGGCGATACTTTAATATCCTTAACATTGCTCCAGCTGGGCTGGGATTGATCGCATTTGCGGCGATCTCTGGATCGGCACCGCTCAGGGCCGCCACCACCATAGAGATTGGGATGGCGGTAGTTGGCGCGCTCTTCTTACTCTTCACAACGTTCGAGTTGATCATCGACCAGCGAAAGATCGAGCAGGCTTTGGAAATCGCAAGGCAGGACGCTGCTGATCGGTTGGAGGCGCTGGAACATATCGCTTCGCGCGATGATCTGACCGGATTGATGAACAGATCTGCCGTTAACGACCGCCTGACACAATTGTTGAAAACATCCCGCGCCGAAAACCGTCCGTTTAGCTTTTTACTGATGGATTTGGATGGGTTTAAGCCTATCAACGATGGCTTCGGCCACCCTGCCGGCGATGCCATTTTGGTGGAAATCTCGGCGCGCCTGATCAACACTGTCGGCAGTCAGGGATTTGTAGCGCGGGTTGGGGGCGATGAATTCGCGGTGGTTCTGACCAAAATAACCGACCCCGATCTTCTTGAAGATATGGCGCGCGATCTGATCCGCGTCGTGGGTCTGCCCGTGCCATTTGCCGATACTGAATTGTCAGTGGGCGTCAGTGTCGGGGCCGCTATTTGCAAAGACCAACTCGATACTTTGGAAAAAATCAGCGCGGCAGCCGACGAAGCGCTCTATAAGGCCAAGGAAAACAAGAAGTCATCTGTGGTGTTGTTCCATCCCGAAATTGTTCGCAAACGCATTTCAATAGAGGAACGCAATTCCATAGAGGCGGCGATTAAAAATCGTCAAATCAAGCCGCATTACCAACCCAAATTTTGCCTCAAAACCTTCAACGTCATCGGGTTCGAGGCTTTGGCCCGGTGGCCGCTTGACCCGACAAAGCCCTCCCAATCCGCCGACTTTATCCCAAAAATCAAAGACATGGGGATGATTGGCGAATTCACCTATCATATGGCCCGACAGGTCTTCAGTGACATCGGAACCTTGATCGATGAAGGTTATGATCCGGGTCAGGTTTCCCTCAACCTCTCAGAGGTGACCCTGGCCACTATGAACGGCCTGGAAGACCTGCAATGGCTATTGGCGGAAAACGCCAAGGTCGTGCCATTTGTCACCATGGAAATCACAGAAGATGTATTTATCGCCCGCTCGGGCGCACGCATCCGCGAAAGTATAAAAGAACTACGCTCCATCGGTGTTCGCATCTCTCTCGACGATTTCGGAACCGGATTTGCCTCCTTTCAGCACCTCAGGCAGCTCGATTTCGACGAACTGAAGATCGATACGGAATTCGTGCGGGGGCTTGGAATTGATCCTGCCGCAAACGTTATCGTGGAAGGCTTTTTGTCCATCGCCCGCGGGCTTGGCGTGAGTGTCGTCGCCGAAGGGGTCGAAACCGAGGCCCAGCGCAATTACCTGCTTGAGCGCGGATGCCCCGCCGCCCAGGGGTTCCTGCACTCAAAGGCACAACCGCTGGAAGACATACGCAAATATCTGGCGGCGCCTGACAAAAAAGCCTCAGCCTAATTCAAAGGGGCCAATCACCGCTGCCACCGAGTGCCAAAACACCATCATCAAGACTGCGCCGCCTGCAAAAATGCGGCAATCAAACCCGCATCTTTCACACCCCGCTCGCGCTCCAAACTGGAAGACGCATCCACCTGTCGGGCACCAGTCACACGGGCCGCCTCCGCCACATTATCGGCAGTCAGCCCTCCGGCCAACATCCACGGGACCGACCAGCGCCGCCCCTGAAGGAGCTGCCAATCAAACGCAATACCATTCCCACCGGGAATATCTGCGCCTTTGGGCGGCTTGGTATCAATGAGCAACTGATCGGCAACCGGCGCATAGATCGCGATCTCGTCCAAATCAGACGCCTCGGCCACACCGACTACCTTCATGACAGGCAACCCATAACGGGCCTTGATCTCACGCACCCGCTCGGGCGGCTCGTGACCATGAAGTTGCAGCATATCAATGGGAACTTGATCCGTGATCTCATCGAGCCGACTGTCATCTGCATCGACCACTAAAGCCACTTTGCACACGGCTGGAGGAATGTCCAAAGCCAAGGCGCGGGCCCGCTCCACCGTCACATAACGCGGCGACTTTTCCACGAAGTTTAGACCAATGTAGCGCGCGCCCGCATCAACAGCCGCGCGCAAGTTGTCCGCGTCCGTCAACCCGCAAATCTTGACGTCCATAGGCGCTTAATTCAGCAAGGCCAGAACATCGTCCTCGCCTTCGCCGGTCTTCTTGCGCAGGTTGGCAACCTCGCTTTCAAGACGGCTCACCTCGCGCTTGGTCTGACCAACGGCTTTGCGGTGCTTACGCTCGCGCAACCACTCCAGAATGTACCCAAGAAGCAAACCCACGCCGATTGCCAGCAACAAGATCGCAAACAGAGGCAAAGAGACCTCAGTGGGGAAATCCACCATAGGCATCAATGGCTCAGGCAACAAATTCACGGTGACGAGTTCTCGATTGGCGACCGCCACCAGAACGATCCCGATCAAAACAATGGCTAGGATGAAAAGCTTGATAAACCGCATTATGCACTCCAACTGAACACAGGAAATCCCCTACTCGTTATTTAGTCGGTCGCGAAGCAATTTACCAGTTTTGAAGAACGGAACATATTTTGCATCCACGTCAACCGACGCACCGGTCCGCGGATTTCGACCAACCCGTGCATCGCGCTTTTTAACTGAAAAAGCCCCAAAACCCCTTAGCTCTACACGGTTGCCCTGTGCCATTGCTTCGATGATCTCGTCAAAAACGGTAGAAACGATCAATTCCACATCCCGTTGAAACAAATGCGGGTTTTCTTCAGCGATTTTCTGGATCAACTCAGATTTGATCATCGTATTCCATCCCCCCCGAAAACGGCGTATGCCCTCTTTGTCGAGGTGCAATTGTTTAATAAATTCAATGACTCACTCGAAAACATATTGGCAGGAAACACGCGCTCTGGAAATAGAGGCATTCGTTTTTTCCACAACTAATTCTGCAAACAAGCCGGTGATAGCGCAAATATTTTGAGTATTTACGCCACGTCACGATGAAATCGGGGGCTTTTTGCCGCATTCCACCGAAACTCAAAGTGGAATCAGTCGAGTGATTCGAGACACCGCACCCTCGAAAAGAAAAAGGTGGCGCCCGCAAAAGACGCCACCTCATGTAGTTCCATCTAATTGGGTAGAGGCGACTATTCGTCGTCTTTACCTTTAAGCGCGGCGCCAAGAATATCGCCAAGAAGAGCGCCACTATCGGACGATCCGTACTGCTGTACCGCTTCTTTTTCTTCTGCAATCTCACGCGCTTTGATCGACAGACCCAATTTGCGGGTCTTGGCGTCGATATTTGTCACGCGCGCATCGATGTGATCACCAACGGAGAAACGCTCAGGACGCTGCTCGGCACGGTCACGGCTGAGATCGGAGCGACGGATGAACGCTTTCATGCCATCATGCTCAACCTCAATGCCACCATCTTCGATCTTGGTGACAGTTACCGTCACAACCTGACCGCGTTTGATGCCATCGGTGGCCCCCACAAATGGGTCGCCCTCAAGCGCTTTGATCGACAAGGAGATACGCTCTTTGTCCGTGTCCACATCCGTGACAACGGCTTTGACCATATCGCCCTTTTTGTAGTCTTCCATGGCTTCTTCGCCGGAACGGTTCCAATCCAGATCGGACAAGTGAACCATACCGTCGATATCGCCATCTAGGCCAACAAAGAGACCAAATTCAGTGATGTTCTTAACTTCACCTTCAATCTCGGTACCAACTGGGAACATCGACGAGAAGTTCTCCCACGGATTACCCGTTGCCTGCTTGAGGCCAAGGGACACACGACGCTTGGCACTGTCGATCTCAAGCACAACCACTTCAACCTCCTGAGAGGTCGACACGATCTTGCCCGGATGGACGTTCTTCTTGGTCCAAGACATCTCAGAGACATGCACAAGGCCCTCAACGCCCGGCTCCAGCTCAACAAACGCACCATAATCGGTGATGTTTGTGACCCGACCTGTGTGACGGCTCTCAAGTGGGTACTTGCCCTCAACCGCATCCCAAGGATCAGACTGAAGCTGCTTCATACCAAGCGAGATACGCTGCGTTTCTTTGTTGATCTTGACGACCTGAACATCAACCTTCTGACCGATCTCAAGGATCTCAGACGGATGGTTCACACGACGCCATGCCATGTCTGTGACGTGGAGAAGTCCGTCCACACCACCAAGGTCCACGAAGGCACCATATTCAGTGATGTTCTTGACCACACCCTCAACAGTCTGACCTTCGGCCAACTGGCCAACGATCTCCGCGCGCTGTTCTGCACGGGACTCTTCAAGGATCGCACGACGGGACACAACGATGTTGCCGCGACGACGATCCATTTTCAGGATTTGGAACGGCTGAGCCATGCCCATCAAGGGGCCAGCATCGCGCACCGGGCGCACGTCCACTTGGCTGCCGGGCAAGAAGGCCACTGCACCGCCAAGGTCAACCGTAAAGCCGCCTTTAACACGACCGAAGATCGCACCTTCAACGCGCTCACCTTTGTCGTTGGCTTTCTCCAGACGATCCCACGCCTCTTCACGACGGGCCTTCTCACGAGAGATAACAGCCTCGCCGCGGGCGTTCTCGACGCGCTCCAGATAGACCTCTACCTGATCGCCAACGGCAATCTCGGGGTCGTGACCTGGTTTTGCGAATTCTTTAAGCTCGACGCGGCCTTCCATTTTATAGCCGATATCGATGATTGCTTGTCCTGCTTCGATGGCAAGGACTGTGCCTTTAACAACTTCGCCCTCTCCGGGCGTTTCAAGTTCTAGGCTTTCGTTCAGAAGAGCTTCAAACTCTTCCATTGTCGCAGTAGCTGACATTCATATTCCTTTTCAGTATCGATTTTGCTGGCCGGGTGGTTGGGTCCACCGGTCTTTCATGACATTTACGCCGCCGCTAACGATGTCGTGCGCACAAACAAAATGAGGCCGACTATTAAACCCGGCCCTGCTCGATTCTTGTTTTTATATGCGCTACCGCTTTGGCAACGGCTGCGTCTATAGACAGTTTGGTGGTGTCTAGCAAGAGCGCATCATCCGCCGCGACCATAGGAGCCGCCTGTCTGGCAGCGTCCCGCGCATCACGAACGGCCAAATCTTTGGCCACAGTCTCAAGTGTCACATCCATGCCCTTGGCAGCCAGTTCTTGGTAGCGACGCTCCGCCCGAACCGCGTCAGAGGCCGTGACGTACAGCTTTACGTCAGCATTGGGGCAAATCACAGTACCAATGTCCCGTCCATCCAACACCGCGCCGCCGGTTCTGCGGGCAAAATCCCGCTGGAACTGCAACAGAGCGTCTCGAACTTCTGGGATCACCGCCACACGCGATGCCGATTGTGCCGCAATGGGCGTGCGAAGATCGTCCCGATCCAAATCTGTGGCCGTCAACGCCTTGGCCACATCAACCGCATCCAAGCCCGTCTCCGCCGCCTTCAACCCAACCGCGCGGTATAATGTGCCCGTATCCAAATGAACAAATCCAAAGGCATCAGCCACCGCACGCGCAATGGTTCCTTTGCCCGCCGCCGCCGGGCCGTCGATGGCAACCGTGAAAATCATCCGCGCCTCCAACGGTCCAAAAGCACATCAGAGGCCAAAATCAAAAACACCGCCCCTGCCGTCACATCCAAAACCCACTTGGTCACAGAAAAGAAACTGGCACGAGCCACCATCTCCTTTGTGATGTCGTCAACACCGGCACGTAATAACCCACCAACAAAATAATTCTCGATCAAATCACACATCGGCCCAAGAAAAGCCGCCACACATAAAGCCACGCGAAACGGGTTGTTCCAACGGGCCGTTAGAACCCACAAGGCCCAGGGCATGGCAATAGCAAATAAGATCGGAAACAGGGTATCCAGCTTGCGCTGCAAGCCCAAATACAGGTTCAACCCAACCTGATTGCCTTCATAGAGATTGCCGATGAGCTTGGTGGCATAGTCCAGATCATACCCAAATGGACGGTTATCAAAAATGCGCAAACCACCCGCATCCATACGAATGGTCGGCACGGTCCACAGGTTCATCAATGCCAGCACAAAAAGCGCAGACAAGGAAACCACCCAAAGTATGATCTTTGACGTTCTCACCCGTTATCCCGTGTAAACTGACCGCCCAAAGCCTCCATCAACGGCAGGAAGTTGGGGAAGGATGTCATAATGGGGCCTGCATCGTCCACCCCGACCCCGGCTTTGGAGGCCATTCCAGCCACCATGAACGACATGGCAATTCGGTGGTCCAGATGCGTTTTCGCCACTGCCCCGCCAGGGACACCACCGGCGCCAAGACCATGAATGATCATGAAATCCTCACCCTCCTCGATGGTCACACCGCAGGCTTCAAGCCCGCGCGCCATGGCATCGATCCGGTCACTCTCCTTAACACGAAGCTCCTTCACGCCTTTGAAAACAGTCGATCCGGTAGCATTCGCCGCCACAACCGACAAAACTGGATATTCGTCAATCATCGAGGCCGCTCGCGCAGGCGGCACTTCAATACCTTTCATGTCGCCCGAAAACCGCACCCGAAGGTCCGCAGTCGGCTCCCCGCCCTCTTCTCGCGCGTTCTCGTAAGTTAGATCAGCGCCCATATCTCGGAGCGTTTCAAACAATCCGGCCCGCGTGGGATTGAGCCCGATATTTGGCACCAAAATGTCCGAACCCTCAACGATCAGCGCGGCACAAACCGGAAATGCTGCCGATGAGGGATCACGAGGCACCGCGATCACCTGCGGCCTCAACTCAGGCTGACCCTGTAGATGGATCACACGGCCGTCCTTGGTCACGTCCGTCTCAATCTCAGCGCCAAAGCCGCGCAACATCCGCTCCGAATGATCGCGGGTCGCCTCAACTTCGGTGACAACAGTTTCGCCGCGCACCCCAAGACCGGCCAAAAGGACCGCCGACTTGACCTGCGCCGATGGTACTGGCGTCGTATATTGCACCGGTACAGGATCAGCCGCGCCCACGATTGTCAGCGGCAAACGCCCGCCTCGCCGCCCATAGGACTGCGCCCCGAAAAGGGCCAGTGGATCAGTGATACGCCCCATAGGCCGTGACCTCAGGCTGGCATCGCCCGTATAGGTCACGGTCATATCGCAGGTGGCCGCCGCCCCCATGATCAGGCGCACGCCGGTTCCCGCATTGCCGCAATCGATAACGTCCTGGGGCTCCATAAAGCCGCCGACACCGACACCGTGCACTGACCACTCGCCCGGTCCGTGCTGGATCACATCAGCGCCAAACGCCTGCATCGCCCGGCCTGTGTCCAGAACGTCCTGCCCTTCAAGCAGACCGGTGATCTTGGTCTCCCCGACCGCCAACGCGCCCAAAATGAGCGAACGGTGAGAGATCGACTTGTCCCCCGGAATGTCCGCAATTCCCTTCAACGGGGTTGCGCGACGCGATGTCATAGGTTGTGCGGGGCCGTGACCGGACATGAATGCTGCCTCTTTATGTATGCCCGCCCCCTTTAACGTGACCAGAATTGAGGGTCCATAGCAAGCGCGTGCTTGGGCGGGAAACCTTAACAACTGTGCTACTGTGCTAGCAGAGTAGTTTGCCAACCACGCAGCAAATACCCGCCACGTACCAACGCCGTGGCGCGCTAAACTCAGCCAGTTCGGTCAGGAAAATAGGCGGCGCTGTAACATCTCACACCGCCGCAGGTATGCGCTCAAACAGGTGAGGTGCGCCGAAATGTCAGGTAATGTGGAACGCGGCCCTCGCGAAGCGCCTTTTGCTCATAGCGGGTCGATATCCAGTCATCCCAAGGCTCCTGCCAGTCGGACGGCCCCTCGGCCAACCACTCAAAATCGCCACCAAACGCCACCTGCTCAAGGGTTTGGCGCACATAATCCTCAATGTCAGTGGCCACACGCAGGATCGCCCCGGCTTTCATCTTGCGGGCCAATGGCTCCAAATGCTCAGGGGTCACAAACCGCCTACGGTGATGCCGCTTTTTGGGCCAAGGATCTGGATATAAAAGAAAAACGCGGCTCAAGGCACCATCTGGGATCACATCAAATAAATCGCGCGCATCGCCGGGATGTATTGCTAGGTTGGACACACCCGCTTTGCGGACCTTGCCCAGCAGCATAGCCACCCCGTTGATATAAGGCTCACACCCGATAAGCCCCACATGCGGGTAAAGCGCTGCTTGGTGCACCACATGCTCACCGCCGCCAAAGCCGATTTCCAGCCAAAATTCCGAAGCCTCAGGAAATAACTTGGCCAAATCCAAAGGCACGCGGTCGGGATTGTCATCCCAACTGACCGGGCCCGGCGACAATGCCGCCAGATCTTCGTCCAAATAGGTTTCTTGAGAGGGCCGCAGCCCCTTGCCCTTACGCCGACCATAAAAATTACGCCACGGGGCACCATCTTTACGGTCAGGCGTGGTCATGCGTGCCTCAAACGGCTTTCTTTAAGGTCTCAACAAGATCGGTTTTTTCCCAAGAGAACCCACCATCCGCATCCGGCGCACGCCCAAAATGACCATAAGCCGCAGTGCGCTGATAAATTGGACGGTTCATGCCCAAATGCTGGCGAATGCCTCTGGGTGTCAAATCCATGGACGCCTCGATAGCCTTCTCGATCTCACTCTCATGGACCTTTCCGGTCCCGTAAGTGTCCGCATAAATAGACAACGGCCGCGCAACACCAATTGCGTAAGACAGCTGAATGCAGCACCGCTCCGCAAGACCGGCCGCCACAACATTTTTGGCCAAATACCGGGCCGCATATGCCGCCGAGCGATCTACTTTGGTTGGATCTTTACCAGAGAACGCACCGCCACCATGAGGCGACGCACCGCCATATGTATCCACAATGATCTTGCGACCGGTCAAACCGGCGTCGCCATCAGGCCCGCCGATGACGAACTTACCGGTCGGATTTACGTGCCAATCTGTAGCATCCGTGATCCAGCCTTCTGGCATAACCTCGCGAATATAAGGCTCCACAATCGCACGGACATCCGCACTGCTCAAACTCTCATCAAGATGCTGGGTGGACAGTACGATAGAGGCCGCCTCCACAGGCTTTCCGTCCTGATAACGAATGGTCAGCTGCGACTTCGCATCCGGCCCAAGTGCGGGTTCCGTACCGTTTTTGCGAACTTCAGCCAGCCTGTGCAAAATCGCATGGGAATACTGAATAGGCGCAGGCATCAGCACGTCAGTTTCATTGACCGCATAGCCAAACATGATCCCTTGATCGCCGGCACCCTCTTCCTTGCCTTCCGCCGCATCCACACCTTGTGCGATATGTGCAGACTGCTCGTGCAAATAGTTATCGAGCGCCAGGGTTTCCCAGTGGAACCCGTCCTGCTCGTAGCCGATGTCTTTCACGCAATCCCGCGCAATTGCCTCGACCGCGTTCATGACCGCCTGAGGGCCGCGAACTTCGCCGCCGATCACAACCCGGTTGGTGGTCGCAAAGGTTTCGCAAGCCACGCGCGCTTCTGGATCTTCCGCCAAGAAAGCGTCCAGAACCGCATCTGAAACGCGATCACAAACCTTGTCAGGATGCCCCTCGGACACTGATTCGGACGTAAATGAATAATTCAATCTCGGCACGAGGGGCCTCCCCAATAAAAACACAAGTCGCCTCGTAACCGATGCAGTGTCGTGGGGTCAATCGATTATGAGCGAACCGGTGAATTTGCGCCGTTTCGTCGCCCGAAGGCCACGCTACCGACAGTAATTGCCAAAATAAGCGTCAAAATCGGCAAATCGCCAAAACGGGCGTAAACGGTCGGCGGCAATGGCTCTGGCAATTCCACATCCACATGCCCACCGGTATTGAGCGCCAGTTGACCCCTTAACCGACCGTAAGGATCGATCATTGCCGACACACCAGTATTGGCCGCGCGGGCCATGGGCAAACCAAACTCAATGGCCCGCACCCGCGCTTGTGCCAGATGCTGATAAGGACCAGAAAAATCACCGAACCATGCGTCATTTGTCAGATGCAAAAGCCATCCCGGCCGATCCGGCCCTCGCAAGATTTCCGCCGCAAAAATAGCCTCATAACAGATCAGCAGTTGAAAGGCGGGGATATCACCGGATTGAATAAGCCGAGGCCCGGAGCCCGCGGAAAACCGACCGGCATTGCGCGCCAAACCTTGTAGCCCGAAGCGCTCAAATATCGCCGGGAAGGGTAAAAACTCGCCAAACGGGACAAGATGATGCTTGTCGTAAAGATGCTCAACATTTCCGCCTGCGCCCAAAATCACAGCTGAATTATATAAGACCTCCCCATCTGCGCGCGTCGCACCAAGCGCAACTTTCCTATCTCCAGCAGCCTGGGAAATTACAGTGTTCAAATCCGGTCGCGTCCCCATCAGATAGGGCACGGCAGCTTCAGGCCAGACGATCAGGTCAATGTCCCCCGGAACCGCGGTCGCAGCCAACTGACGCTCCCAAAAGGTCCGAATATGATCGGGATGCCATTTCAAATGCTGGGGCGCGTTGGGCTGCACAAGCCGCAGCCGGGTGTCGGTCATGGCAATCTCGTCGGGCACACGCAGGCCCAGACCAACCCAACTTGCGACCAGAACCGCTAGCGTCACCGCGACGCCAACCCGGTGCCAAATCACGGGCAGAAGCGCAAGAACCAGCACCAAAAATCCAACCCCATGAGACCCTATGAAAGCCGTTGCCTGAATGATCGGGGTGGCGGTCCAGCCATACGCCAGCAACGCCCACGGAAAGCCCGTCAAAACCGTGGACCGGGCAAATTCGCCAAAGGTCCAAAGTCCCGCAAACGCCAAAATCGCCCATGGCCCGCCAAGCCCAAATGCACGAAACAGCGCAAAAGGCACCGCCCAAAACAGGGCCAGCCCAGCCGATAGAAACAAAAGCGCGAAAGGCGCCATCCATCCTGTGGCGGCAAGATCAACCAAAAACGGCTCGACGATCCAGTGCAAGGCGACGGCGAAATATCCAAGACCCGCCCACCAGCCAACGCCGAAGGCACCACGCATGCCTCGCGTGCAAACCATCAAAAACAGCAGCGGGGCCGAGAGCAGCAAGAACCATGGAAAGTGGAAAGGGGCCTGCCCCAAAGCCATTAAAGCGCCGAGAATTCCGGCAAGGCCCCAAGCCCGCCAACGCTCTAAGCCTGCGATATTACTCAGCTGCACGTCGCGGCTTGCCGGGCTTACTCAGACGCACGCGCATTCGCGTGATCCGCCGCGCATCCGCGTCCAGAACCTCGAACTCATGCCCGGCAGGATGGCGCACAACCTCCCCGCGCACAGGCACGCGGCCTGCGAGAATGAAGATCAACCCGCCAAGCGTGTCCACGTCCTCGTCAAGATCATCAGGCAACAGATCAACACCGGCCACCGCCTCAAATTCCTGCAAATCGGCCCGCGCAGTGGCCCGGTAAACCCCGTCGCTCTCCAAGGTCCATTCCTGATCCTCATCCGCATCATGCTCGTCGGCAATCTCGCCCACGATCTGCTCGACAAGATCCTCCATGGTGATCAAACCGTCGGCACCACCATATTCATCAATCACCAAAGCCATGTGCCGACGCTCACCCTGCATCTTTTGCAACAACGCGCCAATGGGCATAGAGGGCGGTGCAAATAACAAAGGCCGCATCAACGGCTCCATCTCAAAGGGCCGGTCAGAACGGTCAAATCCGTATTCAAGAGCCACATCTTTGAGGTGAATAAGCCCAAGCGGATTGTCCAAAGTCTCGGAGAAAACCGGTATCCGGCTGTAGCCACTTTCCCGGAACACGTCCATCAAATCCACAAGCGAGATGTCATTGGGCACCGCCACAATATCGGCGCGCGGTATCGCCACATTTTCCACCCGCATCCCGCGCATGTTTCGCAAGTTGACCAGCATTTGCCGCGCACCAGCGGCACTGGCACGGTCCATATCCGTCGCCGGTCTGGGCTCGGTCACAGGCTTGCGCCCACGACGCCTGAGCGCCCAATCCAGAAATGAAATGCTGCCTTGATCTTGGGAGGTGCTCTCGTCCGGCGCGCTTTGCGCTGCTGGTTGAGATCCGTCTGTGGTGTCGCCCATTACTCTCGCTGTCCAAAAATCGGCAATTCGATGCCCGTCCTAATATGGGTTCTCTATGCCAAGAGTTTCAAGGGCCTGAATTTCGAGGCCTTCCATCACTGTGGCATCTTCGTCGTTCTCGTGATCATAGCCCAAAAGATGTAAAAACCCATGAACAATCAAATGCGTCACATGATTATGCAGGGTTCTGCCGAACTCAGTCGCTTCGCGGGCACAAGTCTCGTAGGCAAGCGCAATATCACCGATCTCCGGGTCACGGGGCGGCTTGGGCGCTTCGCCAGGAGCACCGGCCAAATCCTCAGATGGCCATGACAACACATTTGTGGGAACAGGTTTGCCGCGAAATTCCTCATTCAGCCCCGAGATACGATCATCGTTGGCGGCCAAAATAGAAACCTCGCACGCAATAGGCAGACGCAAAACCGTTGCTGCCGCCTCGCAGGCCCGTTGCGCCAAAGCACTTAGCTCCAAAGGCACCCAAAGCGGCTCCTCAATGGAAAGCTCAATGATAACTTGGCCGCTCATGACTGGTTTGATGCAGCCTCATAGGCACGGATGATCTTGGCAACCAAGGGATGGCGCACAACATCAGTGGACGTGAAATAACTGAACCCGATCTGCTCAACATCTTTGAGAATGTTCATGGCTTCCACCAAGCCCGATGGCTGGCCTCTGGGCAGATCGATCTGCGTGACATCACCCGTAATCGCCATCCGGGACCCCTCACCCAACCGGGTCAGAAACATCTTCATTTGCATCGCCGTGGCGTTCTGGCCCTCATCAAGAACCACAAATGCATTGGACAACGTCCGTCCACGCATGAACGCCAACGGAGCGATCTCGATCCGCTTGTCTTCAATCAGCTTGGCCAACTGCTTGCCCGGCAAGAAATCCGCCAAAGCGTCATAAAGCGGCTGCATGTAAGGATCGACCTTGTCTTTCATGTCACCGGGCAAAAAGCCCAGACGCTCACCCGCCTCAACAGCAGGCCGCGACAACACAATCTTGTCCACATGCCCATCAAGGAACAGCGACACCGCAGCCGCAACCGCCAAATAGGTCTTGCCAGTGCCAGCAGGCCCGATCCCAAACACCAATTCATTGGAAAACAACTGAGCAACATATTGCTTTTGCCGCTCGGTGCGCGGCTCCACCGGCTTTTTGCGGGTGCGGATTTCAACACGCCCCCCCTTGAACATTTCAAGCTGACTGGCATCGGCAATAGCCTCGCCGCTGTCAGAGCTGCCAAACCGAAGCGCCGCCTCGATATCGCCCTTCTCCAGAGCGCGCCCGCCCTCTAACCGCTCATACATGGCGTTCAAAGCCTCTGCCGCCTGCGCTTGCGCGTCAGCAGGGCCCACAACTTCCAACTGATTGCCACGATGAACGATTTGCACGCCCAACGCCTGCTCGACCTGAGCAAGATTGCGATCAAACTCGCCGCACAAGTCTATCAGCAGTCGGTTGTCAGGAAAATCGAGCGCGATGGCAACAGGTTCAGAAGATGTCACTTCACTAGAGGCGATGTCCGCCAAAGCTCACTCCAAAATTGGTGATTCATTTACACGCCTATGGTGACGCACAGACGATCACGCTGCAACCCAGAAGCGCGCTCTAAAATTAGCTGTCGCCAATCACCTTACGGTCAAAGTCAAACGTGCTGTTGACGTCGAACTCTTCGCGACACACCGGCGTTCCGTCAGGACGTAGACGCGGCGAAAGATACCCCTCCACCCCGTCGTCGATAATCCAGTGATCACAACCATTGGGATCAATCCAGATACCTGCACGCATCAGTGAGAGTGATCCCGAATCCAAACCACTATCGGTGGTCGTATCGGTCGCACAGCCGCTCAAAACAGCCATTACAACCACCAGGGACAGTTTCTTTGTATATGTCATGACGTTCTCCACCCCTGCCGTTTTACGAGCATGTCAACTCAACGCGACGGTTCATGGCGCGCCCTGCAGCAGTATCATTCGACGCCAACGGCACTTGCTCGCCGTAGCCGCGCGGCTCTGAATTCACACCCATTTCCTCAGCGATCTCAGCAACCGCGATCGCGCGGCGCAACGACAATTCCAAATTCGCGCTATCCGAGCCAGTGTTATCCGTGTGCCCGTTGATCACAATGGACTTGCCCAAAAGCGGTCCGAGAAACGCTTTAATCTCCTCAACAGCCGCCGGTTTGATCTTTGCACTGCCAATCGCGAACGTTGCCGCCGAGTCCAAAGTCTTGCAAACGCTGTTGGTTGTCCCGGCACCCCGGCAAACAGGTTTGCCGTCCCGGTCCAAATGGGACGACATGAACCCCTCAAGGCCGTCATCCATTACCCAATGCTCGCAGCCGTCAGGATCGACCCAGATCGTCGCACGCAACTCTCGGCCACCATCTGATCCCGCATCACTGCCGCGGAAAATATCTGTGATAGATTCAAAAAATCCCTGCGCAGATGCCGCCTGATAGGATCCCAAACTCAACACCAGCGCTATAAAAGCGCCTGCCAGATGACGTCCCATTCTAAGTTGCCTCCAGTATCCCGTCATTCGACGTACTCTAATTGTGCGTGTCATATCTCGTCGCACGCGCTTTGTTTTGGTTATAGTCAGGTTTTTCACAGGTCAAAAGGGTAAATTTAACCCATCAGTTCGCCTGACAAAGAGTTCGACTTAGAAGACACAATCCGAACCTGCTGAATTGTGCCAATCAACTCGGGCGCCGCATCCAGATGAACAGCCTGTAAGTAAGGCGATTTCCCGATCAATTGACCGTCCTTGCGACCCGGCTTTTCCAACAGAACCGGCAAAACACGACCGACCACACTCTCTTGAAACGCCCGCTGCTGTTGCAATAGCAATGCCTGCAAACGCGCCAAACGCTCCGATTTTACGTCCTCGGGCACCTCTTCGCGGTCTGCCGCCGGTGTGCCGGGGCGCGCAGAATACTTGAAACTAAACGCCTGCGCGTACTCAACCCGCTCCACCAAATCCAATGTCGCCTGAAAATCCGCTTCTGTTTCACCGGGAAAGCCAACAATGAAATCACCGGACAACGCAATGTCAGGGCGCGCCGCGCGAATGCGCTCAATCAAGGTGAAATAGCTCTCAGCGGTGTGTTTGCGGTTCATCGCTTTTAGAACACTGTCAGATCCAGATTGAACCGGCAGATGCAAATAAGGCATCAGCTTGTCGATCTCACCATGCGCAGCAATTAGATCATCTTCCATGTCGTTGGGATGGGACGTTGTGAACCGGATCCGCTCCAAACCCTCAATCTCCGCCAAGGCGCGGATCAACGCCGCAAGCCCCATCTCACCGTCCGGGCCCTCGCCGTGATAGGCATTCACATTTTGCCCCAGCAAGGTGATCTCAGCCACACCGCGCGACACCAAATCCTTGGCCTCACTCAAAATCCGCGCAACTGGCCGCGAGACTTCGGCCCCGCGCGTGTATGGCACAACGCAGAAGGCACAAAACTTGTCGCACCCCTCCTGAACCGTCAAAAAAGCCGAAGGCGCACGCCGCGCCCGGCGATCATCGGGCAAATGATCAAACTTGTCTTCTGCCGGAAAATCCGTGTTGATGACCGGCTTGCCGGGCTTGAGCGCATCAAGCATGGCAGGCAAATTGTGATAGGCTTGCGGGCCAACGACCAAATCAACTGCGGGCTGACGCCGCACGATCTCTTCGCCCTCTGCCTGCGCCACACACCCGGCAACGCCTATCTTCAAATCCGGCTTTGCAACCCTCAACTCCTTGATCCGCCCAAGCTCGGAATAGACCTTTTCAGCCGCTTTCTCACGGATGTGGCAGGTGTTGAGCAGGACCATATCGGCCTCAGCCACCTCATCTGTCTGGTCATAGCCGGCCTTGTCCAAGGACGCCGCCATGCGCTCGCTGTCATAGACATTCATCTGACACCCATATGTCTTGATGAAGAGCTTCTTGCGGTCTGACATCACATTTCCTTAAACGCGTCATTGAAAACCAAAACGGCGAGACCCGTTTGTCCCGCCGCTCTTATCGCAATTTGGTCGTGCTCCGCAATGGAGCTGGTATCAGGTCTTGGCGACCCGTGGCTTACGCCCCAAACCGATCTTCTTTGCCAATTGCTGACGCTTCATGGCGTAATTCGGCGCCACCATCGGGTAGTCGGGCTTTAGCCCCCACTTTGCCCGGTAGTCCTCTGGCGTCATGCCATAAGCAGTCATCAAATGACGCTTTAGCATTTTGAGCTTCTTACCATCCTCCAGACAGTAAATATAATCGTCCGTCACCGACTTTTTGATCGGAACCGCCGGAACCAACTCCTCCTTGGGATACTGACCCGCGCCGCCTAAATCGGCAAGTTTTGTGTAAACGACTTCAATCAAACCCGGCAAATCAGCCGCCGCAACCGGGTTATTCGACACATGGGACGATACAATCTCAGTCATAAGACCAAGGATTTCACCCTTGTCGATTATTTGTTCCTCTGACATTTCAGCTACTTTCTGGTGCATGTTGTTGTGTGTGTTGTGTGTTTAGTACTGCCGCAATCGAACTAGATAAGTTGAACCTTTTTTTGCAAGCAAACGTCCAAATTACCAAATCGCACTTTTACAGCATTCGCGCAATCATCAGTAAATACTTGAAACTGTCAACGCAAAAACCCCATCTACCAACTCACAATTTTGAGGGGTTTTCTTGCACGTCAGAGTTGTTAATGCAGACTTATTTGCGGACCCTTCTATTTTAGTACCTTTATTTCAACTTCTTCTACCCATCCGCAATCTACAGTTTGAAACGCTCGATAATACGAATGGAGCTTGAAGCGGAGGCCCGAATGCTCCAAAAAATCAAACCATGACCGACACGCCCCACACCCGAGCATCCGACGCGATCAATGCACTTGGACCGGGACCCGTTGCGATTATTCGTGACGAAGACGGCACTGATTTGGCCAGAACTGTTGCCCATGCCCGCACCATTGGGTTCAACAACGTGTTGGTCTTGACCCACGATCAAAGCCATACAGAGGGCGCGGTCTCGCTTAAAGTCCGCGCCAGCGCGACATTGCATGACCTCATCAATCCGATGCTCGATCCATTGAACGGGCGCTGGATTTATCTGGGCCACAACGCCGAATACCTGTACTTTCCATTTTGCGAAGGGCGGTCCATCGCAGACGCCGCACAATTCATCACCGAAGAACGCCGCGAGGCTGTCTTTTGCACAACCGTCGATCTTTATCCGTCCCAGATCGACCGGGGGGCCGCCTCACTTGCCGCCGAGGATGCCTATTTTGACCAAGACGGATATTTCAGCCGCAACCGGTTTGACGGGCCTGTGCAATTGGAACGTCAGATCGATGTCTTTGGCGGTTTGAAATGGCGCTATGCAGAACATATCGAATGGACCCGCCAAAGGATTGATCGAATAGCATTTTTTAGGGCCAAAACCGGCCTGCGCATGAACGAAGCCGGTCTTTTCAATGACCCTGAGATGAACACAATCGCCTGTCCGTGGCACCACAATATGACCTTTTGCGTGGCCTCGTTTCGGGTCGCTAAATCCTTAATCAACAACCCCGACTCAACCCATGCAATCGAGAACTTCGTCTGGGATCGCTCCGCCAAGTTCAACTGGACGTCCCAACAATTGATGGAGCTTGGCCTGATGGAACCGGGCCAGTGGTTCTAGTCGCTCAAGCAGCCAACCCGCGCCCCTTCAAAAGCGCAGCCACCGACGGCATCGCACCCCGAAACGCAACATAAAGCTCGGCCGGATCGCGCGAGCCGCCCGCGGAATACACAAATTCCTCCAACCGGGCGGCAGTTGCTGCATCAAACGGATCGCCCGCCTCCTCAAATGCCTCAAACGCGTCCGCGTCCATGACCTCCGACCACATGTAAGAATAGTACCCGCTGGAATACCCGTCGCCTGAAAACACATGCTGAAAATGGGTCGCCGCATGGCGCATGGTCAACTCAGGCGGCATACCCAAACGCGCCAATGTTTCCGCCTGAGCCGCTATCGGATCAGCCGGCGCGGCACCGGTGTGAAAATCAATATCCACAATCGCGCTGGCCACATAGGTTACTGTGGCGTAACCCTGATCGGCATTCTCCGCCGCCAGCACTTTTTGAACCATCTCAGGCGGCATCGCCTTACCGGTATCGGCATGGAGCGCATGCTTGGACAGAACCTCTGGCACACTGAGCCAATGCTCATAAAGCTGACTTGGCAGCTCGACGAAATCTCTGGCCACAGAAGTTCCTGAAATCATCGGGTAATGCACGTCAGACAATAGCGAATGAAGCGCATGGCCGAACTCATGAAAAAGCGTGCGCGCATCATCAAAGGACAAAAGCGTTGGCTGCCCCGCCGGAGCTTTGGCAAAATTACAAACATTTACGACAATGGGGCGAATATCCCGCTCCATGTTGGATTGGGCGCGAAACCGCGAACACCACGCGCCCGAGCGTTTGGACGCCCGCGCGAAATAATCGCCGATGAAAACGCCGATATGACGGTCGCCCTTTTTGACCTCCCAAGCCCGCGCATCCGCGTGATAAAGCGGCGCCGAAATCTCCTCGAACTCAAGGCCGAAAAGCCGGGTCGCACAATCAAAAGAAGCGGCAATCATATTGTCCAGTTGCAGATACGGCTTCAACTCTGCCTCATCGAGATCATGCTCGGCCTGCTTGCGTTTTTCCGCATAATAGGCCCAGTCGGACGGGCGAAACGTATCATTCACCCCGTCCTGCTTCATCAATTGCGCCAATACTTTGGCATCCTGAATAGAACGCGCCTTCGCCGGTTCCCAAACCGCCTCCAGTAGATCACGCACCGCGCCGGGGGTTTTGGCCATCTCCTCTTCCAGCTTGAATGAGGCAAAATCCGCATAGCCCAGGATTTGCGCCCGCTCCGCGCGAAGCTCCAAGGTCTCCTTGATGACTTCCCCGTTGTCGTGATCCCCGCCATTGGCACCGCGCGCCGTCCAAGCCGCAAAAACCGCCTCACGCAAATCCCGGCGCGGAGAAAACTGCAAGAAAGGCCCGATAAGCGATGGGGTCAGGGTCAGCAAATACCCGTCTTTGTCCCGCGCCTGAGCGCTCGACTTCAAAGCCGACACCAAAAACTCCGGCAAGCCGTCCATATCCTCTTGGCTCAGCGCCAAATCCCAACCACGCTCCTCGGCCAGCACATTTTGCGAAAACGTGGTGCCCAACTCCGCCAAACGCTGCATGACCGCCTTAAACCGGTCGCGCGCGCGCCCTTCCAAGTTGGCCCCGGCGCGCACAAACATTTTGTAATATTTCTCAGTTACCACGCGCTGCTGTGCCGACAGGTCCCCATTGCCCTCATAGACCGCCTTAACCCGCGCAAACAACGCGGTGTTCATCATCGTCTCAGAATGAAATGCGGCATAGCGGGGCGACAAATCGCGCTGAATGGCCTCGCGGGCGTCATTTGTATCGGCACTCGACAGGTTGAAGAAGATCGACCCGACCCGGTCCAAAAGATCGCTGTCTTTTTCCATGGCCTCGATGGTGTTGGCGAAACTGGCAGGCTCAGGATTATCCGCAATCCGCGCCACATCCGCACGCGCTGCTTCAAAAGCCGCATCAAACGCGGGTTCAAAATCCGTATCCGAAAACGCACCAAAAGGTGGCATTTCAAACTGTCCGGTCCAGTCAGCGAGAAGCGGGTTCATGAGATGAGCCTTTTTGTATCTGAGGGAGCAACTTCCAGATAATCAGCCAAGGCGGCGGCGTCCAGAGGTATCGCTCAATCGCTAAGCACATAGCGCCGGTTGAGCGGCTGCACCGGCCGGGAATTATGTGCGAAAAGCGAGTTGAACGCCAAAAGGGCTGCATCCGAAACCACCAAAGGATCGGTCAGAACGGTCCACATCACATTTTCCGTACATGGCGGTGCCGTCAAAGAGCCCTCATAGCGCAATATGTCCCCCAAATCCGTGGTAAGCTCGGTCGGATCAAACGCTCTGAGCACGGTTTTGCTGTTCTTCGCAACCGGTGCGGAGGCCATAAACGTCTCGAAAAGCGGATTGCGTCCGCCGCCTTTGATCATCACCCCGATCACCGCCAGGTCACCTGCCTTGGATTGATGCACAAACTGCGCCTCCATTGGGTAGCTGCGACCGCCAATCATGTGTTCGGACGGGTTATGAAGTTGAAAATGCACCAACTCGTAGCGCATATTTTCAATGATCGCGTGGCCTTGCTCCATCGGGTAGGCGGCCACCGTATGGCCATTATTGCGCAGTTCCCAATCGGTGTTGGGCCAATGAAGCTCAATCGCGCCCAATTCGGTCTCAAGCGCGCCTACCAGATCAACCGGCGACTGCTGCTCACCGCGCCCGCATGCCTCAAACTCCGTCGAAAGATCAACCCAGTTTTCCGGCCCAAACCGGCCCTCATAGTCCCAAGCCGCGCGTTCTGAGGCAGACACCACAAACGGAAGAATGGCCAGAAACACCAGACTTACTGCGAACGTTAACAACTTCATGATACACCTCGGAACACTAAACGCCTGGTGAGTTGATACCCGCTCAGGGTTAACCGCCGATTTACATATTGGACGAAATTGCGCGTTTTCGCCCCGAATTTGAGGCGTGGTAAACAATCCCTTAATGCCAACCGCCGAAAAGATGTCGTTTTCGGGCCCGCCTGCGTCGGCCTGATCTGGACCCTGAGCTGATTTTTGGCCAGATTGCCGACAACGTCTCAACCCGAAGGAACCGTTTATGAAATCCCATGTGCGCGCACTTGTTGTCGGTGGTGGAGCCGTCGGAGCAGGCGTTGCCTATCACCTCGCCAAAGCCGGATGGGACACGATGTTGCTGGAACGCGATGAGCTGACCTCCGGCTCCACATGGCATGCAGCAGGCCTCTTGCCGCTTTTCAACATGGGATATGCCACCAGCCACATCCACGACTATTCGGTGAATTTCTACAAACAGTTGGAGGCCGAAACCGGCCTCAACGCGGGTTTCTCTGTGGTGGGCAACCTGCGCATGGCCCAGACCCAAGACCGGATGGACGAATACGCGCTTTACGGCTCCACCGCCGAAACCGTTGGCATCCCTTACGAGTGGATGACCCCTGCTCAGATCAAAGACCGCTGGCCGCTCATACAAACGGAAGACCTCAAGGGTGCCATCTACCATCCCACCGACGGCTACATTAACCCCGCTGACGTCACCCAAGCTATGGCCAAAGGCGCACGCCAGCACGGCGCCACGATCGAGCGCAAAGCCCAGGTCGATAGCTATGAATGGACCGGCTCGGAATGGATCGTGCGCGGCACGAAGATGATTGAGCAGGGCGGCAACCTGCTGCCCGGCGCCGAAAAATTCGAAATCCGCGCGGAACATGTCGTCACCTGCACTGGCAACCACGCCCAGCGCACCGCACGCCAACTTGGCATCAAGCTCCCCGCCATCCCGGTCGAGCACACGTTCATCGTCATGGACCAAGACCCGGCCTTGGTCGAATGGCGCAAAACCAACCCCGAACACCCCGTGATCCGCGACGCGGACGCCCAATCCTACGTGCGCGAAGAACGCGGCGGCTGGATACTTGGCACCTATGAACGCGGCGCGCCCGCCCGGTTTGAGCATTCCGTGCCCGACAGCTTCCGCGCGGATCTCTTCCAGCTCGATCTGGAGCGGATCGAAGAGCAGTACATGGCCCTTTTGCACCGCATCCCGTCTTGCGAGCAAACCGGCCTCAAGGACGATTTCAACGGCCCGATCTGCTACACACCAGACGGCAATCCGCTGGTCGGCCCCGCTCCGGGCCTCACAAACATGTGGGTCGCGGAAGGCTTCTCCTTCGGGATCACCGCCGCCGGCGGCACAGGCCATTACCTTGCGCAAATGATGACGGAGGGCGAGGCGGAGATTGACATGGCCTCCCTCGATCCCAAACGCTACGGCGACTGGATAACAACGGAATATACCGCGCGCAAAAACGAAGAATGCTATGAACACGTCTACATCCTCCACCACCCGGACGAGGAACGCGAAGCATGCCGACCGCTTCGCACGGCCCCCTCCTATGACCGTATGAAAGCAGCCGGGGCCCAGTTCGGATGCGTCAACGGCTGGGAACGCCCGAACTATTTTGGCCCCAAAGACGCGCCCGCAAACTTCGACCACGATGCCCGCTCCTTCCGGCGCGGCGCGTGGTGGCAATACGCGGTCCAAGAGGCCAAAGCGATCCGCCAAGGCGTGGGCCTGATCGACGCCACAGCCTTCACCAAACACCGCATTTCCGGCCCCGGCGCCACCGCATTTCTCGACTGGTTCACCACCAACAAACTGCCCAAAGTTGGCCGGATCAACCTGACCTACGCGCTCACCGGCAACGGCACGACGCGGACCGAATACACGATAGTCCGCGAAGCCGAGGACAGCTACTACCTCGTTTCCGCAGGGGCCTGGACCGCCTATGATCAGGACTATCTCTATAAGGCGATCATGGAGAACGAAGACCGTTTCGGCCGGATCAATGAGGAAGAAGTCACCACCAAATACGGCGTCTTCGCCATCGCAGGCCCCAAATCCCGCGACCTCCTGCGCGACCTGATCGTGGACGCGGACCCCGACACGGCGCTCTCAAACAAGCGCTTCCCGTGGCTCTCTGCCCGCCAGATCGAACTCAAAATGTGCCCCGTGAACGCCATCCGCGTGGCTTATACGGGCGAGCTGGGCTGGGAACTCCACCACCCCATAGAGATGCAAAACTATCTGTTCGACCAGATCACAGAGGCGGGCGAAAAACACGGCCTCAAACTGGTCGGCGCACGCGCGCAAAACTGGCTGAGGCAAGAAAAATCCTACCGCGCCTTCGGGACCGAACTAGGCCGCGACGCCACCCCGCTAGAGGCAGATCTGTCCCGCTTCGTGGATCTGTCCAAAGACTTCCACGGCAAAGATGCGATGCAGGCGACCGGCATCCGCTCCCAATGCGTCACGCTCCTGATTGACGGGCCGGACGATGCAGACCCATGGGGCCGCGAGGCGCTCTATTCCGCTAATGCGCCCCTTGGGGGCGACCGCAACACCAAGGTAGGTCGCCTGACCTCGGGCGGCTACTCGGTGGCGTTCGGCAAATCCATCGGCATGGGCTATGTGACGCCCGATCTGGCCAAACCGGGCACCAAGCTGAAAGTCCGTATGCAAAACCAGCTTTGGGATTGCGAGATTACCGAAGACAGTCCCTACGATCCTAAGAACGAAACCATCCGAATTGACGGGTAGGCTGGCACGACGGAAAGTCCGTAAGGGGAAGCTGTGCGGTCATTCAGAAGACCGGCCCTAGGGGCGGGTAATAGGCGCTTGAAAGCATGCGATAAGCTTCGCTCCACCGCATTGCATGCCGTTCTGGCTAAAGCGTTTTGCTTTTAGCTTGAGACATAAGACATCACCTAACGCGTTGAAAATTTGATTTCAGAAAGCTTTAGGTAATTCCGGGTTTAAAGCGGAACGCTCTAGCGGGTTCCGAAAGACAGCTTCAAAGGCGATTGCATCGTGTGGTCGGCAACACTCGCATCACGGCCACGCAGGCTCGCCAGAACCATGACGCCGATACAAACAGCCGTAAATCCCAATGCTTTGAAAATAGTCATAAATACCCCCACGGCGTTAACCTTTTACACGACACCCGACCGGAAGTCTTGGACATCAAACCAGCACACCAAAAACACGGCGCCCCTCGCAATAATCAAATACCTTGACGATTCTCAACCAAATCCGTCTCAACCGCCCACGCCGCCCGTTGATTTTGTCCAAACTTGGGCAAATAGGTCACAATTGGAAGCGCCTCGACCGAACCACAGGTCAAGGCCCGCATATTGCCCTGCTTGAATTCTCGCCCCATCCTGCTAAGCCGGTTTCAGCGTAATTGATACGGCCACAGGGGACCAAAACATGCTCGACCAAACCAATCTCGCCTCACTTTTGAACGACCCCACATTGCTGACCGGCAAGGCTTATGTGGCCGGAAAATGGATCGACGCCCCCAACAACGCCACTTTTCCCGTGACCAATCCGGCCCGTGGCGATGTGCTGATCGATGTGGCCGATATAGGCGTCGATGAAACCCGTCAAGCCATTGAAGCTGCTAGGCAATCCCAGAAGGATTGGGCCAAACGGACCGGCAAGGAACGCGCCGCTGTCTTGCGCAAATGGCACGATCTGATGGTGGAGAATGCCGATGATCTGGGCCGCATTCTGACCGCCGAAATGGGTAAACCCTTTGCCGAAGCCAAGGGCGAGATTTTGTACGGCGCCTCCTTTATCGAGTGGTTCGCCGAAGAAGCCAAACGGGTCTACGGCGAGACAATTCCCGGCCACCAACCCGACAAACGCATCGTTGTGATCAAGCAACCGGTGGGCGTGGTGGCCTCAATTACACCGTGGAACTTCCCCAATGCCATGATTGCCCGCAAAGTGGCACCGGCGCTGGCCGTTGGATGCGGATTTGTGGCCCGCCCTGCCAAAGAAACCCCGCTCTCAGCACTCTCGATGGCGGTTCTGGCCGAGCGTGCCGGTGTGCCCAAAGGCCTCTTTTCAGTGATCACCTCGTCCAAATCCTCCGAGGTCGGAAAAGAGTTCTGCGACAATCCGACGGTGCGGAAATTAACCTTTACGGGCTCCACAGAAGTCGGGCGCATATTGCTCGCGCAAGGGGCCAAACAGGTCATGAAAATGTCCATGGAGCTGGGCGGCAACGCTCCGTTCATCGTCTTTGACGACGCCGATCTGGATGCAGCCGTCGAGGGCGCCATGATCTCCAAATACCGCAACAACGGACAAACCTGCGTCTGTGCCAACCGCATCTACGTCCAAGCCGGGGTCTATGACGCCTTTGCAAAGAAACTGGCCCAAGCGGTTGAAAACATGACAATCGGCGACGGGCTGGAGGACGGTGTCGGCACCGGCCCGCTGATCAACATGGATGCGGTGGATAAGGTCGAGGAACATATCAAAGACGCCACCTCCAAAGGTGCCACAATCAAAACCGGCGGCAAACGCCACGCTCTGGGCGGCACCTTCTTTGAACCCACAGTGCTGACCGGCGTGACCAAAGACATGCTGATCACCAATGATGAGACATTCGGCCCCGTCGCCCCCCTGTTCAAATTCGAAGACGAGGAAGACGTGATTGAACAGGCCAACGATACCATCTTCGGGCTGGCCAGCTATTTCTACGCTAAAGATCTCAGCCGCGTGTGGCAGGTGGCCGAGGCGCTGGAATACGGCATGGTCGGCGTGAACACCGGACTGATCTCCACCGAAGTCGCACCATTTGGCGGCGTCAAACAATCAGGCCTGGGCCGCGAAGGCTCAAGCCATGGGATCGATGACTACCTTGAACTGAAATACATCTGCATGAGCGTGTGACGCCCATATGCGTCGCTCCTCCTCATAGAAATGTCGCTTTTAGCCAATCCAAAGATCGATTTCGTGTAAGCCTGATCCATTTTGGAGAGTATTATGCAAGACAATGCTCAAAAAGATACAATTACCGGGTCTTCTAAAGATAACAATTCTGCAGAATTGTCCGAATTGGAACTCCGACTTATTGCAAGTTTTCGTGAAGCGAATAACGATAAAAGTACATTTAAATCTGAAACTCTGACCACGCTTGAGATACGCCTGATCGAAAACTTACGCGAAGAGGCCGAGAGCGTGAAAGACTGCTACACCCGTTTTTCGTTCCAGTCTTGGATCTTCACCGTTGCCGCGTTAAGTTTGATTTTTAAGTTCCAAACAGAGCTGCCGATCATCGGGGTTCTGGCACTTTTGCCGATCATTCTATTGCTGGCAGTAGGGCGTGTTGGCATTCACAAATATTCAACGGCAAATCGCCTTTACGGGTTCGAGCTTTACATGAACAGGCGCAAGCGCATGTCAAACTCTGAGGATCACGAAAGCAAGAGACACCGCTCTGTGGGTTGGGAAGAGGCCTACTATGCTTGGCGCATTGTGCAGGCCAGTATTTTCGAAACCATCTATGAAACCGGGCGTGGCTCTGCGTGGTACAAAAAGATAAGACCAATCAAACCTGCGTCAGAGAATTTTCAACGCTGTTCCCTGTTCCGAACGGAATGGAATGACGCCCTGTTGTACACCGGCTCATATCTCAAGGTGAACTTTCTAATGATGTTCGCCTTTTGCTTGATGTCGCTTTGCCCGCTTTATTATCTGGTCTTTCAACTCTATGCTAAAAATAGCCCGTCCAACATCATAGATTTTTTATTGACCTGGGAAGGGTTCGGGACCGTGGGCCTCGCCATCGGGACTTCACTATTCGTCGTCTACCGATCATTGAGATTAACGGCGAGAAGGCGCATTTTGGAGACCGGACTATTGTCCATCAACGCATGCGCTTTTTGTTGGAATGTCGTTATACACGCCCATTTTCGCGCCATAGACGAACTCAGCGATGACGGAGGTCCCCGCACACGCTTTCGCGGCTATACCGGGCATCTATTTCAGCAAGCGGATGATATCGCAAAGAGACTGAAAGCTCAAAACACGGCAGAGTACAGCCCTAAGGCCGACGCCTTTGATACGCTTTATGATTGGATGGATGGCGGCCTTGTCGAGGACACGACGCGTGCCTAAGGTCTATGGTAGCGGAGGAGGGACTTGAACCCCCGACACGCGGATTATGATTCCGCTGCTCTAACCACCTGAGCTACTCCGCCAAACCGAGCCGCTGATTAGGCCCTCCGGCGCAAAGGGTCAAGTGGCTTTCGCCATCAATTCATGCGATCCTTGTGGAAATACGTAAAGGGAAGACGATGGCAGGCACCGCACTTTACTGGGATGAGAAATGCTTTTGGCATACAGGCCACGGATATACCTTTACCGCGCCAACCGGTGGGCTGGTCCAACCACTTGCCGCAGGCGGCCTGCCCGAAGACCCCGAAACCAAGCGCCGCTTGAAAAACCTGATGGACGTCACCGGCCTGATCCGCGACCTTGATAGCGATACCGCCGAGCCTGCCACCCGCGAAGACCTGCTGCGTGTCCACCCGGCCTCCTATCTGGACGCGTTCAAGGCACTCTCGGACAAGCAGGGCGGCGAATTGACACTTGGCGCCCGCGCGCCCTTCGGCCACGGCTCCTATCAGATCGCTGCCCTCTCCGCAGGTCTGGTCAAGAGCGCCCTTCTGGGCACGCTAAACGGCAGCCACCAAAACGCCTATGCCCTGTCGCGCCCGCCGGGCCATCACTGCACCGCCGACACACCGCAAGGATTTTGCCTGCTGGCCAATATCGCCATCGCCATTGAAGCGGCCAAGGCGCAGGAGCCTGACCTGAAAATCGCCGTCGTGGATTGGGACGTGCACCACGGCAACGGCACCGAAGAGATTTTCTATGACCGCCCTGACGTGCTCACCATTTCAGTACATCAGGAAAAGAACTTTCCGTGGCACACAGGCGATATCACCGATACCGGTAAAGACAATTCCAACATGAACATCCCCCTGCCTCCGGGCGGCGGCCACGCCACATATCTCGAGGTGATGGACCGCCTGATCATCCCCAAACTTGCGCGCATCAAACCGGACGTCGTGATCGTGGCCTGCGGTTTTGATGCCTCCGGCGTCGATCCGCTGAGCCGCATGATTGCAGGCTCCAACACCTTCCAGTCCATGACCCAAAGCCTGATGGACTTCACCGCCACCCATTGCGCGGGCCGACTGGTCATGGCCCATGAGGGCGGCTATTCCGAACTGCATGTCCCCTTTTGCGGCCACGCGGTCCTGCAAACCATGAGCGGCTCTGACATCCACGCCGAAGACCCGCTTGGCCCCCGAATGGCCGCCCAACAACCCAACGCCGAGATGATCGCGGTCTATTCGAACTTAATCGACCGCTACGTGCAGCATTTTGGGCTGGCGCCTTGACACTCTCAGCCCTGTCTTCAATAGATTTATCAATTCCGACAACAAAGAGGTCTGCGCATGAAAAAGGTTTATGGGTCCGCAAAAGAAGCGCTCGACGGGCTGCTGTTTGACGGCATGTTCATTGCCGCAGGCGGGTTTGGCCTTTGCGGCATCCCCGAATTGCTGCTGGAGGCCATCAAAGAGGCGGGCACCAAAGACCTGACCTTCGCCTCGAACAATGCAGGCGTGGACGATTTTGGCATAGGCATCTTGCTGCAAACCAAGCAGGTCAAGAAAATGATCAGCTCTTACGTGGGCGAAAATGCCGAATTCATGCGCCAGTACCTCTCCGGCGAGTTGGAGCTGGAATTCAACCCACAAGGCACGCTGGCCGAGCGGATGCGCTCCGCAGGTTGCGGCATTCCGGGCTTTTACACCAAAACCGGTGTCGGCACGGTGATCGCCGAAGGCAAAGAACATAAAGACTTCAACGGCGAAACCTACATCCTTGAGACCGGCCTTTTCGCCGACGTCTCCATCGTCAAAGCATGGAAAGCGGACGCCACCGGCAACCTTGTGTTCCGCAAAACCGCACGCAACTTCAACCCACCTGCGGCCATGTGCGGCAAGGTCTGCGTGGCAGAGGTCGAAGAGATCGTGCCCACTGGCTCCCTTGATCCGGACATGATCCACCTGCCGGGCATCTATGTCCACCGCCTGATTCAAGGCGAGCACGAAAAACGCATCGAACAACGTACAGTGAGGGCGGCATGATTGACTCAAACGATGTATTTTCGAATTTGCTAGAATGTCTTGAGAGCGAACCGAATGAGTCGTTTTATGTAATGTCAGAGCTTCTGGCAGACACTGGCGTGAATCATAAGCATCTGTCGGAGGTCTCAAAACGCCGAATCCACAGAAGAAACAAGTTCGTTAAAGACGCAAATGGAGTTCCTCATCACGTGATTGAGTACGA
>CAKZTM010000011.1 GCA_937920555.1 uncultured Paracoccaceae bacterium | reverse complement strand
TGGTGGCTCTATGTCGGAACCTTCTCGACAGTGCTTCCGACGCTGATCCATTTTGGCCTGACCGGATTGTGTTTTGTCAGTTGGGTCCCGTCTAAACTCAGGTCTTGGATCGCAACAGCCATCGAGCACAATACCGATGGCTTTCAAAATTTCTTTGGACATGTGGCGTTCTCATTTCTAGGCACCGCACTGGTCGTTTTCGCCCTTCTTCCACTCTACATGCTGGTCGTTGTGACCTTCGAATATTATCCCGATATTGGTCGGGCATATCTTTGGTTCATCACACAAGTCGCTAATTTCTTCGGGGCAGGTGTCAAAAAATCCGAGATCATGGACTGCATCAGCTGTGCCTGAAATTTCTTATCACATCGCAAAATACACGTCGTAAATCTTTGCGCAGCGCTACTCGTCGGTGACCTTGCCGCGAAGCATTTTGACCTGCCCGCGCTGCGTTTTGCCATCCAGCCGCCGTCGTTTTGACGCCAGTGTCGGCCGCGTCTTGACCCGCCGTTTGGGCACCTCAAGCGCTTTGCGGATCAAATCCACCAGCTTTTGCTCGGCCAACTCACGATTGAGCGCCTGACTTCTATGGCTCTCAGCCGAAATAATAACCGCGCCTTCCTTGGTCCAACGTCGCCCGGCCAAGCGCTTCAACCGCGCCTTCACCGGACCGGGCAAGTTGGGGGAACGCTCCGCCTCAAATCGCAATTGCACAGCCGATGAGACCTTGTTGACGTTCTGCCCGCCGGGACCGGAGGACCGCACGAACTGCTCGCTTAGTTCCCAATCCTCGATCTGAATGGTGTCGTTAATACGTATCATTTCAAAAGCTTATCAAATGCGAAAAGGCCACGCAAATGCGCGGCCTTCTCTGATTTTCCTGTGGTATCGGAGGCGGGCTGGACCGATGGTCTCACACCGCGCTCTGAAGGTCACCAGTTTCCAAAGGGATTGCCCTTTAGACTTGGTCCTCCTGCTTAGCTCCAGCCTCGACTACCAATTTCACATGAGACACTGGATCACCTCCTTTCAATTAATTTCTGATATTTTGAGTGTCGCACATCTGGCGCCATTCACAAAACAAAAAATAATCAAACCGGACCCGTGCATGTTTTGGCAATGTGCCGGGTGGCTTAGCGTGCGGCGATCCGGCTTGAGACGATGACCCGAAACGGGACCAATGCGATCAGTGCCAGCGCAAGCTTCACGCCGAAATCTGCAATCGCAAGGCTCACCCAAAGCGGTGCAACAGGGCCCAGTCCAAGGATTGGCAAAGCCTCCGCCGCCCAGGACACGTCGACCGAGGGCGCGATGAAGCTCAACGCACCGGAGAACGCGATGGAGAAAAACAGCGCCGTATCGACGAACGCCCCAAGAATGCTGGAGGTCAAAGGCGCGCGCCACCATACGCCGTCGCGAAGCTTATTGAACACAGCCACATCAAGCAGCTGCGCGGTGAGAAAGGCCACGCCCGAGCCAATGGCGATGCGCAGTGTCACCAAGGGGCCAAATTCGCCGATGATTTGCGTGCCGATGAAAGAGCAGATCAATCCGACGGCAAACCCCACCAGGACCACGCGCCGTGCAGCAGACGTGCCATAAAGCCGGTTCATTACATCGGTGACAAGGAACGCGAGCGGATAGGTAAACGCCCCCCAAGTCAGCCAGTTTCCAAACAGAAACTGCACCAGAATATTGGAGGCCACCACAATGGCAGCCATCGCCAAAATTCCAAAGAGTATGGGTCGGGACATAAGAACGCTCGCTTTTAAGATGCGGTCTCCTACGCTCAAGGCGGCCCTTTTACAAGTCGTTATAGATCAAACCCGAGGCTTTGTAGATCGGCGGCCATCTGCTTGGGCGAGGTAAACACAAACCCATGCCATCCCCGCGCTATGGCCGCGTCAATATTGTCCTGCCTATCGTCAAAAAACACCAGATCGGAACCGGCCAGCCCGGTTTCCGCTTCAAGATGGGCATAAATGGCCGGGTCCGGTTTGATCATCTTCAACCGGCCCGAAATGAACTCCACATCAAACGCCTCCAGCTCCGAGTAGACGGATTTGGCATAATCATAGCTTTCCACACCAAAATTGGAGAGCGCCAGAACCGGCACGTTTTGCGCTTTGAGGCGGCGCAATATCTCCCAAGAGCCGGGGATCAAAGGTTGTGCCATCTCGATCCAGCGATCATGCCAAGCGCGGATCAAATCGCCGTATTGGGGAAAGGCATCGGCCTTGGCGTAGATTGTTTCCTTGAAGGGCGCGCCGAGGTCCACGGCCTCGTTCATCGCGTCCAAGCCGACTTCCGCGAAGATCGCATGGCGCCGGGCGGCATCCGGGATCAGGCTTTCGTAAATCTTGTCGGGATGCCATTCCATCAGCACGTTACCAATGTCAAAAACGACGGCTTTCACCATTATAAGTCTCCTGTGAGCTTGCGTATCCAGCCGGTTAAAACAAACAATGCGGGGATAAATCCAAGCGGTGCCAGCACCATGAAGCTGACCGATAGGCTTGACATGTCCGCCACCAATCCGACCAGCGGCGGCCCCAAGAGAAATGCCGTAAATGCCGACAGTGCGATGGCCGCGACATTGCCTTCGGGCGTTCCGCCGGGCACATCTGGTGCGATGGACAGAGCCAGCGGGTAGACATTAGCCGACCCGAACCCGGCCAAAATAGCCGCCGGGATTGCCAGCCAAAGGTCATGGGAAAACGCGAACATTAGCACGCCAATCGCCATGGCTGCCCCGGACCCCAAAATCATCCGGCTGACCCCCAAACGATCGGTGAGCCAGTCGCCGCCCAACCGTCCGAACCCCATGGCCATGGCAAAGGTCGAAAACACCGCCGAGGCCTCAAAGGCGCTCATGCCAACCTCGGTGCGCAAAAACAGCACCGACCAGTCAAGCATGGCGCCTTCAATCAGAAGAGCTGCGATGGGAACGAGGCATAAAATCAGAAGCGGGCCTTTGGGCAGTTTGAAGCCGCCTTGTTCGACCTCGTCTCTGGGGCCGTCATCGGGCAAAGCCATGGCAAACAGGACGGCCAGAACGGCTGCCAAGGGCTCCATCAAAATTTGTTGGCTCATGGGTGAAATCCCCGCTTGAGCGAAAGCACCTGCGGTCAGGCCAGCAAACATGACGCCAAAACTCCACATTCCGTGGCACCGCGACATGATCCGCCGTCCCAAATCGCGCTGCACCACATTTGCCTTCGAGTTCATGGCAACTTCGATGATTGCGATGGAAAACCCCACCAAAACCAGCGCGCCAAAGAGCAAAAGCGCGGTGCTTGCCAGAACCGGGAAGATCAAGGCAATGCACATAAGCGCACCTGAATACATGCAGGCCCGTTTCAGGCCCATCGCACGCGATATCCTTGCGGCAAACAAAAACCCCACCATGGTTCCAACCGGTGCGCCCATCAGACACAGCGCAATGACCCACACATCAAGCCCGAGGATTTCCTTCACATCGGGGATACGTGGAAGCCATAATGCGATCCCCACAGCATTCATAAAAAAGACCCCCTGAAGGGCCAAAAGCGGTGATAGGCGCATGTCACATCCCGTCATTGATTTGCGCAACATGCGCATAGCGACCCGGATTTGCAAATAGTGACCTAGCATTATTCGCAGCGGCTTTGAGGCATAACCAAGGCTCAGCCGGCTGCATCCCATCCCGTTTTGCCACCGGGTTGCCGCAATGCGAACACGTATTTAACACCGAAACTGCGGGGATTTCAGTAAGATGCCCCTGTCTTGGCCACAATCTCATCTTATTTTCGCCACGAGCATTATGGATACCGATTTGCAGGGGGCATCTGGAGAATGCGAGGGAGTTTCTAAATGCTTAAATCCAGTGCCAAAAATATCGCCGCTGCGTCCGGCGACTCGAAGACAGTCGATATCGTGGTCGTGCTTGCGGCCGGTTTGTTTTTTGCCAACATCGTCATGGGTTCAGAAGAGCGTAATGAGCCGCTTTTGGCCTTTGCGGCTGACGTTCAGGCCTGTCCAACGGGCTGCGAGATTATGGACTGATTTCAACCCAAATTCATCGTCCCGTTTCACCCCGCCCAAGAGGTGGTTGAGCAAAAGGACTAGGATCAAAGCGCCCCCCCCAAGGGCGCTTTTTTTGTTTGGCAACGGGGCGAAAGGATTGTGCGGCAGGATTATGCAGGTTTTGCCAGTCGCATTTTCACCGGCTTCCAGGCCCGCCAAGCCAGAAGCGCCACCACGATACCCAGATAGATCATCGGCTCGGGCGGCCATCTTTTGACAACCAGTATGAAGTGAACCGCGCCCAAGAGGGTCGCTGGATAGGCCCACCAGTGTATGCGCTTCCATGTCGCCGCCTGAATGCGCCGCACAGCCAAGTTATTGGAGGTGACAGCCAGCGGCACCAGAACCGCAAATGCCGCCATCCCAATCGTAATATAGGGGCGTTTTATGATCTCGGCCCAAATTGCTGACCACAACAACCCGCGATCAAGCCACACCCAAGCAACCAAATGCATGAGCGCATAATAGAAGCCCAACAGCCCGAAGGCGCGGCGAAACTTGATCAAATTGAGTTTGAGAAGGCGCAACAGCGGAGTGACCGCCAGAGCCGCGATCAGAAATCTAAGCGCCCAAATGCCGGTTTCATGCTCCAACGCGGCTAAAGGATCGGCGCCGAGCTTATTGTTAAACGCGGCGTACCAAACCCAAACACCCGGGGCGAGCCCAAGCACATAGACCGTCCAGACCGGAACGCGCCTGACAAGAGGCGACAAGCTTTGCAACATGTTTAGTAATTCACCTTCAGATCCATGCCCGCGTAAAGCGAGGCGACCTCATCGGCATACCCATTAAACATCAGCGTGTCTTTACGCCCGGCCCCAAGCCCACCGCCGATAGGCCGCTCGGTCGCCTGCGACCAGCGCGGGTGATCAACCTGTGGGTTCACGTTCGAATAAAAGCCGTATTCCCGCGGATTGGCGATATTCCAAGTGGTCGGCGGCTCTTTCTCGGTCAATGTGATGCGCACGATGGATTTGATCGACTTGAAGCCGTATTTCCACGGCACCACCAGACGCAAAGGTGCGCCGTTTTGGTTTGGTAGCTCCTCGCCATACATCCCGTTGGCCATCAACGTCAGAGGGTGCATCGCCTCGTCGAGCCGCAAACCTTCCACATAGGGCCAATCAAGCGCCTGACCAAAGCCGCGCTGGCCCGGCATCTCATCGGGGCGCACGACAGTTTCAAACGCCACATATTTCGCGCCCGATTGCGGTCCTGCCAGCTCCAAGATTTTTGAAAGTGAGACACCCGCCCACGGGATCACCATGGACCAGCCCTCGACACAGCGCAGGCGGTAAATCCGTTCCTCAAGCTGGTGGGGGGACATCAAATCTTCCAGCGCGTAATCCGCCGGGCGATCAACCAGCCCGTCTATCTTCACGCTCCACGGTGTTGTGGTAAACTCGCTCGACCGGTTGGCGGGGTCTTCCTTGCGGGTGCCAAACTCGTAAAAATTGTTGTAGGTGGTGGCGGCTTCCTTCGGTGTCAGAGCCTCGTCGGTTGAGAAGGCAGACGGGACCAAATCCAGTTTCGCAGCTGAGGCCACGCCGGCACTTCCCATAGAAAGCGCCGCAACACTGCCGGCCATGAAATGTCTGCGGTTCAAATAAACTGATTTCGGTGTGATCTCAGAGGACCGGATCTGGCCAGCATTCCGAATGAGCATTTTGCGTCCTTTTGATAAATATCTCCCGCTATATAGGCGGATATGATGTTTCAGGACGTCACAATTTCGTAGTGACCCGCCCGCCTGACCGACCAAAGCACTGCGCGAACTGCGGGATTTTCACAACAATACTCGTGAATAGGGTGAAATATTCTTCCCAACTCACCTCTAACCTGTTTAGAATCCACGCAGAAGTCGAACCAATCGACACTTATTGAGCAGGAGCGCCGCAAAAGGCGCAGGACAGGATCCAGAATGACAGGTACGCACCGTAACCTATGTGGCCGTGCTGTGAAGCGCATGCTTTTGATCTCGGCTGCTTTCCCACTGGTTGCTTGCAGCAGCATAAACATGCCCAATTTTGTCGATGAGGCCTTCCCCGGCATATTTGCCGAGGACGCGGTGATGCCGGTCATGGAGCAAGAGACAGACACTGAAGACATGGTCTCGGAGGCGGTTGAGGAGGTTGTTGTCTCGGAGGCCAAGGATATCGAACAGCCTGATGTCTTTCAGGCCACCGACATTGCCATGTGGGATGGCCGTCCCACATTGGGCGATATTTGGGTCAGCGTACCTGATGCCATCCAGCCCGAGCGTGTCGTGATCCGCAATGAGAAAACCGGCCAAGAAGTCAAAGGGGCGATGTTTGTGCGCGAAGCCCGTTCAAATCTATCTGGCGCGCCCATACGTCTGTCGCCCGGTGCCGCCCGCGCCCTTGGGGTGGCCCCGCTTGAGCTGGCACGTATCTCTGTCACTGCGATCCGCAAAGAGCCGCAGATCGATGACACGGCGCCGATTATTGCGCGCTCCGAGAACGGGTTGAATGCGCCGCGTCTGGCGGCCTCGCGGCCATTGGCGCAAGATATTCCACAGGCGCCTCTTGTCTCCTTCGTCGATCCCTATCTGGAGCCTTCCGACAATCACGATGGATATGTGGAGGTTGCGCAAGCGGTTGATCCCGACGGTGCTGTGCGTGTGCAAGACCAATTGGTTGCCGCCGCCATCCCGGCTGAAATTCAAGAGGATTACGTGGATGGCCGCTCGGTCTTTCGGGTGTTTGCCAGTGCTGGCGTTGACCACGAAATGCTTGGCGGCACTCTGGAGGAAATCCGCTTCACCGGCGCTGAGGGCAGCGATGACGGCACGCTGATTGCTGAAATGCCCAATTTCAACGCCTATGAGCCGATTGTGACGGATACCCCTGCCTGGGTGATGATGGGCACTTACAATTCCCGCAATGAGGCCATGTCGGTTATCCAGAAGATGGCAAGACGGGCCATTCCCGGCGAGATTTGCACGGCCATGCGCGGCAATCGCGAGGTATTTCAGGTATTTGCCGGACCCGCCCATGATGCCGACACCTCGGAGCTGACCGATGGGGTCATTGAAGCGGCTCATGTGATAGAGAATAAATCTTTTTGCATCGGAGTGGCTGCTGCCGCTGCGGTCAACCCTGTGCTTCATGCACGACCCGTGAGTGCCCCGCCCAATGACGAGCGTACGCCGACCCTGCCGCAAATCCCCGACGGGGCGGTGCGCATCCGTGTGGGAGAGGGCACTGGCAGTCTGAAATTCAACATCCCCACGCCCTATAGCGCACCTGTGCAAATCCCGGTGGCGGGCATTATGATGAGCCTGCCCACCAACACGCCCCCTGAGCTGGTGGAAAAAATCCGCACTATGATGCTGCAAATCGACAGCAGCGTGAGTGTTGACGTGACTGCGCCCTGACTTACGCAGGCGCTTTTGTAATCAACGCTCACCCCATTGTTAGTTGTTTTTGAGCCGCTCATCGGTCAGGTATGACGGGTACATAACCTATTGGAGAAGCCTCGTGCGTATCTCGCGTCACATATCCCACCTGTTCATCGCCCTTGTTTTCCTTGCCAGCGCTGGAGCGGTCCACGCCAAAAACATTCAAACCGCCATTTTTGCCGGAGGCTGCTTTTGGTGCGTTGAAAGCGATTTCGACCACATCAAAGGCGTGACAGCAACCACGTCAGGCTACACGGGCGGCACGACAAATAATCCGACCTACAAACAAGTCACTGCCGGTGGCTCAGGCCATTACGAGGCGGTGCAAATCCAGTTTGATGCTGATGTGGTGTCTTACGATCAACTTCTCCACGCGTTTTGGCGCTCTGTGGATGTGGTTGATGCGGGCGGCCAGTTTTGTGATCGCGGCGAGAGCTACCGCACAGCCGTTTTTGCCACGACCCCGCAGCAGGCGGTAACGGCAGAAGCCTCGCGGGCGCAGGCTCAAAAGGAGCTGGGCCAGAAGATCGTGACGCCCATTGTTATGGCCGGTAAATTCTATGCGGCCGAAAAATACCATCAAGATTACTACAAGAAGTCACCTTTGAAGTATAAATTCTACCGCTCCCGTTGTGGACGCGACCAAAGGGTGAAACAGCTTTGGGGTGACGCGGCCTTCAAGGGATCTTGAGCCAGCGACCATATTTGAATGAGGGCAGCCCGGCGCTGCCCTTTTTTTATCCGAACGCGTACATGTTATTTCGGATTATGATCTGTGCCGCATAAAGAATAACGATGAAGATCAACGGAGCCAGATCAAGCCCACCCATTTGCGGCAACGCGTTGCGGATCGGGGTGTAGATCGGCTCCAACAGGCGGTTAAGCCCGTACCAAATTTGGGATACCAGAGGCTGGTGCAGGTTTAGAACCTGAAAATTGATCAACCAACTCATAATAATGTGGATGATCACCACCCACCAAATCATATTGAGGATCAAAAGCAGTATCTGAAACAGGGAAACCATGGGCCGTTCTTTCTTTCGCGAATGTCCGTTTGGCCCTACCTAGGCAGAGATGTCCCTTGGGGCAAGTCTTTGCGAATTTGATTTACCCTTTGGTCAACCCTTGCGTGATCTGGCCAAACCGCTCATCTAAAGCACAACCCCCAGTGGAGTTGTCGCCATGTATCCTGTTCTACGCCTAGCCAAAGAGATGTTGCGTGCCCGGTCTATGCCGCCGCTGACCCCCGGTGGCACTCATGTATCGCATCACATTTGCTGGCCCATCGACATCGACTTCAATCTGGAGATGAACAACGGTCGGGTGCTGACCCTATATGACATTGGGCGCATCCCGCTTGCGGTGCGCGTGGGATTGCTCAGGATCATGATGAAGCGCAAATGGGGGTTCGCCATGGCCGGAGCTTCGGTGCGGTATCGTCGGCGCATTCGGCCTTTTGAGCGGTTCGAGGTTCACTCCCGCACGGTCGCGCGCGACGACAAGTTTTTCTACATAGAGCAAACCATGTGGAAAAAGGGGGAGGCGGCCTCCAACATCCTGTACCGGGCGGCGATCACAAACAAGGACGGGATTGTGCCCACTCAGGAGGTGGCGGAGGCCATGAATGATCCTGACTGGAACCCGAGCCCGCCCGATTGGATAAAAAACTGGATCGAGGCGGAAGCCTCCCGCCCGTGGCCACCCGAACGCGTCGACACCGCTTAAAGTCGTTGCGCCAGTGCGCGTTAAGCTGTCTTATGGGCTCAAATAGAAATGAGCAGACCATGGCACACAGCACAAAGCGCAAATCCATCTGGGGTTGGATGTTTTTCGATTTCGCGTCGCAGCCATTTCATACGTTGCTCGTCACCTTTATTTTCGCTCCCTATTTCACCTCGGCAGTGGCCGCCAACCCGGTGGACGGACAGGCCGATTGGGCATTTACCACGGCGGCTGTTGGTGTCTTCATTGCGGTGCTGGCGCCGGTTTTGGGGGCAATTGCTGATACGACCGGCCCCCGAAAACCTTGGATTGCTGCGTTTTCGCTGCTTTATGTGCTGGGCTCGTTTTCGCTTTGGTATGCTGTGCCGGGGTTGGACAATTACACGTTTGTCCTGATTGCATTTGCGGTAGGTGTGATCGGTGTGGAGTTCTCGACCACGTTCTCCAACGCCATGCTGCCCGAGATCGCCACAAAATCCGAGGTCGGGAAAGTCTCTGGCGATGGTTGGGCGCTAGGCTATGTGGGCGGCCTTTTTGTGCTGCTTTTCGTGTTGCTTTTGGTGGCCGAAAATGAGGCGGGCACGACCCTGCTGGGCGGCCCTCCGATCGGCGGGCTTGATGCGGAGATGCGCGAAGGCACGCGCGCCGTCGGGCCCATCACCGCAATCTGGTACGTCATTTTCATGGTGCCGTTCTTTTTATGGGTGCCTGACGTGAGCCGGGTCAAACGCGCCAAAGGTGCCATTTCCGCGGCTCTGTCGGATCTGGCCCAAACCGTCAAAACCCTGCCCGCCCGGCCCAATTTTCTGAATTATCTGTTGGGCTCGATGTTCTACCGGGATGCATTGATCGGCGGTGTTTATGCCTTTGGCGGCATTTTTGCCTCCGGGGTTTTGGGCTGGACGATCATTCAAATTGGCGTCTTTGGCATTTTGGCGCTGATCACCGGGGCGCTTGGTGCATGGATCGGTGGACTGGCGGATCGCAAGTTTGGCCCAAAATCGGTGATTTATGCCTCGATCACCTGTTTGCTGCTGGTGTCCATCATTTGCTTTTTCACCTCACGCACCAGCGTATTTGGCATTGGCATCGCAGAGACATCGCCCCTGCCGGACATCATTTTCTACATTTGCGGCGCAATGATCGGTGCGGCGGGCGGAGCGCTGCAAGCATCCTCGCGCACCATGCTGGTCAATCTTGCCGAGCCGGACCGCATGACCGAGGCTTTTGGCCTTTATGCGCTGACCGGCAAAGCGACCGCATTTCTTGCGCCTGTGTCCATCGGGATCGCCACGACATGGACAGGCGATCAGCATTTCGGTATTTTTGCCCCAATAATTATCCTTTTCGTAATCGGTATCTTCTTTCTTGCAAGAGTTACCCCCAAAGATGATTTGGATCCCATTCATGCTACGATTTAGCCTCGTCCTTTTTGTCCTCATCCTACCCGGCTTCGCGTCCGCCCAAACCGCCGCCAAGGAGCTTTTCGGGCGCAAGTCCACGCCGTCCTTTCATCAACCCGAAGCCTTTGGCACCTATGCCAAAGGGTGCCTTGCGGGGGCTGTCCAACTGCCCGAAACCGGACCAACATGGCAGGCGATGCGATTGAGCCGCAACCGAAACTGGGGCCATCCCGAAGTAATCTCCTTCATCCAAAGATTGTCGCGATCAGCGGTAGGCGCAGGATGGAAGGGGCTTTATGTCGGCGATATTGCGCAGCCGCGCGGCGGGCCGATGCTGACCGGCCACGCGTCTCATCAGGTTGGTCTTGATGCCGATATCTGGATGCTGCCACCGGCGCGTCTGAACCTGAGCCGGGCCGAGCGTGAGAGCCTGTCCTCGATCAGCATCCGCTCCAAAGATCAGCGCCGCGTCAACGCAAACTGGACCAAGGCGCATCAACAGATTTTGCGCGCCGCCGCCGAAGATCCTGCGGTGGCACGGATTTTCGTGACAGCACCTGCCAAATTGCAAATGTGCCAAGACACGCCTGCAAATGATCGCAAATGGTTGCGTAAAATCCGTCCTTGGTGGGGCCATCACTATCATTTCCATGTGCGCCTGAACTGCCCCGCCGGATCGCGGGCCTGCCAAGAACAAGCCGCCATTCCTGCCGGTGATGGCTGTAAGGAGGCCGTCTGGTGGGTTACTGATGCGCTGGCACCCCCTGATCCCAACGCCCCTAAAAAACCGTCAAAACCCAAAGCGCCGATCACCTTGGCCACGCTCCCGCAATCTTGCAGTCAGGTTCTGAAAAACTGATGCCACGCGCCTTTCTCTGGGCCGCCATTCTTGTGGCCCTTTCATGCCCCGCACCTGCCGCTGAACTTGTTTTGCGGGATCAATATAAATGGACGTTTGAGGACCCCAATTTCGGCGGGTTTTCAGGGCTGTCGATGGCCCCGGACGGGCAAAGCTTTTTGGCCATTTCCGATCGCGGGTATTTTGCGCGGGCCCAAATCACCCGCGCGGACGGTGGTATCGCGGGTATTTCGACAGATGCGGTTGAGCCGCTACCACTGGTTCGCGACCGCGACCCGGTGGAGTTCCTCATGGATGCCGAGGGCCTAGCGGTGGCGCCCGATGGGACAATCTACGTGTCTTATGAGGGTCATCACCGGGTTTGGACATTCGACGCTGATCTCACCAAAGCCAACTGGACCCACACGTGGAATTTCTTCTGGCGGTTCCAGTCAAACTCCGGGTTGGAGGCGTTGGCGGTTGACGCGGATGGCACTGTTTACGCAATCCCCGAGCGGTCCGGCAAATGGGAGCGGCCCTTTCCGGTGTTTCGCTACAAAGACGATACTTGGGATGATGCGCTGTCCATTCCCCGCTCCAAGCGGTTCTTGGTGGTCGGGGCGGATTTCGGGCCCGACGGGAAGCTCTATGTTCTGGAGCGGGATTTTGACATCATCAACCAGTTCAAATCGCGCATTCGCCGGTTTTCATTGAGTGAGGACGGTTTTGATCAAGGGGAAACCCTGTTGGAGACCAAATACTCGGTCATGGAGAATGCGGAAGGTATCAGCCTGTGGACGGATGCATCAGGACAAACCATTGTCACCCTGATTTCCGACGACAACTTTCTTGGTTTGCTCAGCACTTGGGTCACGGAATACGAGTTGCGCGAGTAGCTTTAGATAAACTCAAAATCATCGGCGCCAATAGCCGCGGCGGATACACCCAGCAGATCAATCACGACGTCCCCGACCTGCACTTGTGCATGGCCGTCCACCGTTGTGACCAACACATCCGCAAAACTACGGCCGGTGCCCTCAAAGCGGAGCGTTTCAGACGCGGCATCAAAATCGGTGATCGTGTCATGGGCGGCGGTGTTTCGGAATATAAACATGTCAACACCGCTGCCGCCGCTCAGCAGGTCATTGCCCTTGCCGCCGGTCAGAACATCGTCGCCCGCTCCGCCATCCAAAGTGTCGTCGTTCAAATGGCCGCTCAGGTCATCATTTCCCCAACCGCCGGAAATCTCGTCTGCCGCCGCGCCGCCAAGGATCAGGTCATTACCGCCCTCGCCGTAAATCGTATCAGCGCCGGACCCGCCATGGATGAAATCGTCGCCAGAGCCGCCATAGATCGTGTCCGACCCACTTCCGCCGCGCAGCCTGTCATTGCCGCCCATGCCATCAAGCATGTCATTGCCCTGGTTGCCGCGCAAAATATCCATAGCATCCTGACCGGAAATCTGGTCGTGGCCGCCGTAGCCCATGATCTTGGTGGCAAAGGCGGTGCCATCCAATGTCGCGGGCACCAAAAGCATGTCGGCCCCGGTCGAGCCTGAGGCATCTACCCGCGCTTTGTTGGCTTTGTAGGAGAAGGACCAGCCGGACGAGACGACCTGCTCGCCGTATAAATGCTCTAGGGCTGCATTGTCCAAGGACTGCAATCCGCTGGCCTCATGATCATAATTATAGCTCATCACCGTTGTGGCGGTCGTATCCATACCGTTGTTGAGCGTATAACGGCCCTCATGGGTGTGATCGAGGCCCACCGCATGACCCAGCTCATGCAGAATCGTGAAATAACCGTATGAGCCTTCGGCGTAGCTGCCGGAACTGTCGATCACAAGATCCACTTCAGACTGATAGCTGCCGTTCACATAAGGCAGGTCCGCATAACCGCCCACATAGGTGCCATGGGCGTTGAACACATTGATGTCCCCGCCCCCGTCCGTTTCCACCAGAACAATGCCCGAGACGGCCATGAACTCGGCGGCGGCCAGACGGAAATTGTTTTTCTGGGCGTTGGTGAAAGAGCTGAAACTGGAGGCGCCGTAAGGATTGGAATGGCTCCCCGATGTGGATGGCAATTCCGACCCTTCGCCGAAGGAATAGGTCACCAGCACAGAGGTGCCCAAGCTGTTTTCCGCATTCCAGCGAAAATTATCGCCGCCATCAAGATAGTAAAGAATGGACCTGTAATCTGAAACGCTTGAGGAGGACGCAGCGGCAGTGTTGGGATCGTTGAGTGCCAAGGGGTCGGATGCACCATCGGCATCACAACACTCGTCAAACGACCGCTGAGCGGCCAAACACATTACGCACATACACTCACTCGCTCTTGCGCGCCTGATTGGCGACGCGCTTCAAGCCCCTACCCAATTACTCTGGCAGGATACTCTGACACAGGGTCACACGGGACCAAGACACATCAGAGCGGCACTGCCGAACTCTAGGTAGTTCTGCCTATATAATTGGGCAGAAACATGTCACGGGTGGTGGTAGAATGTGGTTTTATCGCGCGCCATTTAGGCGGTGTCAGCGATAATCTGCCAAGCCTCCTGGGCGGTCTCTACAAATTTGAAGAGTTTGATGTCCTCGGGCGAGATCGTTCCTGCATCCGAGAGTGCGTCAAAATCGATGATACGGGTCCAGAACTCTTTGCCGAACAAGAGCACCGGCATCTCGTTCATGCGCTGGGTCTGGATCAACGTAAGCGTCTCGAACAACTCATCGAGCGTTCCAAAGCCACCGGGAAACACCGTGATCGCGCGGGCGCGCATCAGAAAATGCATCTTGCGAATGGCAAAATAGTGGAAGTTGAAGCTGAACTCAGGTGTCACATATTGGTTGGGAGCTTGCTCATGAGGCAATACGATATTGAGGCCAATGGACTTGCCGCCTGCATCCTCGGCACCGCGATTTCCCGCTTCCATGACACCCGGACCGCCACCTGTGCAAACCACATATTCGCGGCCATCGGTTTCCATCGATTTTTCGGTGCAAATGCGGGCAAATTCCTGAGCTTCCGCGTAGTATTTCGACAGACCTTCCAGCGTTTTGGTGCGGGCCTTGTCTTTGTTTTCAGGCGACGGGATACGTGCCCCGCCAAACATCACGATGGTGCTTTCCACATTGGCTTCGGTCAGGGCCATCTCAGTTTTCAGCAACTCAAGCTGCAAACGGATTGGCCGCAGCTCATCGCGGCACAAAAACTCGTTATCCGCAAAGGCAAGTGCATAGGCCGGATGCCGCGTTTGAGGCGTGTCCTCAACGACCCGAGAAAGTTTGATGTCCTCATCCGCCTTAGGGAACCGACGCTCAACGCCCTTCTTTGCCATAACTCTATGCCTTTCTAGTTGCTCATACCAAGCCATAAGCCTTATAGCCTTGGCCCAACTCTGACCAGTCACAAAACCTAAGGATAAGCTCTTGTCAAACGCACAGCTCGAAACAGCGCTCGAAGCGGCATGGGATGCACGCGATACAATCACACCTGCCACCACCGGTGAAACGCGCGACGCGATTGAAGACACGCTGAATGCTCTGGATAGCGGCAAGTTGCGCGTGGCAGAAAAGCAATCTGACGGGTCATGGCATGTGAACCAATGGGCCAAGAAAGCCGTGCTTCTGGGCTTTCGCCTGAAGGATATGGAGCCACAGGAAGGCGGCCCACAAGGGTCAAGCTGGTGGGACAAGGTTGACAGCAAGTTCAAAGGCTGGGGCGAGAACCAGTGGTCCGCCGCCGGTTTCCGCGCCGTGCCAAACTGCATCGTGCGCAAATCCGCTTTCATCGCACCGGGTGTTGTGCTGATGCCATCCTTCGTCAATTTGGGCGCATATGTTGATGAGGGCACCATGGTCGACACATGGGCTACGGTCGGGTCTTGTGCGCAAATCGGCAAAAACGTGCATCTTTCAGGCGGTGTCGGGATCGGCGGCGTGTTGGAGCCGATGCAGGCAGGCCCCACCATCATCGAGGACAATTGCTTCATCGGCGCGCGTTCCGAAGTGGTCGAGGGCTGTATCGTCCGCGAAGGCTCAGTCTTGGGCATGGGCGTGTTTATCGGCCAATCCACCAAGATCGTGGACCGCGAAACCGGCGATGTAATGTACGGCGAAGTGCCACCCTATTCGGTCGTTGTTGCAGGCTCGATGCCATCCAAAAACGGGATCAATCTTTATTGTGCGGTGATCGTGAAGCGCGTGGACGAGCGGACCCGCTCCAAAACCGGCATTAACGAGTTACTCCGAGACTAAGCCTGTTAGGTTGACCTCACCTGCGCAACATGGATTATTGACCATTCAATTTGCGAGGCTCACATGACATCAGCGCTTATCGTCATCGACGTTCAAAACGATTTTTGCCCCGGCGGAAACCTTGCGGTTGCTGGCGGGGACGAGGTGGTGGGGCCTATCAATGCCATGATGGCCGCCTTTGATGCCGTCATCCTGACCCAGGACTGGCACCCGGCGGATCACTTGTCTTTTGCCTCCAACCACAATGCTGAGCCCATGAGCACAACAGAAATGCCCTACGGCACGCAGGTCTTATGGCCGGATCACTGCATTCAAGGCACGAACGGTGCGGCGTTTCACAGCGATCTGGATCAAAACAGGGCCGATCTGATCATTCGCAAGGGCTACAATCCCAAGATCGACAGCTATTCGGCATTTTTTGAAAATGATCAGACCACAAAAACCGGTCTTGCGGGCTATTTGCGCGACCGGGGCATCACCGAGCTGACATTTGCAGGGCTGGCCTTGGATTTTTGCGTCGGCTGGTCGGCTCTTGATGCGGTCAAAGAAGGCTTTGCCGCCTCGGTTCAGATTGATGCCTGTCGCGCGATTGACTTTGACGGCTCGGTCGACCGCATTCTGACAGAAATGAAATCGGCCGGCATCACGCTGATCGGCGCTTGAAGGACATCTGATGATCGATATTGCAACGCGCGTTCACGACCACACATGGGATCTTGATCCCATTGTCCGGTCCATGCTGGACACGGATTTTTACAAGCTTTTGATGGCGCAAACTGTGCAAAAGCGCCATTCGGGGGTGAATGTCACGTTCAGCCTGATCAACCGGACCAAGTCGATCCCTTTGGCGGATTTGGTGGACGAGGAGGAGTTGCGCGCCCAGCTTGATCATGTGCGCACATTGGAGCTGAGCCGCGGTGAGATCACATGGCTGCGCGGCAACACATTTTACGGCAAAGAGCGGATGTTCACGCCGGAATTCATCGACTGGTTCAAGGGCTTTCGCTTCCCGGAATATCAGCTCCGGCGCGACGGCGACCAGTATGAACTGACCTTCGAGGGCTCGTGGCCGGACGTGATGATGTGGGAAATACCCGCACTTGCCATCCTGACAGAGCTACGCTCGCGTGCGGTTTTGCAACAAATGGGCAAGTTCGATTTGCAGGTGCTCTATGCCCGCGCCATGACCAAAATCTGGAGCAAAATCGACCGACTCAAAACCCTTGACGGATTGTCATTAGCCGATTTCGGCACGCGCAGGCGACATTCGTTTTTGTGGCAGGATTGGTGCATTCAGGCCTGTATTGAGGGCCTGGGGGATAAGTTCTCTGGCTGTTCCAACTGTTCCATCGCCAAGAACCGCGAGGTGGAAGCGATCGGGACAAACGCGCATGAATTGCCCATGGTTTATTCGGCGCTGGCAGGCTCAGATGCGGATTTGGCGCGGGCCCCTTATGATGTGTTGGAGCATTGGCAGGAGGATTACGACGGCAATCTGCGGATTATTCTGCCCGACACTTATGGAACCCAAGGATTTTTGGACCGCGCCCCTGACTGGCTGACCGAGTGGACCGGGATGCGCATTGACAGCGGCGATCCTGCAACCGGGGCTGAGACCGCGATTAACTGGTGGAAAAGCCGGGGCCAAGACCCGCGCAAAAAGCTGGTGATTTTCTCGGACGGGTTGGATGTGGACAAGATTGAGGAGCTGCACAATCAGTTCAAGGGTCGGGTGCGCGTCGGATTTGGCTGGGGCACGCTGTTGACCAATGATTTTCGCGGGCTGGTGCCGGACGATGCGCTGGCGCCTTTCTCGCTGGTGTGCAAGGCGATCCGGGCTGACGGCGAGCCCACTGTGAAGCTGTCGGACAATGTTGGCAAGGCGATGGGACCGGCCGAGGAGATCGCGCGCTATCGGCGGGTTTTCAAGCAGACCAAGCAATCCGCAGAACCGATTGTTGTGTAATGTCGGACAAACCGAAACGGCCGCAACAGGTCTACACGTTGCTTGTGGAGGTCGGGCGCAGCGACAATGACGGGTTGCCCGGCGGCAGCACAGGGGCGGCCTTGATGGTCTATGCCAGCGGCGTGGACGAGCCTGAGGCTGTTCGCGAGACTGTGGCGATCCTCAAACAGGCCGATATGGCGCCCCTTGATGTGTCGGGTTACGGGACATTGGACGAACGTCTTGAGGAAGGTCATGACATCCCTCAGGAGGAGCGCGATTTGATGGATCGCGCCCTTGCTGAAAACGCCGTGATTGTGGCGCAGATGACCCCGTTTTTCGACGATTAAGCGGGGTTATTCCGCCGGCGTCGAAATCGGATCCATCGGGGGTTTCTTGCGCCGCGCGGTCTTTTTGGCAGGGGCGGTCTTTTTGGCAGGGGCGCTCTTTTTCGCGGTGGTCGTCTTTTTCGCAGCCGCAGTCTTTTTCGCAGCCGCTTTGGGGCGTTTTGATGCGGCTGGTTTCGCCGCGGGCGGTATTGGCGCGTCTTGGGTTGCGATAACCGCGATTTTCTCATCCGCCAGCGCGTCAGGCTCCGAGGCGCGTTCGCCAATTTCGCCGATGCGCCGTGTCACACTATGGCGCAGCTTGGTCATCCTGCTCCAAATCACAAAGCCAAACCAGATCATCCACGCGCCCGACAGCGACAAAATGTAGGGATTGCCATAGGTCGTGTAGGTTGGGCCGTTCAGCGCGGCGTCGCGTCCGTTCAAAAACGGCTTGATGATGATCAGCGGATCGACCTGCTGCAATCCTGCATCTCTCAGTGTTACGCGGATCGCAGCCGTAAAGCCCTTGCCGCTGACAACTTCGCCATTGATGGAGTAAAGTTCCCCCATGCGCGCGGTGCCAGCAATATTCGCCTTTAACCACGCTTCGAACCCTTCGAGATCCTGGGTGATCAGCACATGTTTGACAGACCTTTCGCCCGGGGCCGCCATGACCGAAAACAACGGCACAACATGGCCTATACCTGATGCCAGTCCGGTCCCGTCCACCACAAATCTGTAATTCGGGTCGGTTTGGGCAAATACATTCACCTCGCCCACGGGGCTTACATTTTCGGCTAGATCGAAATCTTCCAGATCAATCAGCTCTGGCATGGGCTGCGCGAGCGCCTCCCGCCGTGCTTGATCCTGATTATCGGCAAGAAAGCCCGGAATGGCCAATGCGATACAGATCAGGCCAAAGATCGGCCATAACCAAAACGGAAATTTCTCAAAAAACTTGGGCATCGAATTACTCTTGCGATTGGAAAACACACTTAGGCTCCGATGCTGGTCAACAAATATACCGGCTTTAGTTTGTCAAAAGAGCGGCAATTTTTCGTTAACGGATAAATTTGTATCTAAAAAAGACCGCGGCTTGCTATGGCGGCTAACTTGACATTAACCCTGTTAGAGCTCTCATGATCCTGCGTCACACTTGACTTATGTTGCGCTGCACAATACAGATTCTGAGCGAGCAGAGGCTATCCGTCACCGGTCGCAGAAAGACACTTATGTTTTTATTTTCCAATACATCTCTATGGCTGGAGCTGGCGCGCAATATCGACCAAACATGGCGCGATTCCTCCGAAGTAATCATAAAGCGCAGTTCGGCCATGGCCACGGGTACCCTGAGTGCGGACGACGTGCATGATATGATCTCTGAAAAGCAGGTCGCCATGACCAAATCGCTGCAAAATTTGGGCTTGGCTTGGATGCAGGGCGGCAATCCGCTGCAAGCGGCCCAAGACGCGCTATCGCCGTTTCAAGAGACAACCGCGCAAAACGCTGAGCGCCTAAGATTGCAGGACTAGCATCTTCTTAGGTTGACTTTCATTGGGTCGATCTCGCACATCTAGGGCTGACGCCACTGCGAGAACGCCTGATGCAAGACCCTGTCGACCTTACCCAAAACCTGATCCGGTGCGCCTCGGTTACGCCGGATGAAGGCGGTGCCATCGCGCTGTTGGACCGCCTGCTGAGCGAGGCCGGGTTCACCACAACCCGCGTTGACCGCGCTGGTATCAGCAATCTTTTCGCCCGCTTTGGCACTGGCAAAACCATTGGCTTCAATGGCCACACCGATGTGGTCCCTCCCGGCGATCTGGAGGAGTGGGCCGATGATCCGTTTGCGGCGGTTATACGCGACGATATCCTGTTTGGCCGGGGTGCTGTGGACATGAAATCGGGTGTTGCCGCTTTTGTCGCCGCAGCCATAGATGTGGTTCGGGACACGCCCCCGGATGGGTCGATTGTCATCACGATCACCGGCGATGAGGAAGGGGATGCCACCGACGGCACCACCGCCATTTTGGATTGGATGCGGGCCGCGGGCGAGACCATGGATGTCTGCCTTGTGGGCGAGCCTACTTGCCCCGCCGAGATGGGCGATATGATGAAAATCGGGCGGCGCGGTTCGATGACGGCGTATTTGACCGCAACCGGTGTTCAGGGGCATTCTGCCTATCCGCACCGGGCCAAAAATCCGCTGCCGGTTCTGGTCGATGCCCTCCACCGTTTGGCGGGCCGCGCACTTGACGAGGGAACCGCGCATTTTGATCCCTCCACGCTGGCAATTACGACGGTGGATACCGGAAATCCGGCCAATAACGTCATCCCCGGCGAGGCGCGGGCGACGGTCAATATCCGCTTCAACGATGCCCACACAAGCGCCGATCTGATCAATTGGATCAAGGCGGAATGTGATCAGGCATCCGGCGACAGTGGCGTGACATTGGCGCTTACATTCAAGGTGTCCGGTGAAAGTTTCATTACCGAACCGGGGCCGTTTTCAGACAGTATCGCGCGGGCCGTGGAGGCGGAGACCGGGCGCATGCCTGAGCTGTCTACATCCGGGGGTACCTCCGATGCGCGGTTTATCAAGGATCACTGTCCGGTGGTGGAATTCGGTCTGGTCGGCAAGACCATGCACCAGACAGATGAGCATGTGCCTGTCGCGCAAATCCATCAGCTCAAGGCGATTTACAAACGCGTAATTCTGGACTTTTTCAAATAGGAGGCGACCATGCCCCATCCCAATGATCACAATGACCCGACACGGCAAGCGCGGATCGATCTGGCCGCGGCCTTTCGCTGGGCTGTCCGGCACAATTGGCACGAGGCGGTGGCCAATCATTTCTCGGTGGCGGTTAATGACGAGGGGACGCAGTTTTTAATGAACCCCAACGGGATGCATTTCTCGCGGATCAAAGCCTCTGATCTGTTACTGCTGGATGCAAATGATGCGGATGCTTTGGCAGGCCCCCATGCGCCGGATGCCACCGCATGGGGGCTGCACCGGGCGGTGCATCGCAATGTGCCATGGGCGCGCTGTGCTTTGCACATTCATTCAAAATACGCGACCGTGTTGGCGACGCTGCAAGACGCGACCCTTCCGCCAATTGATCAAAACACGACCATGTTTTTCAACCGGATTGCGGTGGACGAGGATTATGGCGGCCTGGCGCTTGAAGAGGAAGGGGAGCGGGTGTGCGGCCTTCTGACCGATCCCAAGAAAAAGACGCTGGTGATGGGCAATCACGGGGTCATGGTTGTTGGTGAGACCGTCTCGGAGGCGTGGAACACGCTTTATTATTTCGAGCGGGCCGCCGAGACTTATATTCTGGCGCTTCAAACCGGCAAGCCGCTTCGGCTGATAGACCCGGTTGTGGCCGAGGACACGGCTGAGGCCATGAACACTTATTCGGATGTGATCGACAAACATCTGGCGGAGCTGAAGCTGATTTTGGACGCCGAAGGATCGGACTACGCAAACTGATGCAACGCTCATTGGTGATTATGCTCAAAGAGCCGCGACCGGGCCGGGTCAAGACACGGTTGGGGCGCGATATCGGCCTAACCGCTGCGGCATGGTGGTTTCGTCATCAGTCAGCACGTCTGATCCGCCGGTTGAGCCGTGATCCGCGCTGGCACATCACAGCGGCCGTCAGCCCTGACACAGCCGTTGCGAGCCGGGCTTGGCCCCTCCATTTGCACCGGATGGCGCAAGGTTCCGGGGATTTGGGGGACCGCATGGCGCGGATTTTCCGAAGCCTGCCGCCCGGACCCGCTTTGATCATTGGCGCGGATATTCCGGGGATCACACCGGCCCATATCAACGCGGGTTTTGAGGCGTTGGGCCGCCATGATGCGGTCATCGGCCCGGCACCTGATGGGGGGTATTGGTTGATCGGATTGCGGCGTGGAGGACGGCCCGTGCCAGCGCATATATTCAAAGCGGTGCGCTGGTCCTCTGAGCATGCAATGGCCGATACAATCCGGTCACTCGGGGCGGATTTGTCTGTGGCCAAAATCGCGACTTTAAGGGATGTGGACCGGGTGTCTGACCTTGAACTGGCGAATCAAAATCCGTGAATTTCCGGCTTTTTTGCGATTTTTTCGGGCTGACGTCGTTTTGGCAAATGTTTTCATATGCTTACGAGGAATTTGGGGAGTCATCAAAGTGTATGACTTATGTATGACTCCTGTATGACATTTTGTCAGACATTTGCGCCCAAATGCCATCTGCCCGATCACGGTTCCCCTATTGCGTAAAGAAAGCCTAAACCGTCCGCGCGCAGGGCGCGGACGGCGTGGTCTACCCGGTCGCTGACATTTGTCCGCTAAGGCGCGCATTCAGCATATCAATTGCGATACCTGCCGCAGCCTGACCCCGGTGACCACCTGCAACCCGCACCGCCACCGCGCGTGCGCAATCTTCCAGTTCCTTGTCGCCGGCGGTGGAGGCGACGCCACATAAAAACTGCGCGCCGAATGCCAACTCCGAGGCGTCATCCTCGCGAACGGCTTCTTCAAACAGATCCAGCACATTGCCAAGATCCTGCTCGTAATAATCCGTTCCCGATATCTCCGCCTGAAAATCCGCATTCCAATCCGGCAAACCCGCCCCACCTTCAGGCAAAACACCCAAAACGGCGGCCTGAAATTCGCCGAGACTCGCGATCGGCTTGAGCAGATAAGCGTCCGCTCCACATTGCTCCATTGCGTTTTGCGTCACCTCTTCCTCAGCGGCGCTCAAAATCAGAACGCCGGGCTTGGGGGTGATCTTCTCAGCAACCATTTTGGCCACTTCGATACCGTTTCCATCAGGCAGGCCAAGGTCGGTGATCACAACATCGGGTCGAAACAGCATGATATGCCTTTGGGCCGAAGCGATGCAATCTGCCCGCCTGATCCGAGCCCCGGAGACGACCGCCATCATGCGCACCGCTTCCGATACGGACCTGCTGTCATCAACCAGCATAATCGACACACCCGCCAGACATTTCGGCGGTCGTGACTGCGATTTGAACGCAAACTCATCTTCCAAACTCGCCATAATCCTACCTTTGGACTTGTTTCCTGCCCCTGATAGAGCGCGTTTATGGCTAACAGATGCTTAATGCCGGCCATCACATCTCGGACAAGTAGATAAACTTGTATCTATTAAGAATCCTAAACGCGCGTGCCGCGGTGATCTTTGGCTACGCGCGTGCCGCGACGATACGCAACACCGCTGCCCGCTTGCCAACGCGGCGCACCACCACATATATACCAGACAGAAATAGAAGGACCCTGCGATGATCGGCAGATTGAACCATGTGGCCATTGCTGTGCCCGATCTTGAGGCGGCAATAGACCAGTACAAGACCGCTCTGGGCGCCCAGGTTGGTCCGCCGCAGGACGAGCCGGATCACGGCGTCACGGTTGTTTTCATCACCCTGCCCAATACCAAGATAGAGCTTTTATATCCGCTGGGCGACGCCTCGCCGATCACCGGATTTTTAGAAAAGAACCCCTCAGGGGGCATTCACCACATGTGCTATGAGGTGGATGATATCCTGAAGGCCCGCGACCAGTTACAAGCCCAAGGGGCCCGTGTTTTGGGCACTGGCGACCCCAAGATCGGCGCACATGGCAAGCCGGTTTTATTCCTGCATCCCAAGGATTTTCAGGGGTGCCTCATCGAATTGGAAGAAGTCTGATATGACAATTACCGGCGCAATCGTACTATTCGCAGTGATCTGGTTCATGATCCTGTTCATCATGCTGCCCATTGGCGAGCGCAGCCAGTCGGAGGCAGGCGAGGTCGTGCCCGGCACACCCGCATCTGCGCCAGAAGACGCGATGATGAAGAAAAAGCTGGTTTGGACCACCGTGGCCACCGTGATCTTCTGGGCGATTTTGATGGCGGTGATCATGTCCGGTGTGCTGAAGATCGAGTATTTCGATGTCTTCAACCGGATGAACCCGGACGGCTAGGGAATGAGCCGCGACGCCAAAATCCTCTATAATGCCGAATGTCCGGTCTGCAATTTCGAGATCAGCCATTATGCGGATTACGCCCGTGCCCAAGCCCTGCCCTTGGTGTTTGAGGATCTCAACACTGCCGATTTGGCCCCATGGAACTTGACCCGCGATCAGGCCGCCAAACGGCTTTATGTACTCAAAGACGGGGTGCTTTACGACGGAATACCGGCGTTTTTGGTGCTGTGGGCAGACATGCCACGCTACAGGTGGCTGGGAAAAATCGTGAGCCTACCGGGGCTCAAACAGCTGACAACGCTGGCCTATGACCGGGCTTTGGCACCCCTGATTTACAACTGGCACAAACGCCGGAAAGCTAACGCAACCGCTGAAACTGGTGGGTGAAGGTGGCCACGCCAAGGATCGGAATGATCAGGTTCACCAAGGGGATTGAAAGCGGGATGGCCATTAGCACACCGGCCAGCCAAACCCGCCCGCGATGACGCCGCCTTAACGCTTTTGCATCCACCGCAGACACTCTGCGCAAAGCGACCTGCGAAAAATACTCGCGACCCAACAGATAGCCGTTCACCGCCCAAAACACGAAGGGCGCAAGTGGGGCGGCAATCACATAGACCAGCAAAGCCACCGCATTGACCGCCACAAACACCGCACCAAATTGCACCGCGTCAATGACCGCCTCGGCAAGGGGCAATCCACGGGCAGGCGGCAATTGCGGATAATGGCGCCGCTCCACTGCTCCTGCAATCTCATCAAGAAAGAGACCAATAAACAAAGCCGCCACCGGAAACATCAAAAACACCGACAAGACCAAAATCAGCGGAACCGCGGCAACACTCAAAATCTCATCAATAAAATTAACCTCGCCGATCACAGGCAGCGAAAAACTCTCAGGCAGTAAAAAATCAAGCAAAACGCCAACACCAAAACTGATGCCGACCAAAAGCACGACCGTCAAAAGCAGCGATTTGACCAAGACCCAAACAAACCGCGCAGAGAACATCTGCACCGCGCTCTTTTGAAAATCGCCTATCAGTTCCATATCGCCGCTCCCTATGCCTGCCCCATGTATGCGGCGAGCGTGCTCAAACCAACCCCTGAGCCTTTCAATGTTCCCTTAAATATCCCCCGCGCGGAGCGCATCTTTCAACCAGACCGACGCCAAAGCGATCGCAAAACTCCCGCCGGGCAAGCGCCAACCGCCCAGGCCCCAAGCCTGGGCTCATAGATGTGCCCGTCAGGGCGCGCTTTGATACCCCACAACCTTCGGGTCGCGCGATGCCAACAGGGGTAAGGTCAGCTCGCGCAGATTGCGGATTTGCGTTCCCGTCGAAATAAAATTGCGCGGCTCCAACCAGCGCTCATACGCCGCGTTGATCGCCTCAAACTCACTGTCGATCATGGCAAACCAAGCCGTATCCCGGTTGCGCCCCTTGACCACAGCGGCCTGCCGGAAAATCCCTTCATAGGAAAACCCGTAGCGCTCCGCCGCCCGGCGCGAGCCCAAATTGAGCGCATTGCATTTCCACTCAAACCGGCGGTAGCCCAGCTCAAAAGCCTTACGGGCCATCAACACCACAGCTTCCGTGCCGGTGGGCGTATTTTGCAAGCGCGGTGCAAACGTGATGAACCCAACCTCGATGCTGCCCGCCTCTGGTGCGATCCGCAAGAAACTCAAGAACCCGCCAAGCTGGCCCGTGGCCAAGTCCCGCACCGCAAAAAACAACGGGTCGGTCGAAGGGTCCAGCTTTTGGATCAACTTGTAAAACTGTGACAAAGACACAAACGGCCCCTCGGGCAAGAAATCCCAGACCCGCCCCTCCTTATCCTCGGCAAAAGCGTCCCACAGGGCGGAGGCATGTTTTTGCAACGACAAAGGCTCCAGCCGTGCGTACTGCCCTTGCATGATCTCGTGCTCGGGCCGTCCGGGCACAACCCAGTTTTCCACTTCCCAGCCCAAGTCTTCCATCAGACCGCATCCGGCTGATGAGGCGGGGCGGCTTTGGTAAAGGCAGGCACTGCGTCACAGGCCTCAAAAATCCGCGAGATAATCGGGTAAGGCGCCATATCAACCTCGAACCTTTTGTTGTTCCAAACCTGCGCATAAAGGCAAATATCCGCAAGCCCCGGTGTGTCGCCATGACAAAACAGACCCGTTTGAGGCGATTGCGAAAGCTGAACTTCCAAGGGCGCGAATGTGGTCTCCACCCAATGGGTAAACCAGCGTTTGACCGCCCCGTCATCGGCCCCGAACTCGCGCTTGATATAGCCCAAAAGCCGCAGGTTGTTGACCGGATGAACCTCACAGGCAATGGCATAAGCCAAGGCGCGCACCCATGCACGGTCCAAGGCGCCCGCGGGCAGCAGGGGCGGTTCTGGATAAGCCTCATCAAGCCATTCGATGATGGCCAGCGATTGGGTCAAAACCGTACCGTCATCCAGTTCCAGTGACGGCACAAGACCTTGGGGATTGGCCGCCAGATAGCTTTGTGATTTATGGGCGTCCTTGAGCAAAGCGTAGCTCAGATAGTCGGTCTCCAGCGCCTTGAGGTTCAACGCCACCCGCACCCGCGTTGATGTGGACGACCGAAAGTAATTGTGCAGCTTCATGATGGCCCCTTCGATCTGAATGCATCCCACTTGCGCCAGAGCGCCCAAATCAGCCATAACCCAAGTGACCTGAAAAAACCAAGCGGATCGTGACGGGAATGCGGATCACCCATGTGCTGATAGGAGCCTCTGAACCGGTTGCCACCAAATCCGGGCGCTCGGGCATTCACAAAAAACCCGTAGAGGGCGCTGTTCAGGCCAACCCTCTGGGTCTGGAGGGCGACGTGATTGTCGACACGGACAACCATGGCGGCCCAACCCAAGCGGTCTATATCTTTGGTCAAAACGACTACGCCTATTGGACGCGCACCCTCGGGCGTGAGCTTGCGCCCGGCACATTTGGCGAAAACCTGATCATCTCGGACCTTTCGACCCATGATGTGCGCCAAAACGATATGTTTGACATTGGTCCGGTCAGATTGCGGGTGACCTATCCGCGCATCCCATGTGTCACCTTGGCCGCCCGCATGTCCGATCCAAAATTCCCCCAACAATTCTCGAAAACCGGCCATGTGGGCATCTATTGCGCGGTAGAGACGCCGGGTCCGCTCATCGCCGACACTAAAGTGACGCATCTTCAAACCGGCACTATGCCCATTCTCGACCTTTTGCCGGGATATGGCGCCTGAACTTTCAATGTTCCCTTAAATATCCCCCCCGGAGGGCAAATCCGAGCGTGGTGAGGCCCCCGACCAAAAGGTGTCAAATCTTGTGGAGTATTTACCCGACGCAAAGCGCGTTTGAGCGTAGCGAAAAACAGCGCTATTGCGTTTCAAAATAATGTGCGCGCAGCGCATTCCGCTGAATACCTCACAACAAGATCCCCGGATCATCCCCCATATCCAGCCCCGGAAACACGCGCGCGCCCATATCAGAGCCCGCCACACCAAACAGTCCCGACATCACATGAGCTGCGTATCGCCGCACATCATCTGTGGGCATCAGATCGCGCCGCTCAAAAAGATCAGCCTCCTCCAGCCCCGGCCAGCGGCCCAACACGCGCCCACCGCGCACCGCACCGCCTGCTGTAATCATCACCCCGCCGGTGCCGTGGTCTGAGCCGCCCGAGCCATTCTCGGCCACGGTCCGGCCAAACTCGGTCATGGCCAGCACGGCGGTTTTGCCCCAATTGTCGCCCAGCCCGTCCCTGAGCGCCAAAATCGCCGCCTGCAATTCGCCCAACGCCCGCGGCAGCGTATTTTTCTGGTTGCGGTGTGTATCAAACCCGCCCAATGAGAACGCCGCGATCCGCGTGTCACGGTTGAGGCGATCAGCGGCGAACTCCGCCAGTGCTTTGGCCCGGCCAGCGGCAGCCGGTCCCATCGCCCCGTCCATCCCTTCAGAGATGTCAGCGGCGCGCTGAGCCGCCCTGTGGAACAGCGGGTCGTTTTTGTAAATCTCACCCAGCAAAAGCCGGCCTTGGGCGGATAATTCCAAATCCGCATCCGGGCTCCAGCTTGAATGGGGGGCCTGGCCCGACACCAGCCGCAGCCGCTCGCGGCCAACCGAGAAGGCCGTTTTCTCGGTCACGCCGCCCATCAAGGGCAGCAGGCGGTTGAGCCAGCCATCCTCCGCCTGGGTCAGCGCGCCATCGGGGCTGGCACCGCCATTTTCCAAAAAGTCCTGTCCATCAAAATGGCTGCGTTTGTTGCGGTAGGGTGTAGAGACCGCATGCACAAAGCCCAGCTCACCGGCCCGCCACAAAGGCATCAGCCCCGCAAGTGACGGGTGAAGCGCAAAATAACCATCAAGGTCATGGGCGCCGCCCGCAGGCCCCACAGAGACGGTCTTGCGCCAGCGCGCCAGTGCCGGATCGCCGTAGGGCTGCACCGCGTCCAGCCCGTCCAAAGCCCCGCGCAGGATGATCACCACAAGGCGCGCATCCATCGGGGCGGTGGCAAAGACCACCGGTGTGATCAGCGGCGAGGCGGCCACCGAGCAACCGACCGCACCGACACGGGACAAAAATGCGCGTCGCGACTGAGCCATCATCATCTCCTATTGAACTCCGGGCTGGCCAGCGCCAGTGCTATCCCTTCCCATTTGCTTTCTGAGCCTGCCACCAGAAAGGTGGTATTCTCCGAGGCCGCATCCGCAAGGGCCGTTTGCACGAACATGCGCGGGTCAATATCTTGGCCATATTTTCGCGCCAGTTCGGTTGCCCATTTGATCCGTGCGGCCAAGGTTGCAGGTGTGATCCAGGCGGAGGCGTGCTCGGGCCAACCATCGGGTCCGCGCGGTTGGTGAGGTTTTTGGCCCATCGTGTAAAGCGGGGCTATGATGTTTTGGCGAAACTGGCCGATCGGCATGTCTTGCACGTAATCGGCGCTGGCCCCAAAGGCCCTAAGTGCGGAGACCACAAAATCGGCGGGCCGTTTGACTTTGCGCAGTTCCGGCACCCAAGCGGCCGGATGATCCAGCAGGGCCGCATAAGTGGCCGCAAGATCGCCACCGCTGCGAATATAAGCCCGCGCCACATGATCGATCAGGTCGGCATCCGGTGTATCATCCACAAAATGCACAGCCAGTTTCCACGCCAGATGGCGGGCGGTCTCCGGGCGCAGGGCAATGTCGCGCAAGGCTTTTTCCACGTCCTTGAGGGCACCTTCTGGACCACCATAAGAGGTGCCCAGAACCTGTTCGCTGCCCGGCTCTGCGAAGCGCGGCAGGTATTCGACGCCTGCGCGGGTGACCCTTAGGCCGGTCAAAAGTTCGGCAAATTGGGTCACATCCGTTTGGCTATAGCCGCTGCCCACGCCCAATGTGTGCAGTTCCAGTATTTCGCGGGCCAAATTCTCATTCAGGCCCTTTCCGCGCATTTGCCCCACCAAGGAGTTCGGCCCGATGGAGGTGTTTTGGTCCAAATAGAGCAGCATTGCGGGATGTGTTGTGGCGGCAATCAACAGATCAGCAAAATTTCCCGACACATGCGGGCGGATCGCATCATCCACAAAGGCGCCGTGCAGCAGGCCCAGATATCGGCCTCGTGCGGCGACGGTGAAATGATCGGTCCAGAAGGCTGCCAAACGTTCTGCAAATCCCGCGCGCAATCTGATCTGCCGGGCCAGCTCGATTTGATAGTCCTTGAAGGTAATCTGCCTTATGTCGGTTTTCAGCGCTGTGACCCGGTCCAGCGTTTTTCCGATCTCTTTCTCTATTTTGCGCCCGCTCAAAAAGGCGTGGTGGAGATCAAATCGGGTTTTCAGATTGGGTCGGCTGGAGGCCGGATCAAACCGGCTTAGTTGGTCCAGCACATCGGGCGCACCGTTGAGCACTGGGCCGTCGGGGCTAAGCCCGAACCCGTAGCGAATATGCGCCAATGTGTTGACCGCGATTGTCATGTCTTGCGTTCCAGATGCTTCATTGCATGGGTGATACTACGTCAAAACCGCGCAAACCTGTCTAAAAAACTTTCATGCCTGCGCGTTCATGGGCGCTTCATCACCCAAGCTGCGCCTTGGTCAAGTTCTGTGGGCGGGTTGGTGCTGGTGCAGCTTGTTTCTGCGCGGTATTCGGGGGGTGCCTGATGCAAGCCGGAGAGAGCCCATGACACTGCCAAAGACAATGCGCGCGATGGTCACCATGGGGCATGGGGGGATGGATCAATTGGTTTGGCGCACCGATTGGCCGCGTCCCGAGCCGGCCGCGGGGGAAGTTTTGATCCGCGTAGGTGCCTGCGGTCTGAACAACACGGATGTGAACACGAGGTCGGGTTGGTATTCCAAGGCAGTGACCGAGGCCACTTTGGGTGAGGGTCACGCAACGGTGGATGCGGAGGATCCGGCTTGGGGCGGCGCACCGGTTGCCTTTCCACGCATCCAAGGGGCTGATGTGTGCGGGGAGATTGTGGCCGTTGGTGCAGGTGTTGATGCTTTGCGGATCGGCGAGCGGGTGATTTCAGACAATTGGTTGCGCGACGCGAGCGATCCGCTCGACAAGAACAAAACCGGGTATTTCGGCTCGGAGCGGGATGGCGGCTTTGCGGAGTTCACCACACTGCCTGGGCAAAATGCGGTGACGGTGCGCTCTGATCTGTCGGATGCTCAGCTTGCCACGTTCAGTTGTTCCTATTCCACAGCGGAAGGGATGTTGACGCGGGCCGGTGTTGGTGCGGCGGACACGGTGCTTGTGACCGGTGCCTCTGGTGGTGTGGGTGGCGCTTTGGTGCAATTGGCCAAGCGGCGCGGTGCGCGGGTGGTCGCTATGGCGGCCCTGCCCAAGCACGCGGCGGTCCGGGCGCTTGGTGCAGATGTTTTGCTTGATCGCGCGCCTGGCGATTTAGCGCAGGCTTTGGGGCCTGAGAAGGTGACCGTTGTGGCCGATATTGTCGGCGGGGATGACTGGCCCAAGCTCATCGATGTGTTAGAGCGCGGCGGGCGCTACACCTGTTCGGGTGCCATCGCGGGACCGATGGTGTCGTTGGACCTTCGCACGCTATATCTTCGCGATTTGACCTTTGCGGGGTCGACTGTGATTGATCTTGATGTGATGACCCGTTTGGTGGGGTATATTGAGGCAGGTGAGGTTAAACCGGTTTTGGCCGCCACCTATCCATTGGAGGAGCTTCATGCGGCGCAAACGGCGTTTATCCAAAAGGCGCATACCGGCAATATTGTGGTGATCCCCTAGAGCGTTCTGCTCTAACCGGTTTTTCTCGTATTTTTGAATTTTTTCGCGTGCCCATTTGTGGCGCGTAATTTCGTCTAGGGCGCTGTTATTTATGATGAATTCAACTCTACTCCATTAATGGAGTAATGGAGTGGGAAAAACGCCTTTGACGCACCCGGCGAGGGGCACGCAGACCCGGGACAAACCGGGTAAAATGGCAAGGCGTTAGTTGCGCAAACCGGCCAGTGAATTGTCGGTGGCTTGCCGAAACCAGCGCACAATCCGGGTACGATCCTCAACGGGCAACTCGGTGATATTGGCAGGCGGCATAGCGTGGGTCACCCCCGCTTGCAGGTAAATCTGCCGGGCCGAACGGGCAACATCGCGGCGGGTCTCCAAATACACCCCTTTGGGCGCCCAGCGGATACCCTCCCAAACCGGTTCGCGACCGTGGCACATGGAGCAGCGTCCCCGCACAATATCATGCACCTCGTCAAAACCATCCGCATCGGCAAACCGCAACTCATGGGCGCTTAGCGGCTGGTTTTCCACCGCCTCATAATCGCCGTTCCAGCCATTGGCCGTGGACAACCACGCGATGACAATAAAAAGGATGACCGTCGCGGGCCAAGTCCATGTGGGCCCCTTACCCGTCGCATGCAACGTGTTGAAATAATGACGGATGGTCACGCCGCTCAAGAAGATCAACGCGGCAATAATCCACGAATACTGGGTCGCAAATGCAAGCGGATAGTGATTGGACAGCATCAGAAAAATCACCGGCAAGGTCAGGTAATTGTTATGGGTCGAGCGCAGCTTGGCAATTTTCCCGTATTTGGGGTCGGGCACGCGCCCCTCTTGCAAATCCTTCACCACTATTCGCTGATTGGGCATGATGATGAAAAACACATTGGCGGTCATGATCGTGGCCGTAAACGCCCCCAAATGCAGCAGGGCCGCGCGGCCTGTGAAGATTTGGTTATAGCCCCATGACATGACCACAAGGATCACAAACAACAGCACCATAAGAGCCGTTGGTGTCTCGCCCAGTTTGGTTTTGCACAAGAAATCATAACAAATCCATCCCACCGTAAGAGACCCCGCAGAGATCAAAACCGCCTGCCACACGGCCAAATCCGCCTTGGCCGGGTCGATCAAATAAAGCTCTGCCCCAACCCAATAGACAATCATCAAAAGGGCGGCCCCCGACAGCCAAGTGGAATAGCTTTCCCATTTAAACCAAACCAAATGCTCGGGCATGTTCGGGGGGGCGACCATATACTTTTGCACATGGTAAAAGCCGCCGCCATGGACCTGCCATTCCTCACCATGGGCCCCTTTGGGCAAGTGCGGAGATTTCTTCAGCCCCAAGTCCAGCGCCACAAAATAGAACGACGATCCAATCCACGCGATGGCTGTGATGACATGGAGCCACCGCACTGCAAAAGCCAGCCAGTCCCAAATGATTGCTAGATCGTACATACGCCCATCCCGTGATGTTTGAGCAAGGCTACCCAAAGATTTATTTTTCTGCTATATTTGGCATTCCGCAAGGAGTGTCAAAAAAACAAATAAAATGTCCTATCTCGACAACATTCGCACCTTCGTCCGTATCTTTGAGCTTGGCAACATGTCCGCGGCCGCCCGTGATCAGCGGATTTCGCCGGCAGTGGCCTCGGCGCGCATTTCGCAGCTTGAGGCGCATTTGGAGGTCAGGCTGTTTCAGCGCACCACCCGCAGTCTGACAGCAACCGAGCAGGGGCGGATATTCTATGCGGGGGCCTGCAAGGTTTTGGAGGCGGTCGAGACGGCAGAAGCGGATATTGGCGACGCCACTGAAAACCCGCGCGGCACGCTTCATGTGGCCGCTCCTCTTGGGGTGGGACGCAGGTTGATCGCACCACACATCCCTGAATTTGCCGCGCAATATCCGTTGGTCGACGTGCGCTTGCGTCTAAGCGATCGCAAGATTGATCTGACCGCAGAAGGGCTCGACATTGCATTTTTTCTGGGACGGCCAGCGGATTCAAACCTGCGCATTCGCAAAGTCGCTGATTGCAGGCGGGTTTTATGCGCCAGCCCCGCCTATATTGCCGCGCACGGGCACCCCAAAACCGGGGCCGAGATCGAGCGTGGCCGCCACAATTGCCTGAACCTGCGGTTTCCCGGTGCCACCGAATTTCAGTGGGAATTGCAGACTTCTGAGGGCCACCGCAAGTTTGATGTGCGTGGACGCTTTGAGAGCGATGATGGCGATGTGCTGACCGATTGGGCGCTTTTTGGGGCCGGAATTGCGCTCAAGCCGGTATTTGAGGTTGCCGATTATCTGCAATCGGGCGCGCTTGTTGTTGTCGCCGAGGACACCCCGCCCTTGCCCGTGCAAATGGCATGCCTTTACACCCACAGGCGTCACCAAGACCCCAAAGCGCGGCTGTTCATGGAATTCATGATCGAGCGCATGACCAGTATCGTTCGTGCGGCTTGACGCTGGGTCCATGCATTTCCTGACAGTCCTTTCGCATTTTTTTGAAAAATGCCAATGATCTTCTGGTCTATTGAAATAGCGATAAAGGGATGACTGATGAGCCGTTACCCACGTGACATGTCTGGTTATGGTGAGACGCCCCCGGATCCCAATTGGCCCGGCGGTGCGAAAATTGCCGTGCAGATTGTGCTCAATTACGAGGAAGGCGGCGAGAATAACGTCCTTCATGGTGATGCCGCCTCGGAGGCTTTTTTGTCCGAGATCGTTGGCGCGGCCTCTTGGCCCGGCCAGCGTCACTGGAATATGGAAAGCATCTACGAATATGGTGCGCGGGCCGGATTTTGGCGGCTGCACAGGTTGCTCAAAGATATCCCCATTACGGTCTACGGGGTGGCGACGGCTTTGGCACGGTCCCCGGTTCAGGTCCGCGCCATGCAAGACGCCGGATGGGAGATCGCATCGCACGGGCTTAAATGGATCGAGTACAAAGATGCCACGCCTCAGGCGGAGGCGGCTGATATGGCCGAGGCCATTGGGTTGCACACGGAAGTCACCGGCACGCCTCCGCGCGGTTGGTACACCGGGCGGTGTTCGGACACGACAGTTCAGTTGGCCTCTGAGACCGGGCAGTTCAAATATGTGGCCGACACTTATGCGGATGATTTGCCCTATTGGATGGAAGTGGGCGCGCGGGATCAATTGATCGTGCCTTACACTCTGGACGCCAATGACATGCGCTTTGCCACCCCTCAGGGGTTCAATTCCGGCACCCAGTTTTTCGAATATCTCAAGGCCAGTTTCGACATGCTTTACGGGGAAGGTGAGGCCGGGCAAGCCAAGATGATGTCGGTGGGTTTGCATTGTCGTCTGATGGGGCGTCCGGGTCGTGCGCAGGCGTTGCAGCATTTCTTGGAATATGCGCAAAGCCATGACGGGGTGTGGTTTGCCACCCGCGAAGAGATTGCCGATCATTGGGCCAAGACCCATCCGCACCGGCGCTTTGCCCGCCCCAGCGAGATGGACCGCGAGGCGTTTGTGGCAGCTTATGGCGGTGTTTTTGAGCATTCCGCGTGGATTGCCGACGGGGCTTATGATCTGGAGCTGGGTGCCGCCCATGACACCGCCCTTGGCCTGCACAACGCGCTGTGCCGGGTCTTTCGCAGTTCCACCCCCGAGCAACGTTTGGGCGTTTTGACCGCGCACCCCGATTTGGCCGGAAAGCTGGCGGCGGCCAAGCGGTTGACGGCGCAAAGCACCCATGAGCAGGCCTCAGCCGGGTTGGATGCATTGACCGACACAGAGCGTGAGACATTCAGCCAAATGAACGCTGATTACGTGGCCAAGCACGGCTTTCCGTTTATCATTGCTGTGCGCGATCACGACAAGGCCAGTATTCTTGCGGCCTTCAAGGCGCGGGTTGCACGCGACCGGGACGCGGAGTTTGCAGCCGCCTGCAAGCAGGTGGAGCGGATCGCGGAGTTTCGTCTGATGGACCTGCTGCCGTGACCAGAACGCTCATCCCTCAGCCCCTGACCAAGGTGGGTTTTGCGCCATTTGGGGATGTGTTGGATTTGGACGGCACGCCGGACAAAATCATCAATCAGGGTTTGTGCGGGCGGTTTCACGATCTGGCCGCGCTCGATTTTGGCGACGGACGGGCGGGGATCAGTCTGTTTCAAGCCCAAGCCCGCAGCTTGCCGATGACGCTGGAGATGATGGAGCGGCACCCGGACGGCTCTCAGGCGTTCGTGCCCATGCACCAAAACCCGTATCTGGTGATCGTGGCCCCCGATCAGGGCGGCGCGCCAGGCATGCCGCTTATTTTTTGGGCAAAGCCGGGGACTTGCATTAATTATCACCTAAATGTCTGGCATGGGGTGCTCTGCCCTTTGCATGATCCGGGCGTTTTTGCTGTGATTGACCGGATTGGTGAGGGTGCCAATCTGGAGGAACACTGGTTCAATGAGGTTTGGACCATCGAGACCACCAAAGAGCTGTCACGAAAACAGCCGACCTAAACGATCCAACAGAGGGAACACTAGACATGACAGATACTTCCATTGGGACGCCGGAGCAGCTCCGCGATCCCAATTACACACCCGGACTACACAAGGCGGTGCCTTTGGGCATTCAGCATGTGCTTGCGATGTTTGTGTCCAACGTGACGCCTGCGATCATCATCGCAGGGGCGGCAGGTTTCGGCTTTGGCTCTGACGCCGGTGCGCAGGGCTTCCCGGACATGACCTATTTGATCCAAATGTCGATGCTGTTTGCTGGCGTCGCGACGCTGATCCAAACCATTGGGTTGGGGCCTGCGGGTGCTCGTCTTCCGATCGTACAGGGCACGTCTTTTGCGTTTATCCCGATCATGATCCCGCTTGTGGCTGGAAAGGGTGTAGAGGCTTTGCCGGCCTTGTTTGGCGGCGTTTTGATCGGAGGTTTGTTCCACACGGTTCTGGGGGCGTTCATCGGTCGAATTCGCTTTGCTTTGCCGCCGCTTGTGACCGGGCTGGTGGTGACCATGATTGGTTTGGCGCTGGTGAAGGTCGGCATTCAGTATGCCGCGGGCGGTGTGCCTGCCATCGACCAGCCGGAATATGGGTCACTTTTGAACTGGTCCGCTGCTCTTGTGGTTATTTTGGTAACCCTTGGGCTGAAATTCTTCACCAAGGGCATGTTGTCGGTATCGGCGGTCTTTATCGGCATCATTGCGGGTTATCTTTACGCGCTGATGATGGGCATGGTCACGTTTGAGGGCATCTCCACAAGCTGGGACCGGGCGGCGGCTTTCCAACTACCGGTTCCGTTCAAATACGGCTTTGAGCTGAGCTTTGCGGCGATCATCGGATTTTGTCTGATGGCGTTTGTATCGGCAGTTGAGACGGTCGGTGATGTCTCGGGCATAACCAAGGGCGGTGCAGGGCGCGAAGCCACCGACAAGGAGATCGAAGGCGCGACTTACGCTGACGGTCTGGGGTCTGCGGTCGCTGGAGTGTTCGGCGGCTTTCCCAACACCTCGTTCAGCCAAAACGTGGGCCTGATCGCCATGACCGGCGTTATGAGCCGCCATGTGGTGACCATTGGTGCATTGTTCCTGATCCTGTGTGGTCTGGTGCCAAAAGTGGGTGCGGTCATTCGCACAATTCCCATCGAGGTGCTGGGCGGCGGTGTGATTGTGATGTTCGGCATGGTTGTGGCCGCCGGTATCTCCATGTTGTCGGATGTAAACTGGAACCGGCGCAACATGGTCATTTTCGCCATAGCACTATCCATTGGTCTGGGGCTGCAACTCGATCCAAAGGCGGTGCAGTATTTGCCCGATGCGGTTCGGATTTTGATGACCAGCGGGCTTCTTCCGGCGGCGTTGATCGCGATTGTGCTCAATCTTATTCTGCCCGAGGAGCTATCGGCGGAGGCCACAGACGAAGTTGCAGGCGGCATGTCCGGGAACGGGACGGGATCGCTGCCTGGCGGCAGCTAAAGCGTTTTGCCTTTAACTTGAGACAGAAGGCATCACCAAACGCGTTGAAATCTTTGATTTCAGAGAGCTTTAGGTGGTTCCGGGTTTGACGCGAAACGCTCTAAGCCCGTCTAAAAGGCTTTATCAGTTGAAGAGAGGCGCACCGGTTGGGGCGCCTTTTTTCTTTTGCGGGTTTGGTTTGGGACGGGTGAGACGGATTCTACTCTTCTAGAAAAGTAGAAATGTTAGGCGTTTGAAATCATGCATGAAAAATCCACATTACTGCCAAAAGTTAAGGGAAATTAACTATAGTATCAGGCGCTAGAGCATCGGCCACTTATTCTGGATCACAAGGGCCAATACCTACCGCACCGATATCAGGTCGCTTGACCGGGCGGCCTCCTAAAAGGGCGTTGCAGGTTTTTTAGGAGGCTCTACTGTCGGGGATCCCGAATTTGCCTCAAACCCTAGAGCGTTCCGCTTTAAAGCGGGCATTTCAGTAGGATTTACCACGGGCGGACACGGGCCACACGACCTCTACCTTGTTGCCGCGGACGCCCACATACCAATCATGCAGATTGCAGGTCGGATCGCAGTGCCCCGGCACCAGTTTGACCTGCTCATTGATGCCAAGCACAGCGTCCGGATCACGGATCACCGCATGCTCGTCCGAGCAATTTAGGCATTCCAGATCTTCGCGGCCAAACACCACCGGCAGACCACTATCAACTGACAGCGCCTTTAGTCCCGCATCCACCACGGCCCTGTCGGCTTTCACATGGGACATCACACTGGTCAGCACAAAGAGCGCGTTTTCCCACGTCCCCTGATCCAACCTGTCGCCCGCACCATCAAGCACACGCCCGTAATCCGCGTCCATAAACGCATAAGAGCCGCATTGCAGCTCCGTATAGATCCCAGATGCGCCTTCAAACTGGAACGAGCCTGTCCCCGCACCGGTCACAGTCTCAACCTTCAGCCCAGCCCCCGTCATCGCTTGGAGCACATCGCTAACCTTGGCGATAACACGCGCGGCTTCTGCCTGTCTGTCCCTGTGGTGCAAAACATGCTGCATGGCACCCTGATAGGCTTGGATGCCCTCAAATGTCAGGCCCGGCGCGTCCGTGATCGCGCGCGCAATCTCAACCGCATCTTGGCTTGTGATCACCCCGCAACGCTCAGCGCCCACCTCCATTTCCACAAGACAGCCCAAATGCGTGCCGTGCCGCTGGGCCGCCGCCGACAAGTCCGCCACATTGCGCAGGTCGTCCACACACACGCAGATACGCGCGCCCATTTGCGGGAGCCGTGCCATCCGGTCGATCTTTGACAATTGGGTAATTTGATTAGAGATCAGCACATCCGTGATCCCGCCGCGCACGAACGCCTCTGCCTCGGACACCTTCTGGCAACACACTCCGCAGGCACCGCCCAGCCGCATCTGCAAAGCCGCCACATCGACCGATCTGTGCATTTTGCCATGAGCCCGATGCGCCACGCCCATGGTTTGAGCAAATGCACCCATCTTGGTGATATTGCGCTCCAGCGCATCAAGATCGAGGATAAGGCACGGCGTTTCCACCTGCCCCACATCCATTCCCGGCAAAGCGGGAATGTCGTATCCGACCGCCAGACCTTCAAATCCCAGGTCGCTCATGATGTGTCTCCGGGTATGCCTTTGCGGCTATCCCATCGGCCGCGTCAGTTTCATATGACGGTTTACATCCTTGTAAAGCAAGTACCGGAACGGCCCCGGCCCACCCGCATAGCAGGCCTGCGGGCAAAATGCGCGAAGCCACATGTAATCGCCCGCCTCCACCTCTACCCAGTCTTGATTGAGCCGGTAGACCGCCTTGCCCTCCAGCACGTAAAGCCCGTGTTCCATCACATGGGTTTCACAAAACGGAATCACCGCGCCGGGCTGAAACGTGACGATGGTGACGTGCATATCGTGGCGCATATCGGTCGGGTCCACAAACCGCGTAGTCGCCCATTTACCGTCAGTATCCGGCATGACGGTTGGGGCAACATCGGCCTCGTTGGTCACAAAGGGCTCGGGATGCTCCAGCCCTTCCACCGCCTCATAGGCTTTTCGGATCCAATGGAACCGCGCAACCGCGTCACTGTCATTGCTGAGCGTCCATTCAAGGCCCGCAGGCAAATAGGCGTAACCGCCCTCGCCCATCACATGGATTGCGCCGTCAAACGTCACGCTGATGGAGCCCTCCACCACAAACAAAACCCCTTGCGCCTGCGGGTCCATTTCAGGTCGCGCAGAGCCCCCACCCGGCTGCACTTCCATGATATATTGAGAGAATGTCTCCGAGAACCCGCTTAGCGGACGCGCAATCACCCAAAGCCGCGTATCGTCCCAAAATGGCAGAAAACTGGTCACAATATCGCGCATTGTGCCTTTGGGAATGACCGCATAGGCATCCGTAAAGACGGCCCGATCTGTGAGCAATTCTGTCTGGGCAGGATGGCCACCCGTGGGCGCGAAATACTTGGACTTGGTCACTTTGGGCTCCAATATTCAGGAGGTCCAAAATCGCGCGAAACCGATGCCACGCCAAGGGGTGGATTGCAAAAAGCAATCTTCGGAGTTTTTTGATAGTTGACGCCAGACAGGCTCGGTCGCGAGAAGCGCACCGTCCCGTCAAACGTCAAAATGGAGCGTACCGTGTTTAGGACATCAGCGCCAAAACGCTGAAATATTCGTTGGCAAACACTGCCACAACGATCCCAAACAGAATAATCGGGTTAAATTCGCCTGCATCTTCGGTCATGTACCGGGTCCTCCGAGTCGTGTCCCCAAGCAATCCAATGCCCTCTACTCTTTGCCCCACAGGGTTAACGACTGGTTAACATCCCTTTGGCGCAAGAGTTCTCCAAATTTAGCCTTTCTTGGCGTGACATCAACTCATTTTGGCCAACTTTGTTACATCGGCAAGGGAATGCCGATCACCAAAACAGCTGTGACCCGGCCCTTGCGGGCCTTTTATTTGGCGCAAGGCGCAGTTTTTGCCCCTGCGGGTAACTGAACTTTAAACAATTATGGCCAGATTGTGGCAAGCGCGGGAGACCCCCGCCCAACGTCGTTTTGATCTCAGAAATCAGGAGCAGCAGCATGGTTCGAACTCTTTTTCATAGGCTGTTCAGCCGCCCAAGCACCCTGATTTTGATTGCCATCAGCCTGATGTCCTATCCTGCAAACGCCGTACATTGGAGCGTGGAAGGCCCCGGCGAAACAAGTCTGATCGTCAAAGGAAATAAGGTCTTTTTCACCTATAATCTGGATGTCAGAAACAATTACGGAGTGTTTGAGTGGGACTTGATCGGCCATGACTTTGCTGCTGGCAACCACATGTTCGACTGGGATTACAATGGCAGCCATGACCGGCAACAAGCGGCGAGCATTTTGCGGGCTGAGGATCAACAATTGCTTGATGCACGCTCTGGCCGCGACGGTTTTTTATACGAGGGTCGGGGGCTTACCCTTAAAAACAAGCGCCCCACTGATTTTCACTTCCGCATGTTCGCCACCAATGACGATACCAACACACATTTGACCGGCACGTTAGAGCTGCAAATGGCCGCGGTCCCGGTCCCGCCCGTCTTTTTGCCATTTCTGGTCATGCTTGGGCTAACCGGGTTTCATGTGACGCGGCGGCGCCTACTCCTGCGGGATAACGCGCAAGGATAGTTCGCGAAGCTGCTCGTTGAGCGGCTCGGAGGGCGCCTCCATCATCAAATCTTCCGCGCGCTGGTTCATGGGGAACATGATCACTTCGCGGATATTCTGCTCATCGGCCAGAAGCATCACAATCCGGTCGATACCCGCCGCACAGCCCCCGTGGGGTGGTGCGCCGAATTGGAACGCCTTGACCATGCCGCCGAAGCGTTTTTCGACTTCGTCTTTGCCATAACCGGCCAGCTCAAAGGCTTTGTACATGATATCGAGCTTGTGGTTCCGGATCGCGCCGGAGATCAGCTCGTAGCCGTTACAGGCCAGATCGTATTGATAGCCGAGCACGTTAAGCGGGTCGCCGTTCAGAGCCTCAAGCCCACCTTGCGGCATAGAGAA
>CAKZTM010000010.1 GCA_937920555.1 uncultured Paracoccaceae bacterium | reverse complement strand
CGGGAAGCTCTGAGGCAAAAATATCCAGATGTGCCGGTCATCGCCTTTCCGCGTGGGGCTGGTCCAAACTATACGCTTTTTGCGGATTCAGGCGCCTTTGAGGGGTTAGGTCTGGATACGTCTGTGCCTGTAGGTTGGGCGGTTGAGCACCTTCAGCCAAAGACATGTGTTCAGGGAAATCTGGATCCGATTTTATTGGAGGCGGGCGGTCAAGCCTTGAAGACCGAAGTGTCGCGCATCAAAGAGGGGTTTGCAGGCGGAAGGCATATTTTCAATCTTGGTCACGGCATCACCCAATGGACCAACCCAAACCATGTGGAACACATGCTCAAGGTGATCCGTGGCTGATTTTCTCAGCACCTATTATCTTTGGATCAAGGTTGGGCATATCGTGAGCGTCATTTCCTGGATGGCGGGGCTTTTGTATCTGCCGCGCATCTTTGTATATCACGCGGAGCAAATCGACGCGGGCGTAGCTGACACGTCTGTCTTTGTGGTGATGGAAAGAAAGCTTCTGAAATTTATTATGAACAAGGCCATGATCGCAACATGGCTCTTTGGGATTTTACTCATTGGCACGCCAGGTATCATCGACTTCGGATCGGATATTTGGTTTTACGTCAAACTATTATCAGTGATAGCGATGACGCTCTATCATGTCTGGCTGGCCAAGCGCCAAAAGGACTTCGAGCTGGGTCAAAACGCGGTCTCGTCAAAAACATTTCGCTTACTCAATGAGATCCCAGCAGTGTTGATGATCATTATCGTGATTATGGTCGTGGTGAAGCCCTTCTAGGCAATATTTGACAAGCGACCCGCTGATCCGTATGTATTTTTGCATTGAGCGGGTCCCCGACTCAAATTCCCCGATATTGTATCAAAACACATCACGAAAGCCTCCTCCTTATGGATACGTCTATGGATTTTAACGAGCTGTCTCTTGCTGACTTGAAGGCAAAGAGCCCAGCCGACCTTTTGACCATGGCTGAGGGCCTTGAGATCGAGAACGCGTCCACCATGCGCAAAGGCGACATGATGTTTGCGATCCTCAAGGAGCTGGCAGAAGAAGGGGTAGAGATTTCCGGCGATGGTGTTTTGGAAGTGATGCAAGACGGGTTTGGGTTCTTGCGCTCGCCTGAGGCCAATTATCTGTCTGGCCCCGACGACATTTATGTCAGTCCCAATCAGATCCGAAAGTTCTCCTTGCGTACTGGCGACACGGTCGAGGGCGTCATTCAGGCGCCGCAGGACAATGAAAAGTACTTTGGCTTGGTTAAAGTGTCCTTGATCAACTTTACCACGCCCGAACAGGCCCGCCACAAGGTCGCGTTTGAAAACCTTACTCCGCTTTATCCCGATGAGCGGCTCAAGATGGAGATCGACGATCCTACCATCAAAGACAAATCGGCGCGCGTCATTGATCTTGTCGCACCCATAGGCAAAGGCCAGCGTTCACTGATCGTGGCCCCGCCCAGAACCGGTAAAACGGTGATCTTGCAAAATATTGCGAACTCCATCGAGGCCAATCACCCAGAGTGCTTCCTGATTGTCCTTTTGGTCGATGAGCGGCCCGAGGAAGTTACCGACATGCAGCGATCTGTGAAGGGGGAGGTTGTGTCCTCCACCTTTGATGAGCCTGCGACCCGTCACGTGGCCGTTGCTGAAATGGTGATTGAGAAAGCCAAGCGTTTGGTCGAGCATAAGCGCGATGTTGTCATCTTGCTGGATTCCATCACGCGTCTGGGCCGCGCCTATAATACTGTTGTGCCGTCCTCGGGTAAAGTTCTGACCGGTGGTGTTGATGCCAACGCGCTGCAACGTCCAAAGCGCTTCTTTGGTGCGGCTCGGAATATTGAGGAAGGTGGCTCGTTGACGATCATCGCCACCGCCCTGATCGATACAGGTAGCCGGATGGATGAGGTCATCTTTGAGGAATTCAAAGGAACCGGTAACTCTGAAATCGTTCTGGATCGCAAGGTCGCAGATAAGCGCGTGTTCCCATCCATGGATATTCTCAAGTCTGGCACACGCAAAGAAGAGCTTTTGGTGGATAAGAACGACCTTACGAAGATGTTTGTGCTCAGACGTATCCTTAATCCGATGGGCACAACCGATGCGGTTGAGTTCCTTTTGGGCAAGCTGAAACAAACCAAGAGCAATGCGGAATTCTTCGATTCCATGAACACCTGACGCTGATGCGCTAGATCTCATGTCGGTTTCTGACACCATTTTTGCTTTGGCAAGCGCCCGCGGTCGTGCGGGCGTTTCTGTTATCCGCCTGTCTGGCACAAAGGCGTTGGCGGTGGCTGAGATGTTGTCAGGTCCACTGCCACAGGCGCGGCATGCCTACCTTCGGAAATTCTCTCACCCTGAGACCGGAGAGGCGATCGATACCGGGATTGCCCTGCGATTTGACGGCGAGGCCAGTTTTACCGGTGAGCCGGTCGTGGAGCTGCAGACCCATGGCAGCAATTCTGTCGTGGATACGCTTTTGTCTGTGCTGGGCTCAATGGATGGGTGCAGGCTGGCGGAGCCGGGGGAGTTCACGCGCCGGGCCTTGATCAATGGCAAGATGGATCTTGTTCAGGTCGAAGGGCTTGCGGATTTGATAGAGGCCGAGACCGAAGAGCAAAGGCGGCAGGCCAATCGGGTGATGACCGGTGAGCTATCCGATAAAGTTGCCGGGTGGGCGGATAAACTATTAAAAATCAATAGCTTAATGGCTGCGAGCATTGACTTTTCTGATGAGGAGCTGCCGGCTGATCTGCTCTCGACGTTGCGGGCTGATATTCAGGAATTGATGACGTCTTTCGACTTTGAGCTGCAGGGCGCGCGTTCCGCTGAGATCGTCAGGGATGGTTTTGTCGTGGCAATCGTTGGAAAGCCCAATGTGGGGAAATCAACGCTGCTCAACACTTTGTCTGGTCGCGAGGTTGCGATCACTTCGGAGGTTGCAGGTACCACCCGCGATGTGATCGAGGTTGGTTTGAATTTGGGCGGCTACGAGGTGGTGCTGTTGGACACCGCCGGTCTTCATGAGACGGATGATCTTGTGGAGACTATTGGCATTGAGCGCGCGCGCCAAAGATCGCAAGACGCCAACCTTAGGATCGTGATGATCGAGCAGGCAGACGATCTGGATCATTTGGATGTCAGCCTTGGCCCGAAGGATATCATTGTCTACGGCAAGTCCGATCTTTCATCTGATGGTGGCGGATTTCGTTTATCGGCCAAGACCGGAGACGGGATTGATGAGCTTGTGGAGCGGATCAGCTTGGCTTTGAGCGATGAGGTGGGGGGAGCATCCTCGCTGACCCGGCAACGTCACAAGGATAATCTGGGACGCGCCAAGGATGCTTTGGGTGAAGCGGTTTCTTTGATCGATCAGAACGATTATGATATAGAACTGGTCTCGGAGCGGGTAAGGGAAGCGTCCACCCATCTGGATCAGCTGGTTGGTAAGTTTAACATAGAAAACGTTCTGGGCGAGATATTCTCTAGCTTCTGTATTGGGAAATAGGATTGTTTCACGTGAAACATGAGTTTGATGTCATAATTGTCGGGGGCGGTCACGCCGGGACCGAGGCGGCGCATGCGAGTGCCCGTATGGGTGCGCGAACCTGTTTGATTACCCATAGGTTTGATCGCATTGGCGAGATGTCGTGCAATCCAGCCATCGGCGGTCTTGGCAAGGGTCATCTGGTGCGTGAGATTGATGCGCTTGATGGTATCATGGGGCGCGCGGCTGATTACGCAGGTATCCAGTTCAGGTTGCTGAACCGTCGAAAGGGGCCTGCGGTGCAGGGTCCTCGTGCGCAGGCGGACAGGAAAAGATACCGTGAATTCGCGCAAGAGGTCACGAAAGACCAAGAAAACCTTGATGTTGTCGAGGGAGAGGTTGTTGATCTGATCGTCAATGCAAACGCTGTTGGCGGTGTTTCTCTGGCCTCCGGGGCTACTATCAAAGCGCCCAGCGTTGTTCTGACAACGGGTACGTTCCTGAACGGTATTATACATGTGGGCGATGTATCGCGACCGGGCGGACGTGTCGGGGATGCATCTGCCAGCCGATTGGCCGACCGCATGCGAGACCTTGATTTGCCCTTGGGGCGGCTGAAGACCGGCACGCCGCCCAGATTGAATGGCAAAACGATTAATTGGGAATTGGTCGGCATACAGCCGGGTGATGATGATCCGACGCTGTTTTCGTTTTTGTCTGGCCAGCCGGTCGCGCCGCAGGTTTCGTGCGGGATTACGTTCACGAATTCCCAGACCCACGACATAATTGAGAAAAACTTGAATAGATCAGCCATGTATGGCGGGCATATCGATGGGGTTGGTCCACGATACTGCCCATCGATCGAGGATAAAGTGGTCCGTTTTCGTGATAAATCGGCGCATCAGGTGTTTTTGGAGCCTGAAAGCCTGTCTGACGACGTGATTTACCCGAACGGCATTTCAACCTCCTTGCCGGTAGATGTTCAGCAAGACTACGTCGCGACAATTCCGGGGTTGGAGAATGCAGAAATACTGCAGCCCGGTTACGCCATCGAATACGATTTTGTCGATCCGCGTGCCTTATCGGACGATCTTCAGCTTCGGGCTCTTCCGGGTCTGTACTTGGCCGGACAGATCAATGGAACCACGGGATATGAGGAAGCGGCTGCCCAAGGGCTGGTGGCTGGCATCAATGCGGCGCGCCGATCGCGGGATCAAGGCAAGACAGTTTTCTCGCGGCAATCATCATATATAGGGGTGATGATAAATGATCTCACCACATCTGGTGTGACAGAGCCGTATCGAATGTTCACTTCACGGGCAGAGTTCCGATTGTCGCTACGGGCTGACAACGCTGACCAGCGCCTTACGCCGCTGGGAGAGGGCATTGGTTGTGTGGGTCATGCGCGCAGCCGCGCGTTTTCGGCTAAGATGGATGGGCTGGAGCGCGTGCGGGATCAGCTGGATAGTCTCAACACTACGCCGAATGAGGCTGAAAGGTTTGACATCCATCTCAACAAAGATGGGACAAGACGGTCGGCCTTGGATTTGTTGGGCCACAAGGATGTGACTTTCGAGGATTTGTGCAGGCTTTGGCCTGAGCTTTCGGACGCTGACCCTCTGGCCGTCGCGCAATTGGCAAAAGACGCTCGATATGCCCCTTATGTTGAGCGTCAACGTCAAGAGATTGAGGCCTTGAAAAAGGATGAGGGGGTGATTATCCCTAGTGATCTGGACTATGCGTCCGTTTCGGGCCTGTCGGTTGAGTGCCAGGAGAAGCTGGAAAAGGCTCGACCAGCGACAATCGCAGATGCGGGTCGGATCGAGGGTGTGTCCTCATCGGCGTTGGCGGTCATTTTGATGAAGATACGTCGGGGCTCGGTGAAAATTGCCGGATAGTGTCTGCCAAATGGCCAATTTTGGTGATGTTTTTGATGTTTCACGTGAAACATTGGATCTTTTGGAGGCCTATCGCCGGCTTTTGGTAAAGTGGAATCCGTCAATCAATCTTGTTGCCAAATCGACCATTGATGACATTTGGCATCGCCACTTTAGCGACTCGGCTCAATTATTCGCCCTTTCCGATGCGGATCAGGGTGCGCTCTGGCTTGATATTGGGTCCGGTGGCGGCTTGCCGGGTGTCGTGATCTCTATCCTGTCCAAAATGTCTGCTCGAGGTATCCGCGTTGTTCTCGTGGAAAGTGACGCCCGGAAATGTGCTTTCCTGCGAACTGTCGCTCGCGATCTTGATCTGGATCTAGAGATATTGGAGCGCCGGATAGAGACCGTTGAGCCTATTGGGGCGGATATTGTCACCGCCCGCGCTTTTGCGTCCTTGTCGGAGCTTCTTGAGCTGGCAGAGCTGCACGGCGGAATTGAGCCAATCTGCCTGTTTCCCAAGGGTCAAACCTTCAATGCGGAATTGACGCAGGCCCTGGAAAGCTGGAATATAACCCCTGAACTCATCCCGAGTCTCACCGATCCACTAGCCCGCATTATAAAAATCAAGGGGTTTTCACGTGCAAACCAGCGCTGAACCTAAGGTTATCGCAGTCGCAAATCAAAAGGGTGGGGTGGGTAAAACAACCACCACAATCAATCTTGCGACAGCATTGGCGGCGGTGGGTCGCCGTATTTTGATGATCGATATCGATCCACAGGGGAATGCCTCGACCGGGTTAGGGGTGTCGACACAGGATCGGGAGAAAACAACCTACGATCTTTTGGTGTCTGGCGAAGATATTGCCGATATTGCCCAAGAGACCATCGTTCCGGGCATGATGATCCTGCCTGCCAATTCCGATCTTAGCTCTGTTGATATTGAGCTGTTTTCGGACAAACGGAGGGTGATGCGCCTAAAGGATGCGTTTGAGAAGCAGGCCGATTATTTGTCGCAATATGATTATGTGTTGATCGATTGCCCGCCGTCGCTGAATTTGCTGACCATCAACTCCTTGGTGGCGGCCAAGCATGTGCTGGTGCCGCTGCAATGCGAATTTTTCGCCCTTGAGGGTTTGTCGCAGTTGATGCTGTCCATTCGCGAGGTCCGTCAATCGATCAATCCCGCGCTCACCATACAAGGTGTTGTGTTAACCATGTTCGACCAACGCAACAACTTGTCCCGCGACGTAGAAAAAGACGTGCGCGAGAATTTCGGGGAGCTGGTCTATAAGACCATTATTCCGCGAAATGTGCGGCTTAGCGAGGCGCCATCATTTTCTCTGCCCGCGTTGATTTATGATCATCGTAGCGCCGGGAGTGTTGCCTATCAGAAGCTGGCGGCTGAACTTTTACAACGTATGAAAGATACTGTGGCGGCATAGGCTGCGGACAACGGGAGAGAGCGAGTGGCAAACAAGAGCAAATCTAAGGGTCTTGGCCGGGGGTTGAGCGCGCTTCTGGCTGATGTGGATGATGGCGACAAGCGCGACGCCGGGTCTTCGCAAAAGGCGTCTGGCGGCAACGCGGAGTTGCGTGTGCCGATCGAAAAGGTCCGGCCAAACCCCGATCAGCCCCGCCGTGATTTTGCGCCTGAGGACATGGAAGACTTGACGGCGTCGGTCAAGGAGAAGGGCATCATCCAGCCGTTGATTGTGCGTGTTGATCCCAATGATGCGGGTCTTTACCAGATTGTCGCGGGCGAACGGCGATGGCGTGCGGCGCAGGCTGCAATGCTTCATGAAGTGCCTGTGCTTGTGCGGACGTTGACTGACACCGAAGTTCTTGAGCTGGCGATCATTGAGAACATCCAGCGTGCCGACCTCAACGCGATTGAGGAGGCGATGGGCTACCGCCAGCTGATGGATAATTTCGGCCATACCCAAGAACAGATGGCGGAGGCTTTGGGCAAAAGCCGGCCTCATATCGCAAATCTGTTGCGCTTGTTGAACCTACCTGCGGATGTGCTTGATCATGTGCGGCAGGGGCGGTTGTCATCAGGTCACGCGCGTGCGTTGATCACGGCGGACGATCCCAGCGGGTTGGCCAAGAAAATTATCGCAGGTGGTATGTCCGTCCGCGAGGCTGAGCGTTTGGCAAAATCTGGCACTGCGCCAAGCCCTGCAAAGCAGCGCAAAGAGACCACCGAAAAAGATGCTGACACCCGCGCCATTGAATCCGATTTGAGTGCACAGTTGCGCATGCCTGTGTCCATCGATCAGACCGCAGGCGGGGAGGGCGGCAAGCTGACGGTTAAATACAAGAACCTTGATCAACTGGATGCGCTCATGCAGCTGCTATCCCAGTAGGGTCATGCCAGCATCTGTTGTAGCAGGGAGTTTAGGACTGGGCGGCCTTTTGGAGTGGCGCGAAGCGTGTCCTCATCGTGTTCTATATAATCCCGACTAATTAAGTCACCTATTTGGTCCAAGCCGATAATTCGACCAGATAGGGTTTGAAACCGGTTGAGGGACATGCCCTCGGCGAGCCGCATGCTCATCAGCGCATATTCTGTCCCCATATCTGACGGGGACAGTTTGGTTCGATGTCTAAGACCTGTGCCGCGTTCCGCAACCGCGCTCAGCCAAGCCTCCGGGTTGCTGTGCGAGGCGGTTTCAAATCTTTCTCCATTTGTCATCATCCGCCCATGCGCCCCGGGCCCAACGCCCAAATACGGCCCATAACGCCAATAGGTCAGGTTGTGCCGACACATCGCATCGCTGCGGGCGTAGTTTGAAATCTCGTAAGATGGCATTCCAGCCGCAGCACATAACGATTGGGTCGCGTCATATAGATCCGCACCGAGATCATCACCGGGCAGATCGCGCAATTTGTTCAGGCTGTATAGCTCACCAAAGCGAGTTCCGGGCTCGATGGTCAGCTGATAAAGCGACAAGTGATCAACGGCCATTGCCAAGGCTTTCGCCAGCTCGTCCTGCCAATCACGCAGCGTTTGGTTTTGCCGCGCATAAATCAGGTCAAAGCTGACCCGTTCAAACTGTGACCGGGCCACGTCGAAAGCGGCCATTGCTTCTGCGGCGCTGTGCATGCGTCCAAGCGCTTTGAGATCGGGATCGTTGAGTGCCTGAATGCCCATGGAGACGCGGTTGACCCCCGCCGATCGGAAGGCCTTGAATTTATCCGCCTCCACGGATGTTGGATTTGCTTCGAGGGTGATTTCCAGATCGTCTGCGACATCCCACAGGCTGGCAACCTCGTCTATTAATGCGCCAACTGTGGCGGGCTGCATCAAGCTGGGCGTGCCACCACCAAAAAAGATGGATGTGACTGTCCTTGTGTCCGACAGGTCTGCCTGATGTCGCAGATCGGTCAAAAGTGCGGCACGCCACGCATCGTGGTCAACCGCGCGCCTGACATGGGAGTTGAAATCGCAATAAGGGCATTTCGCGGCACAAAAGGGCCAATGGATGTAGATGCCAAAGCCGGCGGCGCGCTCAGGCATGTTGGGACAATGCGCCCTTCAACATCTTTGCAAAGGCGACCGCCCGGTGGCTCATACCGTGCTTTTTGTCTGGGTCCATTTCGCCAAAAGTGACGGTTTCCCCGTCTGGCATGAAGACCGGATCAAACCCAAAGCCCAAATCACCGCGCATGGGCCAAACCAGTTGCCCGGACACCTCGCCGCGGTAAATTTCGTCATGTCCGTCAGGCCAGGCAAGGCACAGGGTACACACAAAACGGGCGGTTCGCGGGGTGGCCGCGTTTTTTGCCTCCAACAGATTGTGGACCTTTTCCATTGCCATGGGAAAATCCCGGCCATCGGGCGTCTCTGCCCAATCAGCGGTATAGACACCGGGATCACCGCCCAGCGCATCCACTTCCAGCCCGCTATCATCTGACAGAGCAGGCAACCCGCTTTCCTTGGCTGCGAAATGGGCTTTGAGCCGGGCATTGCCCTCAAACGTGTCCTCGGTTTCGTCGGGCTCTTCCAAGCCCAGGGCGGCGGCGGATGTGACTGAGACGCCCAACGGCTCCAACAAAGCGGCGATTTCGCGCAATTTTCCTTTGTTGTGCGATGCGAGAACGATCTTGGTTTCAGTCAGCCGCCGCATATCAAGACACGGCCTTGAGCTGAGCTGCAACCAACGCATCCACGCCGAGTTCTGCCAGATCAAGAAGCGTGTTGAGATCGGCTCGGCTAAAGGTTGCCCCCTCGGCGGAGCCTTGGACTTCGATCATCTGCTTGTCGCCGGTCATCACGAAATTGGCGTCTGTTCCGGCCTCGGAATCCTCTGCATAGTCGAGATCAAGAACGGGTTGTCCGCCAAAGATGCCGCAGCTGACCGCCGCCACATGCCCGGTGATCGGATTGGACTTCAGGTCGCCCGCCGCCAGCAATTTATTCACGGCCAGTTGCAAAGCGACCCAGCCACCAGTGATGGAGGCGCAGCGCGTTCCGCCATCTGCCTGAAGCACATCACAATCCACGCTGATCTGCCGCTCACCCAAAGCGACCCGGTCCACACCAGCCCGTAAGGACCGCCCAATCAAGCGCTGAATTTCCTGGGTACGGCCAGACTGTTTGCCCGCAGTTGCTTCGCGGCGGTTGCGGGTGTTGGTTGCGCGCGGCAACATTCCATATTCAGCAGTTACCCAGCCAAGCCCCGAATTGCGCAACCATGGCGGAACACGCTCCTCTAGACTGGCTGTGCACATTACTTTTGTGTTGCCACAAGAGATAATGCAGGATCCTTCCGCATGCATGCTCACACCGGTTTCAATCACAATGGGGCGGATTTCGTTGGTTTGACGACCAGATGGGCGCATTGTCAGTCTCCTTGCGACATTTAGCGCTGCTCATATCCCAGAAAGTGACCCATGCCAATTGTTGACCTGAGCCTCTGGGTTTTCTACCTTGCCTGACCGCATCCAAGTCGAATCGAGCTATGCAGCCCACACCGCTTTCAGAATTGAATGACAGAAGCCGCGAGGTGTTTCGGCGCGTTGTGGAGGAATATATCGCGACCGGTGATCCGATTGGCTCGCGCACGCTGTCGCGTCAAATCTCGGAGCGTATTTCAGCGGCCACCATTCGCAATGTGATGCAAGATCTGGAGCAACTGGGCCTGCTCGACAGTCCTCACACATCTGCCGGGCGTTTGCCGACCGAGCTTGGCTTGCGCCTGTTTGTGGACGGGTTGATGGAAGTGGCCGATATTGATGGCAACGAGCGCTCCGAGATTGAGTCCTCCATGTCCAGCAAAGACGACGGTATGTCCAACACGCTGGACCGGGCCGGCGAGGTTTTGTCGGGTCTGACCCATAGCGCCTCCATTGTGTTGTCGCCCAAACGGGATGCAACCACCATCAAGCACGTGGAATTCGTTTCGCTGTCGCCCTCGCAGGCACTGGCGGTTTTGGTGACCACGGACGGCCATGTGGAAAATCGGCTCTTCACACCGCCCACCGGCATGACCCCGTCTTCTATGCGTGAGGCTGCAAATTTTCTGAACGCCGTGCTTGAGGGCCATTCCCTTGAGGCCATGCGCGGGCTGATCAACACGCAGATCAAAGCGCGCCAGAATGAGCTTGATAAGATCACCCGCGCCTTGATCAAGGCCGGAACCGCCGAGTGGTTGGCCCAAGCCGATGGCATGGACCGGCTGATTGTTCGCGGCCGCTCGCAACTGTTGTCAAACGGGGCATCAGAAGAGGATTTGGAGCGTATTCGCCAGCTCTTCGATGACCTAGAGCAGAAGGAAGGCGTCTCTCAGCTTTTGAACTTGGCCGAGGGTGCTGAGGGCGTGCGCATTTTTATTGGTTCAGAGAACAAACTCTTTTCACTTTCGGGTTCATCTTTGGTGGTTTCTCCTTATATGAACGCTGAACGAAAGATTATCGGTGCGGTTGGCGTTATTGGTCCAACCCGACTCAATTATGGGCGGGTTGTTCCGATTGTCGATTTCACAGCACAACTGGTTGGTAAAATGGTCTCGGACCACTAAGGTCACTAAGGAGAATGGAAGATGACGGACGCAAAGCAGGATGCTCCTAAGTCTGAAGACGTGAATCAAGATGATGTGGAGAAGAAGGTAAGCCTTTCTCCCGAGCCGGAAGGATTTTCCGAAGACCCGTTGGCCTTTGAGGATGATTCCGGGAATTTCCTTGATGACATGGAAGCCGAGCTGACCGCCATACGCAACGAGCGTGATGACATGCGCGACCGTATGATGCGGGCTTTGGCGGAGGCGGAAAACTCCCGGAAGCGTGCGGATCGCGATCGCCGTGATGCAGAACTTTACGGCGGAACCCGTTTGGCCCGCGACCTTTTGAGCGTTTATGACAATATGAACCGTGCGCTTGATACGATTGATGACAGTTTTCGGGAGCAGGCCAGCGCTTTGATCGAGGGATTGGAGCTGACCAAGCGCGAGTTGTTGGCCGCTTTTGCAAAGCACAAGATCGAAAAGCAAGATCCGGAATTTGGTGAGAAGTTTGATCCTCAGCTGCATCAGGCGATGTTTGAGGCCCCTGTGCCCAACGCGCCTGCGGGTACAATCATCCAAGTGATGAACCCCGGCTTCACAATCGGTGAGAGGCTGTTGCGCCCGGCGCAGGTCGGTGTGTCCTCAACGCCCGCCGGTCAGGCCAAACCGGTCGAAGCGGAAGCTGAGACCGACGAGGAATAAGCGCCCTTTAGGTTCCCTCAAGCCGCAGCTTTGGCGACAAGGCTGCGGGATCCAACCTGAGATGAAGGATTGATGGCAAGCCGCTTTCGCGGGCTTGGTGGAAGGCGGGGGCAAATTCCGCCGTGGTGGTTACCGTCGCACCGAACCCGTCATAGGCGCGGGCCAAAGCCGCAAAATCGGGGTTCTTTAGCTGGGTGCCGGATGGCCGGTTGGGGTAGTTTTTCTGCTGATGCATCCTGATTGTGCCATACATCCCGTTATCGGCCACCAACACAATGACATTGGCGTTTTGCTCGCAGGCGGTTCCAAATTCCTGACTGACCATCTGAAAACACCCGTCTCCGGCAAGGCAAATCACGTCCCGGTCCGGGTATTGCAGTTTTGCGGCGATGGCGGCTGGCAAACCATATCCCATTGAGCCTGATGTCGGGGCAAGCTGTGTGCGCCATCCGCGATACCTGTAATAGCGGTGCAACCAAGCCGAATAGTTCCCCGCGCCATTGGTCAAAATCGCCTCATCGTCCAAAGCATCGTTCAAATGGGCGATCACCTGCTCCATCTTCAAGGCGCCGGGTGTTTCTTGCGGTTCTTGCCACGCCATATACTCAGCGCGCGCCTGCGATACAAAATCGCCACGGTCTTTGGGTTTAGCCGCCGCGTTCAGTTGCATGGCAACAGCACCGGGTTGGCCCACGACTGCAAGGTTTGGTCGGTAAACCCGGCCAAGCTCTGACGGATCTGGATGAATGTGGATCAAGTCCTGCGCAGACACAGGCGGTGTCAGCAAAGTATACGCGGAGGTTGTGATCTCGCCCAAACGTGCGCCCAGCGCCAAAATAACGTCTGCGTCCCGAACCCGGTCCGCCAAAGCGGGATTAATCCCGATCCCCACATCCCCCACATAATTGGGATGCCGGTTATCAAGGAAATCCTGACACCGAAAGGAAGCGCCCACCGGTAGCCCCATCTTGCTGGCAAATTCACCAAGGGCCACGGCCGCTTGCGCATTCCACCCTGAGCCGCCGACAATGACAAAGGGCCGCTCAGCCTTCGCCAAACGCTCAACCACGGCGGCAATGTCACCATCTGACGCCGCGCCTGAGGGTAGCGCGGCCTTGGCAACCGCCTGCCCCTGCACTGGTCCCGACAACATGTCCTCGGGCAAAGCCAGCACAACCGGGCCGGGCCGTCCGGTTTGAGCCACGTGAAAGGCATGACTGATATATTCCGGTATGCGGTCCGCCCGCTCGATCTCGGCCACCCATTTGGCCAAAGGACCAAACATGGCGCGGTAATCGACCTCTTGAAAGGCTTCGCGGTCGCGCTGGTCGCTGGCCACCTGCCCCACAAAAAGGATCATCGGCGTGCTATCCTGAAACGCCACATGGACACCCGCACTTGCATTTGCAGCCCCCGGCCCGCGGGTCACAAAGGCGATACCGGGCTGGCCGGTCAGCTTGCCTGATGCCTCCGCCATCATCGCGGCACCGCCTTCTTGGCGGGCGACAATCACATCAATATCGGCGTCATAAAGGCCGTCGAGTGCCGCCAGAAAACTTTCACCGGGAATGCAAAACACACGCTCAACATCTTGGGCGGCGAGACATTTTACCAAAAGCGAACCACCGTGAAGCGGGGTCGAAACATCGGACATAAAGGACTTCCTTTCGGGCAACATCTCAACATGCAACAAGCCCTGTGATCGCGCAAGATGTATAGGTATTGGCCGCGCCAGATTTCGGTGGGTCTATTGTTCCGACAAGGTTTTCAGCTCGTAGATCAAATCCAGGGCCTCTCTGGGCGATAGGCTGTCTGGCAGCACATCCTTGATCCGCTCATCGAGCTTTGAGGGACCGACCACGGAGGTCGGTGCGACCTGTTGCGTCGAAAACAAAGGCAAACCGTCAAGAATGGCGTTGGGCTTAACGGCGCCCTCCTGTTCGCCGCTTTCAAGAGCGGCTAAAATATCCTTGGCCCGCGCAATCACCGCATCAGGCAAACCTGCAAGTCGCGCCACTTGAACGCCGTAGGACCGGTCGGCGGCTCCGGCCTTGACCTGATGCAGGAAAACCACCTCGCCCTCCCACTCCTTCACCGTCACAGTGGCGTTTTTCAGCCCCGGCAATCGGTCCGACAAGGCGGTCAGTTCATGATAATGGGTTGCGAAAAGTGCCCGGCACTTATTGCCGTCATGAAGATGCTCAAGCGTGGCCCAAGCAATCGATAACCCGTCATAGGTCGCCGTGCCCCGGCCAATCTCATCAAGGATCACTAGCGCATTTTCACCGGCTTGGTTGAGGATGGCTGCGGTCTCCACCATCTCGACCATGAACGTAGACCGGCCACGGGCCAGATCATCGGCGGCTCCAACGCGGGAAAACAACTGATCAACAATGCCAATTTCCGCTGTGGTCGCCGGTACGTAAGATCCGATCTGCGCCAATACAGCAATGAGCGCATTTTGCCGCAAAAACGTGGATTTACCGGCCATGTTGGGCCCGGTCAAAAGCCACACTGGAAAGTCGTCTTTGCCGCCCGCCGAAAGATCACAATCATTGGGGATGAACTGAACGCTGCCTTCTTTGGCAAGCGCCGCCTCCACCACCGGATGACGCCCGCCGGTAATCCGAAACCTCCGCCCGCGCTCAACCTTTGGCCTGACCCATTCAAGCGACGCAGCCAGTCCAGCCAAGGCGGCGGCCACATCAATCTCGGCAATCGCTTTGGCGGTTTGCGACACTTGCGCGGAGGTATCCATAATCGCGCGGCACAGGTCGGCAAAGACCGCCTTCTCGATCTCCAAAGCCCGCGCACCCGCGTTCACAATCCGGCTCTCCAACGAGGACAGCTCAACCGTTGTAAACCGCACCGCATTGGCGGTTGTTTGGCGGTGGATGAACGTTTCTGACAACGGTTCCGCTAGCATCTTTTTGGCATGGGTCGCGGGGGTCTCTATGAAATAGCCCAGCACGTTATTGTGCTTGATTTTCAGCGCGGTTATGCCCGTCAACTCGGTGAATTCGACCTGCATATTGGCGACAACACCACGTCCCTCATCGCGCAGTTTTCGGGCGTCGTCCAGCTCAGCATTGTAGCCGCTTGCCACAAACCCACCATCGCGCGCCAGAAGTGGCGGCTCTTCCACAAGCGCGGATGTCAGCAGCGCATGCAGCGCGTCATGCCCAGTCAAATCGGTTACGGCATTTGCCAAAACCGGCGGCAAATCCGTCGTGCCCAGCGCTTCCGACAATGCCTTCGCCCGCTCAACCCCATCGCGGAGCGCGGCCAAATCCCGAGGGCCCGCACGATCGAGCGATACCCGTCCCAAAGCCCGCTCCATGTCGGGTGTTTCAGCTAAAAACGCACCCACGGTCGCATGCAAATCCGGGCTGCCGACAAAATGGGCCACAGCATCATGGCGGTTTGCGATAATCTCCAGATCGGTGGAGGGGTTGGAAATGCGGGTTTCCAGAAGACGCGATCCGCCCCCTGTGATAGTCCGGTCAATGGTCGAGAACAGCGTATTCTCCCGACCCCCTGACAGCGATTTCGTCAGCTCCAAATTCCGCCGCGTAGCCGCATCAATAGCCATGGAGCCGCCATGACGTTCCCGGACCGGGCTGCGCAGTAAAGGCAGTTTGCCGCGTTGGGTCAGGGCCAGATAATCAACGATGGCGCCCATGGCCCCAAGCTCTGCGCGCTCAAATGTGCCAAAAGCCTCCAACGAGGACACTTTAAACAGCTCGCAAATCCGTTTTTCGGCCGAAGTGCTGTCGAAACTGGCCTTGGCCAAACCGGTTGCGGTCGCGCCCATCTCTTCAATCATGTCGCGCAGGCTCGTGTCGTCCTGATCGGTGATAAGCACTTCACGCGGAGCAAGCCGCGCCAGTACCGATGTCAGCATAACATCTGGGATGCACGAGACCAGAAAATCGCCCGTCGACATGTCACACCAAGCGGTTGCGGTTTTGCCGCGCACCTGTGCAATGGCCACAAGAAAATTGTGCTGGCGGGCGTTCAGAAGCGTGTCCTCTGACAGCGTGCCGGGCGTTACCAACCGAACGACATCGCGCTTGACGACAGACTTGGCGCCACGTTTTTTCGCCTCCTTGGGGTCTTCCAATTGCTCGCAAACGGCGACCTTGAAGCCCTTGCGGATGAGCGTCAGCAAATACCCCTCAGCGGCATGATGGGGCACACCGCACATGGCAATGTCCTCGCCCAAATGCTTGCCGCGCTTGGTTAGCGCTATATCGAGGGCTGCCGCCGCCGCCTTCGCGTCATCAAAAAACAGCTCATAAAAATCCCCCATCCGGTAGAACAAGAGCGCATCTGGATACCGCTCCTTGATCTCCAGAAACTGCGCCATCATGGGCGTTACATTGGGGTTCGTCTCGGCCTTCACACCCGCACCTTTTGCTTAGAGGCTATGGATACACGGGTGTTTGGTTGATCAAAAGGGCGATCTGAATGAGCTGCTGAGAACGGGTGATGCATGGCTTTTTGTGTGGTCAGGTTCGGGTGGCGGGGACTGGCAAAATGCCGCGCCTGTTTTTGGCTTAAATATTTGTTTATAAAGCGTTTTTCAGTTCTACTCTTCTAGAAGAGTAGAACAGTGGTTAATCTTTAGCCTGCGGACAAAAAAAGACCCCCACGGATCAATGTGGAGGTCTTTAAAAACTCAGATCGATCAAATCGAGGCGTTAGCTGCTGCCGCCCCAAAAGCTTTTCACCTTCGAGAAAAAGTCCTGCCCTTCAGGGTTATTGTCTTTCCCGATCTCCTCAAATTCCTTGAGAAGCTCCTTTTGGCGCGCAGTCAGGTTCACCGGCGTTTCAACGGCCAGCTCAATGTATAGATCACCCGATCCAGCACCCCGAAGTGCTGGCATGCCTTTGCCGCGCAGACGCATTTGCTTGCCGGTCTGCACGCCCACAGGCACCTTGACCCGGCTACGACCGCCATCAATGGTGGGCGCTTCGATCTCACCGCCAAGAGCGGCCGTGCTCATGGCAACCGGAATGCGGCAAAACAGGTTCTGGCCTTCACGCTCGAAAATCTCGTGATCATCGACGTGGATAAAGATGTAAAGATCGCCGGAAGGCCCGCCGCGCAGACCCGCCTCACCTTCGCCCGCAAGCCTAATGCGCGTACCGGTTTCAACACCCGCGGGGATATTCACGTTAAGGGAGCGATCCTTCTGCACCCTGCCTTGACCGGAACATCCGGTGCAGGGGTCTTTGATGGTCTGGCCACGGCCGCCACAGGTTGGACAACCGCGCTCCACCGTGAAAAAGCCCTGTTGCGCGCGAACCTTTCCCATGCCCGAACATGTGGGACAGGTTGTAGGCTCCGCACCGCCGGCTGCACCGGTGCCATTACATTTTTCACAGGCTGTGGAGCCCGGCACATTGATGACCGTTTGCTTGCCCGCAAAGGCATCTTCCAACGAGATGCGAAGATTATAGCGCAAATCAGACCCGCGCGTGGTCTGGCCGCCGCGCGTCCGCCCCCCTTGGCCGCCCATAAAGTCGCCAAACAGATCGTCAAACACATCTGAGAATGCCGAGGAGAAGTCCCCCCCCTGCGGACGGAAACCACCACCGGCACTGGCCCCGGTTCCACCCTCAAAAGCGGCATGACCATAGCGGTCATAGGCAGCTTTCTTGTCGCCATCTTTTAGGACGTCGTAAGCCTCGTTGATCTCTTTGAACTGAGCTTCGGCGTTTGGGTTGTCAGGATTTCGGTCCGGGTGAAGCTCTTTGGCTTTGGAGCGGTAGGCTTTTTTCAACTCATCCGCTGAAGCACCTTTAGCTACACCAAGCGCTTCATAATAATCGCGTTTTGCCATGACTTATCATCTTCCTTTCAAAGACCAAGGCAGGCCCCATTTGGAGCCTGCCCTCATCTCAGGTCGTGTGGTCAGGCTTTACGGTCGTCGTCGCCGAGATCTTCGAAATCAGCGTCAACCACATCATCGTCAACCGGGCGTGGTTCAAGATCATCCGCATGCGGCATGGAGCCTTCGGTGTTCTCAGAGGCGGCGTAAATCGCCTCACCCAGCTTCATAGCCGCTTCGGTCAAGGTCTGTGTCTTGGCCTTGATGTCCTCAAGATCATCACCTTCGGCTGCTTCTTTCAGCGCCTCGGATGCTTCCTCGATGGCCGCGACGGTCTTCTCGTCAACCTTGTCACCATGCTCTTCAAGCGACTTGGCTGTGCCGTGGATCAGGCTTTCCGCCTGGTTCTTGGCTTCCACAAGACCGCGACGCTCTTTATCGGCTTCCGCGTTCTCTTCCGCCTCGCGAACCATTGCATCAATGTCGTCATCAGACAGACCGCCAGAGGCCTGAATAGTGATCGACTGCTCTTTGCCAGTCCCCTTATCTTTAGCACCAACCGATACGATACCGTTGGCATCAATATCGAAAGTTACCTCGATCTGCGGCATGCCGCGCGGCGCTGGTGGAATTTCCTCCAGATTGAACTGACCAAGCATCTTGTTGTCTGCGGCCATTTCGCGCTCACCTTGGAACACCCGAAGCGTCACAGCGTTCTGATTGTCCTCAGCGGTGGAGAAAATCTGGCTCTTCTTGGTCGGAATAGTTGTGTTCCGATCAATCAGGCGTGTGAACACACCACCAAGTGTCTCAATGCCAAGCGACAATGGCGTGACGTCCAGAAGAACAACGTCCTTCACATCGCCCTGCAAAACACCGGCCTGAATGGCGGCACCCATGGCCACAACCTCGTCCGGGTTCACACCCTTGTTCGGCTCCTTGCCAAAGAACTTGGAGACCTCATCAATTACTTTGGGCATGCGGGTCATACCGCCGACCATCACGATCTCGTCGATGTCACCTTTGGACAGGCCCGCATCTTTCAATGCAGCCGCCACCGGCTTCATGGAGCGTGTGATCAGGTCGCTTACGAGGCTTTCGAGCTTCGCACGGGTCAGCTTGAGCACAAGGTGCAAAGGCTGGCTGGTCTTCGGGTCCATAGAGATAAACGGTTGGTTGATCTCTGTCTGGGATGAAGACGACAGCTCGATCTTGGCCTTCTCAGCTGCTTCTTTAAGCCGCTGAAGCGCCATCTTGTCTTTCTTCAGATCGACGCCGTTTTCCTTTTTGAATTCGGTCGCAAGATAATCGACGATGCGCATGTCGAAATCTTCACCACCAAGGAAGGTGTCGCCATTAGTGGATTTCACCTCAAAGAGCCCATCGTCAATCTCAAGGATCGAAATGTCGAATGTACCGCCACCAAGGTCATAAACCGCAATCGTCTTGGTGCCCTTTTTGTCCAAACCGTAGGCGAGCGCCGCCGCAGTCGGCTCGTTGATGATCCGCAGCACTTCAAGACCGGCGATTTTACCGGCATCTTTGGTGGCCTGACGCTGAGCGTCGTTGAAATAGGCAGGTACCGTGATCACCGCTTGGGTCACGTCTTCGCCAAGATAAGCCTCGGCGGTCTCTTTCATCTTTTGCAACGTGAACGCAGAGATCTGGGAGGGCGAGTATTTCTCACCATTGACCTCAACCCATGCATCGCCATTGCCGCCATCAACGATGTTGTATGGCACCATGTCTTTGTCTTTTTTGACCATCGGATCATCGGTCCGGCGACCAATAAGACGCTTAATCGCGAACAATGTGTTTTCCGGGTTGGTGACAGCCTGCCGTTTTGCGGCTTGTCCAACCAAACGCTCGTCATCCGTAAATGCGACAATCGATGGCGTCGTGCGCGCACCTTCCGCATTCTCGATCACGCGAGCAGCAGTACCGTCCATGATTGCGACACAGGAGTTGGTGGTCCCCAAATCAATTCCGATTACTTTAGCCATTGAATAGTCCTTTCATTCGGCAATCTGGATGAAGGCCCGTGATTTCGGCACCGTCATCGCCATTCCACATCATCATTGAACTTCACATTCCCGCGATTGCGAGATTTCTGGGGGTATATAGGAGTGGAAAAATGCCTCTGCAACCTCACGACACCCCCTTAAAGCACTAAAAACAACAATTTTACGGAGTCGCGTTGTGAATCGGCTTGGTTGGCACCAACGATCTTAACGACCGGACGACACCGTTTTTGATTTGCTAATATTCTAACCAGCACTTCGAAATATTGTCTAAAATTTAGGCAATTTTGATCATCACGATTAAAAATCACCCAATAATATGGCCACCCCGCATCCTTTGGGCCTTTTTACGGCTTGGGAAACCGTCATCCAAAGATGATGAGGAGGAAAGTGTGAAATTAATCGTTGCAATAATTAAACCCTTTAAGCTCGAAGAGGTCCGTATGGCGTTAACCGACGTCGGTATCCTCGGGATGACCGTCAGCGAGGTCAAAGGCTTTGGGCGTCAATCCGGACATACAGAGGTTTATCGGGGTGCCGAATATACCGTTCAGTATGTCCCAAAAATCCGCATAGAAATTGCCGTGAACGCAGACATGGAGGAAGCCGCGATCGCGGCGGTCACCGAAGCTGCGCGCACCGGAAAAATCGGAGATGGCAAAATCTTCGTCCTTGATTTGCAATCCGCCGTTCGGGTGAGAACCGGTGAGCAAAACGAGGAAGCGTTATGAGCTACGTACTAAGATCCGAGGGAAAAATGAAAAACGCAAAATATATTCTTGCTGGGTGCGCCGCGTTGGCAGCCGTTCCGGCATTTGGTCAGGACGCGGAGGCGGTCACAGTCAACGCTGACCTGAACTTCATCCTAAATTCGTTCATGTTCCTGGTCATGGGCTTTTTGGTGTTCTGGATGGCCGCCGGCTTCTCCATGTTGGAGGCTGGCCTCGTCCGCTCCAAAAACGTGACCACCCAGCTGACCAAAAACATGGGGCTCTTTGGGTTCGCCGCGATCATGTACTACCTGATCGGCTACAATATCATGTACCCACTTGGCAATTGGTCCATCGGCTCTGATGAAACCGGCGGCTACCTTGGCGCCTTCGGTGTCGCCGTGATGGAGGCCGTGGGCATCACCGCCGACCAAGCCGACGATCTAAGCTACGCCACAACCGGCTCGGATTTCTTCTTCCAGCTGATGTTCTGTGCCGCCACTGCATCCATCGTATCAGGCGCACTCGCCGAGCGTATCAAGCTTTGGCCGTTCCTGATCTTCACAATCATCCTGACCGGTATCATCTACCCAATCCAGGCATCCTGGAAATGGGGCGGCGGGTTCCTCGACAGCCAGTGGGGTTTCCTTGACTTTGCAGGCTCCACAGTTGTGCACTCGGTCGGTGGCTGGGCGGCTCTTGCGGGCGCCATCATCCTTGGACCACGCATCGGCAAATACGCCAAAGACGGATCAGTTCGGCCAATCTTGGGCTCGAACATGACACTGGCCACTTTGGGCACGTTCATCCTGTGGATGGGTTGGTTCGGATTTAACGGCGGCTCACAGCTTGCGCTGGGTTCCGTGGGCGATGTTGCAGATATCTCCCGGATCTTCGCCAACACCAATGCGGCCGCTGCCGGTGGGTCCATCGCAGCCATGATCCTGACCCAACTGCTCTACAAAAAGGTTGATCTTACCATGGTCCTCAACGGTGCCTTGGCAGGTCTGGTGTCGATCACCGCCGAGCCTCTGACACCGGGGATCGGTCTGGCGACCATCATCGGTGCAATCGGCGGCGTTATCGTTGTCTTTGCGGTGCCCATGCTCGACAGAATGAAGATCGACGACGTTGTAGGCGCGATCCCTGTTCACCTGTTTGCCGGTATCTGGGGCACGTTGGCGGTCCTTCTGTCCAACGGTGACGCAACAGTCTCGGGCCAGGTCGTGCCGATTATCATCGTGGGTGTATTCGTCTTCGTTGTATCGACAATCGTTTGGCTCATCTTGAAAGCCACGGTTGGTATCCGGGTCTCCGAAGAGGACGAGATCAGCGGCCTTGATCAATCGGAACTGGGTATGGAAGCCTACCCCGACTTCATGAAGGCGACCTCCTAAAAGAGTTTTCCCCGTGAGGCCGTGAGCCTTAACACCTTCACCCGGCAGGCCTTGCGCTTGCCGGGTTTTTTGTTGCCATTCGCACCGTTGCTGGCCAATGTCTGCGCATGGTTGAAATGGACGTAAACGGATGCCGGGTGCTCAAAGGCTTTTTGGACCTGAAGGCGCAACAAATGATTGTCGCAGATATCCGTCGGGTCGTTGAGACAGCGCCGCTTTTCTCACCTTTGACACCTTGGGGCAAACCCATGAGCGTGGGCATGTCCTCGGCCGGGAAATACGGCTGGTACACTGACAAAACCGGCTATCGTTATGAAGCCAAACATCCCAATGGCAGCCCGTGGCCGGACATTCCGGCCTCCGTTATTGAGGTGTGGTCAAGCGTGGTGACTAACCTGCGTCTGCCCGATTGCTGCTTGATCAATTACTATAAGAAAGCCGCCAAAATGGGCCTGCACCAAGATAAGGACGAGCAGGACTTTAGCTGGCCGGTGCTGTCCATTTCGCTGGGTGATACCGGTGTTTTTCGGGTGGGTGGCACATCGCGCAAAAACCCGACGCAAAGCGTTAACCTCGAAAGTGGCGACGTGGCCATTCTGGGCGGTAACGCGCGTTTGGCCTATCACGGAATTGACCGGATCAAGTTCGGATCATCAACCTTGCTCAACGGCGGTGGGCGTCTCAATCTAACCTTGCGGGTGGTCGACTGACGCGGGCAGTTTGCGCTTGTTGCCGTTCTCGTCGACCGCCACAAACACAAACTCGGCTTCGGTCATCTTGGAGCGCTCGCCACTGGGTTGGCGGGTCACCCAAACTTCCGTGTGAACAGTCATGGAGGTCGTCCCCTCACGCGCCATCTCCGCGTGGATCGACACAACATCACCTACCCAAACGGGCTTATAAAACGTCATCGCCTCCACCGCGACAGTGGCCACCCGGCCCCGTGCCCGTTGCCGCGACACAACCGAGGATCCCAAATCCATCTGGCTCATGAGCCAACCGCCGAAGATGTCGCCATTGGCATTGGTATCTGCGGGCATTGCGATGGTCTGCAACACCAACTCGCCGGTGGGACCAGCACTCATCTACCCTTCCCCCAGGATGCCGACATGTTATTACTCATCCAACGTTCCCCCATCAGTCCAATGACCAAGGTGATAATGACGAACCATATGGTGTAATCAATGTTGGAATTGCGCGGCAGATAATTCACAAAAGCGGCACCCCGTGCCTGATCAATAGTGTGAAAAATCGGGTTCCAATCAAAAAACGCCACCATCTTTGCGGACATCATGTTGGCGGGGATCATCTTGCCCGATGTGATCATATTGGCCCGCTTGTAGATGGTGACCACCAGACCGACCAGCTTCGGCGCGAACGGCTTGAGGTTCATAAACAACAACCCGATCGTACACCCGCTTGCCCATGACAGGAAAAACGGCAGCAAAAGCCCCGCCGGATAATAAATGTCGAGATTGCCGCGTGCCACATGAAGGATGGTCAAAATGACCACGAAGGCTAAAACCTGCAAATATAGCGCGGCAAACGATGCAGACAGGATCGTGACAATGGTTGTCATCGGGCTGTGCCGCAAAATCGGGTTGCTCACATTGGCCGCGCCCATAACCGACCCGATTGCCTTGTTATGGGTCAAAAACAGGAAAATCCCGGTCATCAGGAAGATCATGAAATCGCCGCGTATGGCCAGTCCCTTGATCCCCAGAAACGTGTACATGATCCAAAACATGCCAACCATCAGCAGCGAGGTGCCGATCTCGTTCAAAAGACCAAGTATGGCGTTATTGCCCGAAGATTTACGAACATCGCGCACCGTGGAATGATAGACAAGCGCCGTCAGCGACAGAAATGCCTGTATCAAGTTCTTGTTGCGTCTCGACTCAATCATGCATCAGGTTCCGAATACCTTTTACCGGTTTGCCAAATAAAAATTGACAATGAACGCCTCTCGCCGCAAAGCACATCGCACAACTTGTGCCCCGATTTATGGCAAAATGTAAGATATTTTCGGTGAATAGAATGAACTATGACTTAATCAGCACGACATTTCGTAATCTGGCCATTCAAGCGGCCCACGAGATTATGGAGGTTTACGGCCAAGATGATTTCGGGGTTCGGTCAAAAGATGACGCCTCCCCGGTGACGGAAGCCGATGAGCGGGCTGATAAAGTCATCTCTGCGGGCATTCGCGCCACCTTCCCGGATATTGCCTTGGTGACGGAAGAGCAATCTGCCTCTCATGCGGTGGATGCGGACACGTTTATCATCGTTGATCCTTTGGATGGCACCAAGGAGTTCATCAATCGTCGCGGTGATTTTACAGTCAATATCGCATTGGTGGAAAATGGCGTGCCAACGCGCGGTGTCGTCTATGCACCCGCCCGCGAGCGGATGTTCTGGACAGATGCCTCCGGCCAGTCGGTCGAAGAAACAGGCGCGTTTGATGTGGGCACTGTCGGGCCAACCACGCCGATGAACGTGGCAGCGCCCGGGGCGGAGTTGACCGTTGTGGCCTCCAAATCTCACCGTGATCAAGCCACCGATGACTATATCGCGAAATACCCTGTTGGCGCGTTTCAATCCGCAGGCTCGTCCCTGAAGTTTTGTCTGGTCGCCACCGGAGAAGCAGACCTCTACCCGCGTGTTGGCCGAACGATGGAATGGGACACAGCCGCCGGACACGCGGTGCTCAACGGCGCCGGCGGGTCTGTGGTGCGGTTCGACGACCACACGCCTTTGACCTACGGCAAGACTGACTACGCCAACCCGTTCTTTATCGCATATGCACCCGGCGTTGATCTCAAACCCGCATGAAGACACTGATCGTCATCCCGGCGCGCTTCGCCTCCACCCGTTACCCCGGCAAACCGCTGGTTGAATTGACCGGCGCGTCCGGTGTCGCGAAATCGCTGATCCGGCGATCTTGGGACGCGGCCTGTTCGGTGCCAGGCGGGCATCATGTGGTCGTGGCCACCGATGACGATCAAATCAGATCCGCGTGCGAGGCGTTCGGCGCAGAGGTTGTGATGACCTCAAGTGAGTGCCGCAATGGAACCGAGCGCTGCGCGGAGGCCTACCAAGTTCTGGGCTCGGACGCGGATGTTGTCGTGAACCTGCAAGGGGACGCACCCTTGACCCCGCCGTGGTTCGTGGACGCGCTAATTGGCGCGATGACCCCGGACGTCCAAGTGGCCACACCCGTTTTGCGGTGCGACGCCAAAGCCCATGCAGGGTTCATGGAAGACCGCGCGAACGGTCGTGTTGGCGGCACAACGGCGGTTTTTGATCTGTCGGGCCGCGCCATGTATTTCTCCAAAGAAGTGATCCCGTATACGGGCCGCACATTTGACAACACTGAAACCTGCCCGGTGTTCCACCATGTCGGGGTCTACGCATACCGGCCTGCCGCATTGGCGCAATATGCCGGTTGGGGTGAGGGCAAGTTGGAGACTTGGGAAGGGCTGGAGCAACTCCGCTTCATGGAGCGCGGCATCCCAGTGCAATGCGTCGAAGTTGATGCAAAAGGCCGCGACTTTTGGGAGCTGAACAACCCGGTTGATGTGGCACGAATAGAAACCATCATGAAAGAGCAGGGTATCGATTGACACGGTCCCCCACCGTTAGTGTCGTAATTCCAAACCGGGACAGGATCACGGAACTGGGTCGCGCCCTGAGGGCTCTGCAATTCCAAACATTTCGCGACTTCGAGTTGATCGTGGTCAGCAACCAGCCTGATGCCGTCGCCAGATTTGATGCGGCCAAGCGGGCTCATGTGGTCGATTGTCAGAACCGCAATATCTCTGCGGTCAGAAATCTAGGCCTGTGCAATGCCGCCGGTCAGATCGTGGCCTTTTTGGATGATGACGCTGTGCCCGAGCCCAAATGGCTCGAACGTCTGATTGCGCCGTTTGATGACCCAGAGATTGCTGCGGTGGGCGGTCTGGTCAGGGGCCGAAATGGTGTCTCCTACCAATGGGGTCCGCAGGAAGTGGATTGTTTTGGCAATGATTGGCCGCTGGATATGGGCGATCGGATTATTGCGCAACCGTCGCGTGCCGACCGGGTTCTGAAAACTGTCGGTACAAATTGTGCGTTTCGCGCTCAGAGCTTGCGCGACATTGGTGGGTTTGACCCCTGTTATGTCTTCTATCTCGATGAGACGGACGTGAATTGGCGGCTTTCTCAAAAAGGATGGAAGTCCGCGATTGTGACCGACGCCGAAGTTCACCACGGATATGCCGCCAGCTTCTATCGCAACTCCCAAAGAGTTCCGAAATCTCTGCTAGAGATCGGCGCATCCAAGGCTTACTTTTGCAAACGCTTTGGTGATCCGTCTGAGGTTCCTGAAGAGCTGGACGGGTTCAGACGCGGTCAGCGCAACCGATTGATCCGGGCGATGGAGCTTGGTCTTTTGGCGCCCGGTTCGGTGAGTGCGCTGATTGATAGTCTGGAAGAAGGATTTGTGACTGGGGCTGGCCGAACACCAATTCATAAACCGATTGGCACCGCTGCGCGCAAGCACAGCGCCTACCTTGATGCGTCCGAGCCCAAAGAGCCGGTGCTGATCACCACCAGACTGGGACGCCGAAAGGCAGATTACGGTCGCGTTTTTGAGATGGTTGAGCAAAACTTCCCCGTTACGGTGTTTGATTTTTCCGTTACGGCTCGGATGCTAACAGTGAGATTTACCGAAGAAGGGTACTGGTTGCACAAGGGCGGTATTTTTGGCCGAGGGGCACGATCGGAACAACTTTTGACGGCACGCGGATTTTTGCACCGCACCCAAAAGGAAATGATTCGTATTGCGCCGCAACGTAGATTTGAGATAACCTAAATTTGCGATGACTTTCGGTTAAGAATTTAAGGAATGCGCAAGGTAGAGCCGGTTAATAGCTTAATGTATTTGTTGCGAATTTCACACTTGAGCGATGCAGAGAGTTCTCGGTTTAAAATCTTACTAAAACTTTCTGGGGAAACTATGCTAAAGCTCCTCGGGTAGTGTTGCGTAAAATGATTTGAAGGGGTGTTTAACATGGCGATGTCACGAAAAGTAACCAAGGCGGTATTTCCCGTCGCTGGTCTGGGTACTCGGTTTTTGCCGGCTACAAAGTCTATTCCAAAAGAGATTATGTCTCTGGTGGACCGCCCTTTGATCCAATACGCGATTGATGAAGCCCGCGCGGCAGGTATCGAAGAGTTCATCTTTGTCACCTCACGCGGCAAAGGCGCTTTGGAAGATTATTTCGACAGCGCCCCGGTTCTGGAAGCCACACTTAAGGCGAAGAACAAAACTGACCTTTTGAACGTTCTGCAAGATACGGACATGGATAGTGGCGCGATTGCTTATATCCGCCAAAGAGAGGCCCTAGGTCTTGGCCATGCGGTCTGGTGCGCACGCCGCCTTTTGGGGAATGAGCCATTCGCGGTGATTTTGCCCGATGATGTGATTGCGGGTAAAAAGCCGTGCCTTCAGCAGATGGTTGAGGCGTATGAGAACACAGGCGGCAACGTTGTTGCGGCGATGGAAGTGCCAAAAGAGATGACCTCGTCTTACGGCGTTTTGGATATTCAGGAAGACATGGGCGCATTGGTTTCGGTCAAAGGCATGGTTGAGAAGCCGAAGGCGGAAGATGCGCCCTCGAACCTGGCTGTGATTGGCCGCTATATTCTGACACCCGATGTGCTCAAAAATCTTGATGATCACTCAAAAGGCGCCGGTGGAGAGATCCAGTTGACCGACGCCATCGCCAAAGAGATTGATCGTTCCGGCGTTTACGGTTTCCGTTTTGAAGGCCAGCGCTACGATTGTGGCTCCAAATCTGGCTACCTGCAGGCCACGGTTGCCTTTGGTCTGGCTCGTGATGAGCTGCGCGACGAGTTCTTGAGCTTTCTCAATGACATTGTTGCCCTGGGCAAAGCTGCGGAGTAACCTCGTCCTTAAGTTTCACAACTTACAGTAAGGTTCATTTTGGCGGTAATTTTGGTTACGGGCGGTGCGGGCTATATAGGGTCGCACGCCTGTAAGGCACTGGCGGCGGCAGGCCATACGCCCGTGACCTATGACAATCTCAGAAACGGTTGGCGTGATGCGGTCCAGTTTGGACCGTTGGAGGAGGGTGACCTTCTCGACACCGAACGTCTGATTGAGGTCATGAAGGAACATAAACCCGAAGCGGTTATGCATTTTGCTGCACTGATTGAGGTTGGTGTGTCCGTCAGCGAACCGGATGCGTTCTGGCGCAACAATGTCTCGGGCACATTGTCATTGCTCGACGCAATGGTTGCCACGGGCGTGCGCAAGATCGTCTTTTCCTCGACCTGCGCGGTGAATGGGGACCAAGACGGGGTGATGCTGGACGAATCCTCCGGCTTTGCGCCCGCCTCGCCCTATGCAGCGTCGAAGTTTGCGGTTGAACATATGCTGCATGATTATGGCGTCGCCTTTGGTATTCGCCACTTGGCATTTCGGTACTTTAACGTGGCCGGTGCCGATGATCAGGCCCGCATTGGCGAGCATCACCGGCCCGAAACCCACTTGATTCCTCTGATTTTGGACGCGATTGAAGGCAAGCGCGAGGCGCTTAGTGTGTTCGGTCAGGACTATCCGACCCGTGACGGTACATGTGTTCGCGATTATGTTCATGTGGAAGATTTGGCGGATGCTCACATAAAGGGCTTGGCATATCTGGACAAGGACACACGCGTGCCAGTGTTGACCTTGGGAACTGGTGAAGGCTTCACAGTTCGCGAGGTCATGCAAGCCGCCGCAGAAGCGACCGGAAAACCGGTGCCGGCATTTGACGCGCCAAGGCGGGCCGGCGATCCGGCATCGTTGGTGTGCGGCTCAAAACTGGCCGCTCAGGAACTGGGCTGGACCCCGGATCGCTCCAATCTCAAGCGAATGATTGAAGATGCTTACAGATGGCATCAGCAGGGTCATTACGACGCTTAAAGCCGAACCCATCACCTGATCAGTATCTTTTCATCAACGGAATTTTCTTCCGTCGGGAACAGCTCTTTGCGCAGGCCTGCTGTACTACTGTGCTAGCAGAGTAGCATAGTTGTTAACCTCTTAATCCACTGATTTTTTTGGGTTAAATAGAGATCTGTTAACGAAATCATGCCCGTTTCGACCCCAAGGAAAGCTTGCCAAAATGACCATCTCTGCCGCCGAAGGGCCGCTCAAACTTGGCTTGGAGCAAATGCAGTTTCAGTCTATCACGTCCCAATGGCTCACCCCGTCCTTCTAGACGTCACCCGAACCCTTTCCGCCAAATCCGTTGAGACGCCAACGGGCATCGACCGGGTGGAGCGGGCCTATATCCGCCACTTCCTTCAGCGCAAGGACGGCACCGGATTTTTATACCGGACCACCATGCTGGACCAAAATGCGATGACCCTCCTTTTGGACCGGGTAGAGGGTCGCGCGCCATGGGGTCGGTCCGATCTAAGAGGCATAGGTCGCGGCCTAACGGGCCAGATCGAGGCTGACATCAGGCGCGTCTCAACCCACCAAATGACCCAAAACTTCACCTATCTCAATGTTGGCCATACCAATCTTGACCCAGACAAGCTCCGGACCCTCCAAAACACCGGCGCCCGAAAAACCATAGCGCTTGTGCATGATATGATCCCGCTGGACCACCCAGAGCTGCAAACACCCGCGTCCACAATGCGCTTTGCGGCGCGAATGAAGGCGTTGGCAAGCCGGGCTGATCTTATAGCCGTAAACTCCGCCCATACGGGCGCGCGGGTGGCTCATTGGTTCGGCACATGGGGCAGCACGCCAAAAATCATGGTCAATCATCTGGGCATTGATCCCGCACTGGACGTATCCGCACGGCAATTCACCCGACCCGCCTTTGTCATTCTAGGGACGATTGAACCGCGCAAAAACCACGCGGTTTTGCTGCGCGCTTGGGATTCCTTGCGCGACATACCCCAAAAGGACCGACCCCAACTCCATATCATCGGACGACGCGGTTGGATGAACGAGGGCGTCTTCAAAACCCTCGATACGTCGCCGATGATGGGCAAAGACATAATTGAACATGGCTCTTTGCCTGATGACCAGGTCGCAGCCATTCTGAAAGGCGCGTGCGCACTTCTGTTCCCATCGTTGACCGAAGGCTACGGCCTGCCGATGCTAGAGGCACAGGCGCTGGGCGTACCCACACTCGTCTCGGACATTCCCGTGTTTCGGGAATTGGGCGGACCCCTTTCACTTTACTTAAACCCTTTTGATGCTACTGTTTGGCGCAAAGAAATAATAAAGCAGACACAACAGGGTCATTCCCGCGCGAAAACTACACTCCAAAGGCAACTCAGAGTGCCGGTATGGTCAGATCATTTCGCGTTACTTGAGCAGCACTTGTAGCAGCTTTTCGGGCAATACTTGTTCAGGGTGAGACTGATAAATATGGGCGTGTTTCGATCTTACCAGCTCCGCATGGAGCGGCGCAGACGACGATTACGCGCGTTTCGAAAAGGCCGTGAGCTGCGTCCTCATACGGACCGGACGGCCAAAATCAAACCTCGCGATATCATCCTGTTTACGGTTGTGCGCAATGAAAAACCGCGGCTCTCATATTTCCTCAAATACTACCGCAAACTGGGCGTCTCCAAGTTCATTTTTGTCGATAATGACAGCGATGACGGCACCCGGGAATATCTGGAGGCGCAACCAGACACGTCCATCTGGGTGACCGATGCCAGCTATAAAAGGGCGCACTTTGGGGTCGATTGGCTCAACGATCTGTTGCGCAGATACGGGTCTGGCCACTGGGTCGTGGTCGTGGATGTGGACGAATTTTTCGTGTTCCCGCATTCTGATACCCGCAACCTGAGGGCACTGACCGACTGGCTGGATGCGTCATCTGTTAAGTCATTTGGCGCGATGTTGCTGGACATGTATTCCCAACGCCCGGTGGAGAAAACGCCCTACCGGTCGGGCACCGACCCAATCAATAAGTTGGAGTATTTTGACCCCGGCAACTACACCATGAAACGCAATAAAAAATATGGCAATTTATGGGTGCAGGGCGGCCCGCGTCAGCGCATTTTCTTTGAGGACATGCCTGAAAAAGCCCCGGCTTTGAATAAAATACCACTGGTTAAGTGGCAAAAGGGCTACGTTTACGTCTCGTCGACCCATAATTTGTTGCCCAGGGGCCTCAATCTTGTCTACGACGAGTGGGGCGGTGAAAAGGCATCTGGTTGCCTCCTTCATGCCAAATTTCTCGATATATTAAGGAATAAGGCTCTAGAAGAGCTTGATCGTAAGCAGCACTACGCTGCCAGTCGTGAGTATGAAGCGTATTCCAAAAAGATCGGCACCGGCACGCGTTTATGGTCGGAAACGTCGGTGAAATATGAGGGATGGCGCCAGCTTGAGGAACTTGGGCTGATGTCATCGGGCAACTGGATATGAGGACCATACAGGCGTGACCGTCGGTATCATTATTTTGGCACATGAGCATCTGCACCGGACGCGTGCTTTGGCAAAAGCGATTGCCTCGCGCAAAGTGAAGGTGATGATTCATGTGGATGCGGGCACCAATGACGCGGCCTTTGATGATCTTCGCCGTGGTTTAGAGAAAAATGCCCATATCGACTTTTGCGCCCGGTTGCCCTGCGAATGGGGACGGTTTTCGCTGGTGCGTGCCGGCATGAATGCCGCAGACGCCTTGATGTCGCGCTGGCCCAACGTGTCCCATGTCATGCAGATTAGCGGCTCGTGCCTACCGGTTCGCCCAATCGGCGAGCTGGTCGAATTTCTGGAACGTCATCCGGGTCGGGATTTTGTCGAAAGCGTCCCCGCTCATGAGGGCAATTGGGTTGTGGATGGCCTGTGTTCTGAGCGATTTACGCTTTATTTCCCGTTCAGCTTCAAACGCCAACGTATGTTGTTTGATGCAGCCGTTGAACTCCAACGGCGTCTGGGCTTTTCGCGCCGCATTCCAAGTGGCATCAAACCACATTTGGGTTCGCAGTGGTGGTGCCTGTCAAAACGCACTTTGAAGGCCATTTTCGCAGATCCAGCATTGCCGGAATATGACCGCTATTTCTCAAAATGCTGGATACCGGATGAAGGTTACCTGCCGACATTGGCGCAAAAACACTCCAAAGACATGGTGTGCCGGTCGCTAACCCTCTCCCGTTTCGATGATCAGGGCAAACCACACCTGTTTTATGACGATCACAGGGATATGCTGGAGCAAACTGATCACTTTTTTGCCCGCAAAATCTGGCATGGGGCCGATAAACTTTACCATCACTTCCTTGGCAAAAAACGATCCAAAACCGATCGACCTCTGGAAACCGAATTTGGCCTCGATCTGCTGTTTGAAGAGGCGCGCGCAAGGCGTTGCGGTGGTCGCAAAGGCCGCCTTACCGTCGGGCGCTTTCCCGCGGCGGCCCATGAGCGGCAGCCGTCCACAGTCGGCAGATACGGCTCGTTTGTAGGGTTTGGTCATCTGTTTGACGGCTTTGAGGGCTGGTTGTCCAAGACCACCGGAACTGTCGCCCATGGCAGGTTGTTCAAGAAAAACGCGGTTCATTTTGCCCAAGAACAGCAGGTGATGTGCGGCGGCATCTCAGCGAACCCGCGCATTCGCGACCACAATCCAGAACAGTTTTTGTGCAATTTGCTTTGGAACATTCAAGACCGTCACCAGTCCTTGATGTTGGAGCTGAGCGATAGCACCCGGATGTGTGAGTTTGTGATAAACGACCCTAACGCACAGCTTTTTGTGATGCGCGGCGGGTGGATTTTGGAACTTTTCGCGCGCAATATCAAAGACCTGAAATTGTTGAAAAACCAGGTAAGGCGCTTGGCCAAAGCCGAAGCTGCCTTCGAGCGGGAAGTGGAGAAAAGCGCGCGAGGCAACCTCACTTATATTTCCCTGTTTGACATCGTAACTGATCCTGACCGCGTGTTGTTGGACATCCAAAAAACCTTGCGCCCGGAAGTGGACCTGCGGCCCGGTGCTTCTCTTGCGTTCCGTGACCTTTCCGGCCTGCGCGACTATCTGATCGCACTACAATCCATCGGCGTGGACACAAGCGTTCTGGGGACCATCCCGCATGTACTGCCGGGCGAAGTTCCTCTGGTTGCAACGCCCGAGACAGCAGCACTCGGATGACGTCCCGCTTCAAGTATTTTGCGATTTTTGGTGCCATGCGAACCGGCTCTAACCTGTTGGAACGTAATCTCAACCAGTTTGAAGGCATCAACTGCCACGGCGAATTGTTCAATCCGGCCTTTATCGGGAAGGCCGGGCAGGAGGACTATCTGGACGTTGATCTTTCCTTGCGTGAAGCGGACCCGGATCGTTTGATCCGTAAAATCGTGAATAAATCCGGGGACGATTTACCGGGCTTTCGAATATTTCAGGGCCACGACCCTCGTGTGTTTCGTGCCAGTTTGGCCGATCCGAACTGCGCCAAGATCATTTTGCGGCGCACGCCCTTGGACAGCTTCATTTCGCTCAAAATTGCCCGCGCGACGGATCAATGGATTTTGGGCAATGCACCCAAACGCAAAACAGCCGTCATTACCTATGATGGCGCGGAGTACCGGGATTATCTGGCTCGGTTGGCAGAGTATGACGCGGACCTGCGCCGTGGTTTGCAGAATGCAGGCCAAACGGCCTTTGAAATCAGATATGAAGATCTGAAGTCGGTGGAGATGATGAACGGGCTGGCCGCCTATTTGGGGGTGCCCGATCGCCGGAACGCTTTTGAGGAAAAGATCAAGCGGCAGAACCCAGAACCTGTGTCGGAGAAAGTGAGCAACTACGCCGATATGATGGCGGATGTGCAGTCTTTGGGCAGCGATATTGCGACCGGCCCCGCACCTGTGCTCAACCGTGGTTTGGGCGTGCGCGATATCGTCGTGTGCCGTGCGGCGCCGCTGCTTTTTGCGCCCCTGCCGGGGGTCAATACGACGTCTGTGCAGGCGTTTATGGCGAATGTTGATGATTGCGCGCCGGGTCAGCTCAAAACCGGGATGAACCAGAAGGCGTTGTCCGCGTGGCTCGATGAGGCACCGGATCATGCCTCGTTCACGGTGGTGGATCACCCGTTGGACCGGGCATACAGCGCTTTCATGACGGGTATTTTCCCACCCGGTGGTGCCGCATTTCCAAAAATCAGGCGGCGGCTCAAAGCCCATTTTGATGTGGGCGTACCGGATCACTTAGATGGCTGGACCGCGGCGCAACACGGTACTGCCTTTGAGGCTTTCCTGGTCTTCCTGAAATCAAATCTGGCGGGCCAAACCAGCATTCGGATCGATGGAACTTGGGAGGCGCAGCACAAACTTCTGTCGGCGATGTCTTCGGTTCAGCCAATTGCCCGGATTATTCGGGCAACTGAGTTCAAAGATCAGGCGCCTGAGATAGCGGCGCGTTTGGGCAAGACCGTCCCACCCGTGGAGGATCTGCGTAGCAAGCACCACATCTTGCTGGGCGAAGTTTATTCCCGAAGATTGGAAAATCTTGCCCGGTCCGCATATGCCAAAGACTACCGAATGTTTGGGTTTAAGGACTGGTCTTGATTGACCAAAACCCTCCTCCAAACATCACATGAATTCAGCCAACCAGAATGAGGCTAAGCGGCTTGAGACGCAGCCGTATCTGTCAAAATCGCATAAAGCGCTGAGGCATCATCCGTTGAACGCAATTTGCGACAGGTAGCCTCGTCGCGAAGGGTCCGAGACACACGCGCCAAGGCTTTCAGATGATCAGCGCCCGCATCTTCCGGGGCCAACAGCGTGAAAATCAGATCAACCGGCTGGCGATCAACACTGTCAAAATCGATGGCTTCGTCAAGACGGGTGAAAAACCCGATGACGCGGTCAACCTCAGCCATACGCGCATGTGGAACCGCTATGCCCTTACCCATTCCGGTTGCACCCAGAAGTTCACGCTCTTGCAACGCTTCAAAAACACGCTGTTGAGACAGACCGTTGAGTGTTTCGGCCTGTTCAGCAATCCCTTGGAGCAGGCGCTTCTTACTTGATACATTTTGGAAAGTAGAAACAGCATTAGCAACCAATATATCGGCAAGTTCCATTAACAGAATTCCTTACATTCACCTAGGGCTAGGACGCGATATTCCGCGGATCTATCCAGCCGATATTTCCGTCTTCGCGTTGGTAAACAACATTTATTGCGCCGTGGGACTCGTTCCGGAACACCAGTAAATTGGCTCCGTCCAGTTCCAATTGCATCACAGCTTCGCCTACGGACAAGGTTTTCACCTCCGTGGGCATTTCGGCGACTATCACAGGTTTAAGTGATTCCGGTTCATCTTCTTCCACAGGGCGATCAATAATATGATACTGAGCCTCAAAAGCCTCAATCGGGTTCGTCCGCTCCTTGTGGTGGTCTTTCAGCCGCCGCTTGTAGCGACGCAGCTGCTTCTCCATGCGCTCAAGGCATCCTTCAAACGCATCGTAAATGTCCGTTGCCCGCGCTTGCGCCTTTGTGGTCAAACCTGTCGAAAGATGCACAGTCGCGTCTGAAACAAACTCATGTCGGTCCTTGGAGAAAGTCACAACCGCCTCGACCGCGCGCTCTGAGTATTTAATGACAGATTCGTTGAGTCTTCCTTCCACATGAGATGTCAGGGATTCGCCCACATCTATGTGTTTTCCATTGACCTGAATGCGCATTTGTCCTCCGAACTAAGGAGTTAAGTAGCCTGTTTGACCAAGGCCGCCTTCAACAGAGCGCGATACCTAGGGACGTATCAACGTGAAGTCAACGCGTTGGCAAAAAATTTTCAAACCACGCCAGTCGTCACCGGATTTTGTCCAAATTGGACTTAAAACGCCGCCGTTCGACAGATGATGGAATGTCCATTCCCTCACGATACTTGGTGACCGTCCGTCGCGCAATGTCGACGCCGTCTTCATTTAAGATTTTAACGATTTTATCGTCGGAAAGTACTTTTTTCGGGCTTTCGGCCTCGATCAATTTGCGAATTGCCGCCTGAATGCTGGTGCTGGACATGTCAGCGGTCCCATTTGTGGAGCGGATGGCCTTGGTGAAAAAGAATTTCAGCTCAAAAGTGCCCCGCTCACAGGTTAAATACTTCGAATTGGCCACCCGACTGACGGTAGATTCGTTTATCTGAACCTTCTCCGCCACATCCCGCATGGTCAGAGGCCGCAATTGGGACACCCCGGCAGAGAAAAACCCCTCCTGAACCCGGACAATTTCGGCAGCCACCTTGAGAATGGTTGAGGATCGTTGATCGATCGACCTCATCAGCCAATCGGCGCGCTTGGCGCATCCGGTGATAAATTTGGTGGCCTCTTCTCCGGCTGCTTTGGCCTCTTCGGCCAGCGCATCATTGATCGTAATGGCCGGCAGGGTGGATTTGTTTAGCTCCACGCTCCAGCCGCCAAGATTGTTGCGAAACACCGTAACATCGGGCACCGCATATTGCACAAAGCCGCGCTCAAATCCTTTGCCCGGCGCAGGGTTCAACGCTTTGATTTGGCTCAAAAGATCCGCATATGTTTCGGGATCTGTGCCAAGCTCTTTCCAGTGGTTTTTGTTGGGTTGGGAGGCGATTTGATCAATAACCGCCAGAAAATCGCCCATCACATTGGTCAATTCGCCCCGCTCGCGCAACTGTAGCGTAAAACACTCCGCCAAGTCCCGGGCGGCAACGCCGGTGGGATCGCATTCCTGCAACAGACCAAGGGCGCGTTTGAGGTGGGTCATCTTAGCGCCCAGCCGTTTGGCAATCTCACCCAAAGGGGTTCGCAAATACCCGTCATCATCCAGCTCATGCACAAGGACTTGCGCCAAAACGGTGATATCAGGCGCCGTGTCCATCAGGTTGATCTGGCTCAAGAGATGGTCGCGAAGTGTGGTTTCACCGGCAAGATTTTCGGTGGGATTGGCCATATCATCGCGATATTCGCGACCCGAGGGCAGCATTTGCGACCCCTGTTGCAAACTTCTGTCCACATCGACGGCTTTTGCCTCGGGGATCGCCGCCGCGGTCTCGGAGACAGAATCAGTCTCCAACAGAGGGTTCTTTTGAACCTCCTCCTCGATAAACCGCTGAAGCTCACCCGATGACATTTGCAACAGCTCAATGGCCTGACGCAGTTGCGGCGTCATGGTCAATTGTTGCGTTTGTCGGGCCGTTAGCCGGGTCGATAGGGCCATAAGTCTGCCTGTTGGGACACAATAGTAAACAGCGCCGGACTAAATCCGAAACTTTTCCCCGAGGTAAACACGTCGAACGTTGTCGTCTTTGACAACTTCCTGCGGTGTACCGCTCATCAACACCTTCCCGTCGTGAAGAATATACGCTCTGTCCACAATTTCCAAGGTTTCCCTGACATTGTGATCTGTGATCAGGACGCCGATCTCCCGGTTCTTGAGATGAGACACCAATTCGCGGATCTCGCCCACCGCAATCGGGTCCACCCCGGCAAAGGGCTCATCCAGCAAAACATATCGTGGTTTGCTGGCCAGACAGCGGGCGATTTCCACCCGTCGCCGCTCACCGCCCGACAGTGAAATCGCCGGGGCGCGCCGCAAATGCTCGATGGAGAACTCGGCCAGCAGTTCATCGACAAAATTCTGCCGCTCAGTGCGTTCCTTGACCACCAATTCCACCACCGCGCGAATGTTCTTTTCCACGGTCAGCCCTCGAAAGATGGAGGCCTCCTGAGGCAGATATCCGATGCCCATTTGCGCCCGTCGATACATGGGCAAATACGTGACGTCCTGCCCGTCAATGGTCACCGTACCTTTTTCCGGCGTCACCAGACCCGCAACCGCATAAAAACAGGTGGTCTTGCCCGCCCCGTTTGGCCCCAGCAATGCCACGACCTCGCCCCGGTTCAACGCCATTGAGACATCTCGCAGCACAGGCCGCTTCTTGTAGCTTTTGCCAAGGCCGTTGACCCGCAATCCGCCTGAGCCGTGCTCGATCTGGAGATCAGGTTTTGCCATCAGTTTTCGCTTGGCTCCAAAATCGTGCGCACCCGGCCTTCAAAAACCGCGTCACCACTGTTGAGATCGATGTTCAGAACATTGCCCGCAATCGCGTTATTGCCTTGGGTCAGGATCACATCGCCAGTCATCCGCACCCGCCCGTCCGCGACGACGTATATCGCCTCCTGCGCCTGCGCGGCCTCGGCGCCATTGGTCAAAACCACGCGTCCAAAGGCAGACATGGTGTGGATTTGCCCGGTCACCGACCCGGACCCGTCAGTTCCGTATTCCACCAGCAACCGGTCGGCCTCGATCTTCAAACTCCCCTGTCCAGCCGTGACACCGCCCTTAAACTCGGCGTTGGCATTGCCTTGGCTGACCACAAGACTGTCGGCTGCAATCTCGATCTTCTCCGACGCATCATGCTTCAGCCCGCCAAACGGCACTTGCGTTTCTTGAGCGGCCAAAGGCGCACAGAACGCGGCCGCAGCAAAGATCGATATAGTCAAAGGCTTAAACATCAACATCCCGGTCATTTTGGATCCAGCGTTAGTTTAACGCCATTTTCGAATGTGAACACCTGATTTTGCGCCGCGGTCGTGGCATTACCGGCCAAGCGGTCTAGACGCATCGATCCAGCCTCCAAAATCCCCATAGCGCCCTCAAGTGTCACTGGCCCGTCCGTGATGAATGTGCCGGTATCCAACGCAGCCACGCCGGAATTGGTCAGACCCTCAAAGCCGTCAGATGTGCGGATGCGCACCCCGCCGCTCAGCTCCAAAACCTGCTCAGGTATCCGGGCGATGGCGCGTGCGGCGGTTAGATAAACCGATGCTCCGTCGGTGTAATCGGTGCGGCCGTCAAGATCGACCAAGACGATCTCGTCGGGATCAGCCGAATCCGGCGTGGCCTTGGCCGCCTCCATGTAAAACCGGTCACCGTTCAGGTTCACGCCCGCAAATTTCGGCTCATACACCGTCAAACCGTCACGTATCGTGTCGCGATCATCCGCCGAGAACGTGATCCCGCCGCGTATGGTGTCCTCTTCCTGTAGCAGAAAAACCGTCGATAACAGCCCGACGGCCAACAATGGCAGCGCAATTTTCAGGTAGCCCACAAATCTAGAATAAAGGCCGCGCGGATAGCTGGGCGCAGCCATCAGTCAACGCCAGCGCGCAGGCAATCATGGATATGCAGAATGCCAATGGGGTTTTTCGTGTCATCCTCGCACACGAATAAACAGGTGATTTTGCGCTCGTTCATGGCCAAAAGCGCTGCCGACGCCCGCGACCTTGGCGTAATGGTCATGGGATCGCGGGTCATCACGTCGATGGCCTTTCGCGCCAACAGCCCCTCCATGTTCCGCCGCAGGTCACCATCGGTGATAATGCCGGTCAAATTCCCTGCCGCATCGGTGACAGCAGCCACCCCGAACCCCTTTTGGCTGACGGTGATCAGAACGTCGCTCATGGGATCGCCCTCCGCCACCAAGGGAAGCTCCGCCCCCATATGCATCAGCTCTTCAACACGGGCCAGACGCGCCCCCAGCTTACCGCCGGGATGAAAGGACTTGTAATTCTCCTGGGTAAAATCCCGTTTGTCCATCAATGTAACCGCCAAAGCATCGCCCAAAGCCAGCGTCATGGTCGTGGACGTGGTGGGGGCCAGACCGGCAATACAGGCCTCCTTGGCGGCAGGCAAAACAAGCGCAATATCAGCCTTCTTGAGCAGCGTGCTGGCCGGGTTCCCCGCCACACCGATCATCTTGATGCCGTTGATGCGCGCATGGGCAATAATATCGGCCAGCTCTGCTGTTTCACCGGAATTGGACAAAACCAGCAGAACATCCTGAGGGGTGATCATCCCCAAATCCCCGTGCGACGCCTCGCCGGGATGCACAAATTGCGCAGGCGTGCCCGTAGAGGCCAAAGTGGCCGCGATCTTGGTGCCAACATGCCCCGACTTGCCCATGCCCGACACGATGATCCGCCCTTTGGCGGCAAACATCATCTCGACCGCCTGAGCAAAACCCGCGCCCAACTCATCGGCCATGCGCAAAATCGCCTCTCCTTCGGTGCGAAGAACCGTGCGACCCGTTTCTATGAGATCAGGGGAGCCCATCTAATGCGCGAAAATATCAGTCTCGGGCCAACCGGCCAAATCCAAAGCGGCCCGGTGCGGCAAGAACCGGAACGCGGCCTGCGCAAGCTCGGTGCGCCCTTCGCGGTCCAAACGCAGGTCCAGCTTCTCACGAAGTTCGTGCAGATACAGAACATCGGACGCCGCATAGGCCAATTGCGCCTCTGTCAGCTCTTTGGCCCCCCAATCAGAGGATTGCTGGAACTTGGAAATATCCACCTTCAGCATTTCATCCAGAAGGTTCTTCAGCCCGTGCCGGTCCGTGTAGGTCCGCACCAGCTTGGAGGCGATCTTGGTGCAATAAACCGGCGCTGTGAGCGCACCAAACCGGTGCAGCATTACCGCGATGTCAAACCGCCCGAAATGGAACAGCTTCAACACATCAGGATCAACCAACATGCGCACCAAATTGGGCGCCTCCGTCTGGTCCTGAGAGATTTGAACCAAATGCGCATTGCCGTCGCCCGATGACAATTGGATCAAACACAACCGGTCCCGATGCGGCAACAGCCCCATGGTCTCGCAATCAATGGCCACAACAGGCCCAAGATCAAGATCATCTGGTAGATCGTTTTGGTAAAGAGTGTTTGTCACGAGCCGCTTGCCTTCCTGCCGATCCGCTTCGGCGCTTTAAGAAGATAGCACGCAGCCAGCGAAGCGTTAGCGCATAGTATAAGTGGTGCCCAGGAGAAGACTCGAACTTCCACGGCCTTGCGGCCACTGGCACCTGAAGCCAGCGCGTCTACCATTCCGCCACCTGGGCAGGTGTCGTCTAGGGGCATTTATATATGCACCCTTAAGCTGTCAACGGGTGGATTGGCCGCGCCGGACATGTGCGGTCGCATCGCCGCGCTTTGGGGGCTAACAATTGCCTTAGCGCGCCGTGTCTTGCCCAGCCGGTTTTGTCATTTTGATCTATAACACCAACCTAAGGCGTTTTGCTTTTGAACTGAGACATAAGGCTAACCTAACGCGTTGAAATCTTAGAGTTCAGAAGGCTCTGGGTGATTCTGGGGTTTAATGCGGAACGCTCTAACACGCCGTGCGCTGCGTTAAACCGGCAAAGTCCGACATTTTGTCATATCGATGTCATACAGGAGTCATACACATTGATGACTCCAAATTTCTGGCCCATTTGGCCGCATTAACCTTTTATTTCAGCGCCTTAGAGAAACGCCGCCGCACAAACCTCGGTAATTTTGCAATTGTTACTGAAACGTTAATTTGCGGCAGTTGCGAAAAGCCTTTGGTCGCGCCTTAAGACTCCTTTGACTTGTTTTGGGGCATGGAGGCAGGTAGACGTTTCCAAACGCCCAAAACACCGGAGATTTGCTTATGACCAGTGCACCGATCATTACCATTTTTGGCGGCTCTGGATTTGTGGGCCGCTACGTGACGCAACGGTTTGCGCGCGCAGGGTGGCGCATCCGGGTTGCGGTCCGCAGACCCAATGAGGCTCATTTTGTCCGCCCCTACGGTGTTGTGGGTCAGGTGGAGCCCGTGCAGGCAAACATCCGGGACGAGGCGTCTACCCGCCGCGCCATCGAAGGCGCGTCAGTGGTCATCAATTGTGTGGCTATTGGCTTTGAAGACACCCGCGGACGTGTGGTCGAGGTGCAGGAAGACGGCGCGGAACGCATCGCGCGCTTGTCCTCCGAGCTTGGCGTCAAGCAGCTAGTGCATATCTCGGCGATTGGTGCGGATAAGGACAGTGACAGCTACTATTCCTCCACCAAAGGAACCGGCGAAGCTGCTGTTTTAGAACACTTTCCAAGCGCTGCCATCCTGCGCCCCTCGATCGTGTTTGGCAATGAAGACAAGTTTTACAACCGCTTTGCCAACATGGCGCGGTTCATGCCGATCCTGCCACTTGTGGGGGCTGAAACGAAGTTCCAGCCGGTTTTTGTAGATGATGTGGCCGCGGCAGTTCAGACGGTTATTGAAGGCAATAAAACTGGAACGTTCGAGCTGGGCGGCCCCGAGGTGCAAACCTTCCGCGCGATGATGAAAGACATGCTGGCGGTCACGCGGCGACGACGTTTGATCCTCAATTTGCCAATGCCAATTGCGAAACTGATGGCCAATGTTTTGGACTTCGTTCAGTTCGTCTCCTTTGGCTGGATACCCAATGTGATGATCACCCGCGACCAGATCAAAAATCTGGCGGTGGACAACGTTGTGGCAGAGGGCGCCAACGGGTTTGCGGAATTGGGCATCGAGCCACGCTCAAGCGACGGAATATTGGAAACTTATCTCTACAGTTTCAGGCCCTATGGTCAGTATACTGAGCTGACCGAAAGCGCCGAAGGTCTACGGGATTAACTGGCGAAAAGCGCCAGACCAACCACAATCAGCATAGACGCCGCCATGCCCATATTGATGGCCCGCTGGGTTTTTGGCGGCAGGTTGAGACGTCTGATTTCGACACCTGCCCAAAGCCAACCAATGTGGATGGGTATCCATACCGCATTGATTATTATGAACTTTAAGATGGTCTCCAGAAACAGATTTTCCGGCATGAACCCAAAGCCGGAAAACAGCGTCGTTGCAACTACGTAAGCTTTCGGGTTGATGAATTGCAGCGTAATTCCGTTGATCAGCGTGGGCGGGCTGTCGGCCTCGATAAACGCGATGTTGGAGCCTGAGAACGCGATCTTAGAGGCCAAATAAGTCAGGTAGCCAATCGACGCGATCAGCAACACTTGCCGTAGTCCGGGTATACTGAAAATCACCGCCGCAAGCCCGGTGACCACCGCAAGAGCCACCAGATTGGAGCCTATGCAAAGTCCTGTCATATAGGCGATACCGGGGCGATATCCAAAAGCTGATCCGACCCCTGCGGTTGAAAGAACCCCCGGCCCAGGCGTGATCAGCAGGAAGAAAATGGCAAGGGCAAATGCGGTCATTGATATCTTCTTTGAGTGGGTGTTTTGAGGCTAACAAATCCCGCGCGGGTTTGATAGCTGGATCGGATGACACAAACGATTTACGCAATTGGTGATGTCCACGGTGACCTCGAACAACTTCTAGAGGCCCATCGCCGTATCGACGCGGACAGAGCCTTTCGTGGGATTTCAGACTATCTTGTGGTTCATGTGGGCGACTTGGTGGACCGCAGGCCAGATAGCCGGGGTGTGCTGGATTTCATGATAGACGGTGCGGTGCGCGGTGCGCCTTGGATCACGGTCAAAGGCAATCACGATCGTCTTTTCGAGTGGTTTTTGGAGGATGCGGAGCGCAAAGATCCATCACTGCGCCCGGATTACAATTGGCTCCATCCGCGCATGGGCGGGCGGGATACGTTGCGCTCTTACGGGGTCGAGGTTGCCGATGATCACGACCTCAAAGCAGTGGAGGCTCAGGCACGCCAAGCGGTGCCGCAGGCCCATCGGGAATATCTCGCAGAACTACCGTTGTTTTTTGCCACAGAGCGGTTTTTCTTTGTACATGCAGGCATTCGGCCCGCTGTTCCCCTTGATGCCCAAGCCGAGGATGACCTGCTGTGGATTCGCGCTGATTTTCTGGATTTTACCGATCCACACCCAAAAATCATCGTGCATGGCCATACCCCGGTGGACGAGGTGATGCATTATGGAAACCGGATCAATATTGATACGGGCGCCGCTTGGGGTCACAAGCTGTCCACCGTGGTGATTGAGGGCTCAGATGTATGGCTCTTGGACGGCGAAGGACGGATTGAAGTGAAGCCGGTTCCAAGCCCTTAGACGGGTCAGAGTTATGTTTTTATTAGGGGTGCCGCAGCAGCGGCCAATCTTAGCAGAGCAGTTTCACCAAACGGTTTGCCCATCATCATAAACCCGCAGTGATGCCGCTCTGTGGGCAGTGTGATGGCGCACAGCCCCATCAAGTTCGCGATCCGCGTGTTGCGCAGCGCAAGCAGGTTCCGCTCAGCAAAATAGGCCTCATCAGACAAAAGCCGCTGGGTCTCGGGCGGCAGCGTTGGGCCGGTTGGAAGCAGGACCGCATCATAGCCCGCAGTTCGCGCCAGATATCCCGCCCTGAGCGTATCGAGCTGCTGCCAGCTTTGCACATATTCAGCAGCCGAGAAGTCCGCGCCAGCGCGGAAACGGTCCCGCACAGGTGCAAACATGGCGTCCGGATTGGCCTCAATCTCATTGCGCCAAGTGCCATATGCCTCGGATGCGAAAAGACATCCTGAAAGAGGCATAGAACGCGCCACCTCTTCAATAGGTTGGCGGTCAATTTTGGCCCCCGCGCTTTTGAGCCGCTCTAAGGATGTCTCGAACGCCTCCAGCACCTCGACGTCGCAATCATCCAATGCGACACTTTCGCAAACCAAAAACCGCTTGTCTTTGACGTCGGCATTTTTCAAATCGGCAGGTTTTGATCCGCCCATCGCTGCCAGCAAATGGACCGCGTCCTCGACGGACCTGCAAAGCGGCCCAACCGTATCAAACCGGGCGCAAAGCGGCACAACGCCTTTGAGCGATAACAGGCCAGAGGTGGTCTTGAGCCCAACAAGATCGTTCCATGCGGACGGAATGCGCACCGATCCACCTGTGTCAGACCCGATACCAGCCGCAGCCAGCCCCAAAGCCGTGGACACCGCAGCGCCCGATGACGATCCACCCGGCGCCAAGGCAGGCGTGATCGCATTGGGTGGGGTCTGGGTGACCGGGTTCACCCCAAGGCCGGAAAATGCAAGCTCCGTCTGGTGGGTTTTGCCCAAGCAAACCAGCCCTGCGTCATTGGCTGCCACCAACACATCCGCATCAGCATTAGGCACGCGCCCTTTCAGCAGCGCAGAGCCGCTTTCGGTCGCAACACCGCTTGTGTCGTAGAGGTCTTTCCACGAGATCGGCACACCGTCCAGAAGGCTCCGCCGGGTTTTGGTCTTGGCCCGACCAGCAGCTGCTTTTGCCTCAGCCATTGCGCGGTCTTCGGTCAACCGCGCATAGATCGCATCCCGGCTGCCATGAGATTTGATGGCCGTGAAATACGTATCGGCCAACTCGACCGGATCAATCTTTCCACGCTCGATACCGCGCCCAAGATCGCAGGCTGTCATTTCCGTCCAGTTGTCAGACATATACGCTCCGGCTTGCCAATACGTCGCAGGTTAACGGTCGCAGCTTCATTGGACAATCTGTCATTCTCGCGCCATATCTGAGCTATGACAGATCGAAATGATGCAGTGATTGTCGGCGGTGGGCTGGTGGGCCCCTTGATCGCTCTGGCGCTGTCCAGCGAGGGCCTGCGTACGGTCGTGCTGGACGCCCAGAAAGTGGCCAAACACAAAGCGGCAGATTTTGACGGACGGGCCTACGCTTTGACGTTGACCACTATTCGGATGCTAAAGGTTTTGGGCCTGTGGGAGCCATTGGCGGAACATGCCCAGCCCATTCTTGACATAAAGGTCAGCGATGGGCGTGCCGGGCAAGGTGCATCGCCCTTGTTCCTCCATTTTGATCATCGCGAGATCGAAGAAGGCCCGTTCGGGCATTTGATCGAGGACCGGCATCTGCGCCGCGTCCTGCTAGACCGCATCACCGACGATCCGTTGATCCATCATATTCCGGGGGTTCAGGTCACCGGCCTCAGTGACGCCACGGTAACCACAAACGCGCGTAAGGTTGCGGACCGCAGCGTGAACGGACGGGTGATCATCGGCTGCGACGGACGGCGGTCAAAGGTTGCCGAATGGTCCGGTATCGGTCGTACCGGTTGGGCCTATGATCAGACCTCGCTTGTGTGCGCTGTCGAGCATGAATTGCCCCATAATGGCGTGGCGCATCAGTTTTTCACACCCTCCGGTCCGCTGGCGATTTTGCCTTTGACCGGCAATCGCAGTTCGATTGTCTGGACAGAGACCACAGCGGTGGCCGAAGAGATACAAACGCGAACAGACGCCGGATATCTTGATGCGCTGCGCCCTGTCTTTGGCGATTTTCTGGGCGATATCACACTCACCGGCAAGCGCTTCACCTATCCTCTTGGGCTGTCCTTGGCCGACGCCTTTGTTGCAGACCGTGTGGCGTTGGCCGGAGATGCGGCACATGGCATTCACCCTTTGGCAGGTCAGGGCTTTAACTTGGGCGTGCGCGACGCCGCCGCACTGGCTCAAGTGCTGGTGGAGGCGAACCGCCGAGGCGAGGATATCGGCACCCTGGATGTGCTGGAGCGCTTTCAGCGCTGGCGGCGGTTTGACACGGCTGCTCTGGCGGTGGCGACTGATGGGATTAACCGGCTCTTTTCCAATGATAACCCGATCTTGCGAACGGTTCGCGATGCGGGTCTGGGGCTGGTGAACAGCCTGCCGCAACTCCGTCGTGGCCTGATGCGCGAGGCGGCAGGCCTTTCCGGTGACATGCCGCGTTTGCTGACGGGCCACCGCATCTGACCACAAGTTGATCGGCCAAATATCGACGGAAATCACAGGCGCGCTATGTTAAAAGCATATGCCTCAATATTTTCTTGAACAGGGAGCTGAGATATGACGCTTTTGCGCAGAGATTTTTTGATCACCGGTGCCGCTGCTATCGGCACGCTGGGCACATCAACGATAATGCCTTTTGCGGCGCGTGCCGCCGGTCACGGAGGCGACATGTACAAGACCGCCAATGGTGCGATCACCATTCACCCCGTACAGCACGCTTCCTTTGTGATGGAGACGCCCAGTGCGGTGATTTATAATGATCCGGTTGGCGGTGGTGCGCTTTATGAAGGCATGCCACCTGCGGATTTTGTTGTGATTACCCACCACCACGGCGACCATTACAACGCTGATACATTGGCCGCGATTGTCGGCGCTGACACTAAACTTCTGGTGAACCCGGAAGTGATGGGAATGTTGTCTGCGGAGATGAAAGCGAAGGCGACCGCGATCGGCAATGGTGAAAGCAGCGTGCTGGGCGATATCACGGTGGACGCAATTCCTGCCTATAACCTCACCGAAGACCGCCTGAAATATCACCCGAAGGGACGCGACAACGGCTATGTCATGACCATCGACGGCATGCGCGTTTATATCGCTGGTGATACGGAAGACATTCCTGAGATGCGGGCGCTTGAGAATATCGACATCGCATTTGTGCCGATGAACCTGCCGTTTACGATGGAAGTGGAAAAGGCGGCGGATGCGGTGAAGGAATTCGCGCCCAAAGTGGTCTATCCCTATCACTACAAGGACAGTGATCCAGAGGCCTTTGCGGCCCTTGTGGGCGATGCATCCACTGTTGTGCAGGGCGGTTGGTACGGTGAGAAAAGCAGCTAGACCGCCAGATCTGGGCTGTGCGCGACCACAAGTATCAATTTTGGCCGGATTCCTCGCGTGTCCGGTCGTTCCTTTAGGTAAATAGCGAAAGCCGTTGCGCGCGTTTTGGCTCTATGCAAGCCTTACCCGGTAAAAGAGTGTGCGATTCCAGCCACTCTCACAGTTCTAACTGACAATAGCGGTCAGCTCAGGAACCGCGACCACACACAGGAAAGGATTGATTATGAAAATTGCCCAAAATCTATTTGCGGGGCTTTTGACCTCCACATTCTTGGCAGGCGCTGCCTTTGCAGATAGCCATGCGACGCATCCGGTGACCGGCCAAGCCTTGGCCAGTGATCAGACATTCACTTACCGTTTGCTCGATGACATTCCGTCTTTTGACCCGCAAGTGCTTGAAGATGTAGATGGCTCCGCGATTGCCCGCGACTTGTTTGAAGGCTTGATGAACCAGGATACGGACGGAAACCTAATCCCCGGCGTCGCAACCGGCTTCACGACCAATGACGACAAGACGGTATATACGTTTACGCTGCGCCCCGAGGCGGTTTGGTCCAATGGCGAGCAGGTTACCGCTGGCGACTTCGTTTATGCATGGAAGCGTGCTGTCGATCCTGAGTTGGCGTCGCCCTATTCATGGTTCATGGAGCTGATGTCGATTGAGAACGCCAAGGAGATTATCGCCGGTGAGAAGCCGCTCGATGATCTGGGTGTGACAGCAATTGACGATCAAACCTTGGAGGTGCGACTGACGGCCTCCTTGTCATATTTCCCTCAGATGGTGACACAGGCCACGACCTTCCCTGTGCTTCAATCCGTTGTCGAGGCACATGGTTCTGATTGGACCAAGCCGGAGAACATCATCGGCAATGGTGCTTTCAAACTTGTCGAATATGTCCCCGGTGAGCGTGTGGTGCGCGAGCGCAACGAGACCTATTGGGACAATGCCAATACGATCCTCGACAAGACAATCGCGCTTGTGATCAACGATGAGAACCAAGCCTATACCCGTTATCTGGCTGGCGAGTTGGACCGCACAGAGGTTCCATCCGGTCAATATCCGGCACTCAAAGCGGAGTTCCCCGATGAAGCGGTCAGCTTCCCGCGCCTGTGTAACTATTATTACACATTCAATCTCAGCGACAGCGGCCCTGAGGCGTTCAAGGACGTTCGGGTGCGCCAAGCGCTGGCCTTGGCCGTAGATCGCAAGATCATCACGGAGAAGGTGTTGGCCGGCGGCCAGCCAGAGGCCTACACGTTCACGCCCGGTGCCACAGCAGGGTTCGAGATCCCAGAAGTTGAGATAGCCACCATGTCTCAATCGGATCGCGATATGAAGGCCAAGGAGCTGCTTGCCGAGGCTGGCTATGACGCAAGCAACCCGCTGAGCTTTGATGTTTTGTTCAACACCTCAGAGGCCCATAACAAGGTTGCGGTCGCCATGTCCCAGATGTGGAAGCAAAAGCTGGGCGTGCAGGTCAATCTGGCCAATCAGGAGTGGAAGACATTCCTCGAAACGCGGGGCAATCAGGACTTCCAGCTGGCCCGTGGTGCTTGGTGTGGCGACTATAATGAGGCCTCTACCTTCTTGGATTTGCTGACTGGCCCATCGGGGTATAACGACGGAAAGTACTCCAATCCGAAGGTCGACGAGCTGATGATCGAAGCGCGGTCAAGCAATGACCCGCAGCCGCTTTATAAAGAGGTGGAGGAAATCCTCGCATCAGAGATGCCGGTGATCCCAATCTATCACTATGCGGGTGTCTACATGCTCGACACTGATCTTGGCGGCTGGCCCGTCGATAACGTTCAGCAGCGCTGGTATTCCCGCCAGCTCTACAAAATCGCTGAATGATCCAATTGATCTGAAATGTGATGTCCCGTGCGCCTTAAATGGCGTGCGGGGTTTCTCTCATTCAAGGAAATTGGGGAATGCTCAATTACATTCTTAGGCGCGTGTTTGTCGCGATCCCGACACTCCTGATCCTTATTGTCTTATGCTTTTTGCTGATGCATTCGGCCCCCGGTGGTCCGTTTACCTCTGAGCGTCCCTTGCCGCCACAAGTGCTGGCAAACATTCAGGCGAAATACGGCCTTGATCAACCGATGATCGTGCAAATGTGGAATTATGTGGTCGGGATCGTAACCAACTTCGATTTTGGTCCGTCCTTCCAGTATAAAGACCGCTCGGTCAACGATCTGATTGCAGCGGGTTTTCCGGTGACGCTGACATACGGTTCGATCTCGTTTGTGCTGGCCACTGTTGTGGGTGTCTCGCTGGGGGTTGCTGCGGCTTTGAAGCATAATACGCTTCTAGATTATATTGCGGTGGGCGTCGCGTTTTCTGCTCAAGTGCTGCCCAATTTTGTGATGGCACCGATCTTGGTCATCATCTTCACATGGCAGTTGGGCTGGCTGCCGGGCGGCGGTTGGGAAGGCGGCAAATGGCCGTTTCTGGTAATGCCGGTGATTGCGCTGAGCACATCTTATATGGCGTCGATTGCGCGGATTACGCGGTCCTCCATGCTTGAAGTGCTCAACTCCAACTTCATACGCACCGCTAAGGCAAAGGGCCTGCCCACCCGCACGATCATTTGGCGGCACGCCATGAAGCCCGCAATGCTTCCTGTGATTTCCTACCTTGGTCCGTCATTTGTGGCGATGATCACCGGGTCGGTCGTGATTGATATGTATTTCTCCACTGGCGGGATCGGCCTGCACTTTGTGAATGCTGCTTTGAACCGCGACTATTCGGTCATGCTGGGTGTCACCATCCTGTTTGGTGTGCTGACCATCCTTTTCAATCTGGTTGTGGACGTGCTTTACGCATGGCTTGACCCAAAGATCAGGTACTAAGCGATGGTGTTTGACACAGATCGCATGACGCGCATCTCCGATGACATGGTCGAGGCGGAAGCCGTCAAGGGTCGCTCGCTTTGGCAAGACGCATGGGGGCGGTTTTTCCGTAACAAGGCGGCCGTGGTGAGTTTGGTCGTTTTGAGCCTGATTGTGCTATTTACGATCATCGGGCCCTATTTTGCGGTTTGGTCCAACGAAGAGATTGACTGGAATCTGATGGGCAATGCCGCGACTGCGGGTCAGCCGTCTATCGAGAACGGCCACTATTTCGGTGTCGATGACTTGGGGCGTGATCTTTATAGTCGGACTATTCAGGCGACCCAGACCTCGCTCATTGTGGGCGTCATAGGCGCGCTGGTGGCGGTATTTATCGGCACGCTTTATGGGGCCACTGCGGGATTTGTGGGCGGTTGGGTCGATAACCTGATGATGCGTACCGTCGATATTTTGATCGCCATTCCCTACATGTTTATCATCATCTTGTTGATGGTGATGTTTGAGCGGTCCTTCTTCATGCTCTTTGTGGGCATTGGGGTTGTGAGTTGGCTTGATATGAGCCGTATCGTGCGTGGTCAGACATTGTCGCTCAAACACAAAGAGTTCGTAGAGGCGGCACATGCGGCCGGTGTCGGCTCGTTCACGATCATCACCCGGCACATCATACCCAACCTCTTGGGGATTGTCGCAGTCTATGCGTCCTTGCTGGTGCCTTTGATGATCCTGACAGAGAGCTTCATCTCCTTTTTGGGCCTTGGTGTCCAAGAGCCCAACACCTCTCTTGGTGCGTTAATCTCAGAAGGGGCCGGTACAATTATCTACGGCACTTTGTGGCAGCTCCTCATCCCGCTTTTCTTTTTTGTTGTGTCGCTCATGAGCCTGTTTTTTATCGGCGATGGTTTGCGCGATGCTCTTGATCCGAAAGATCGCTGAATGGCTTTGTTTGATGTACGTGATCTTCATGTGAGCTTTTCTACGCCCGATGGACAGGTGGACGCGGTAAAGGGTGTCTCCTTCCACATCAAACCGGGCGAATGCCTTGGCATTGTGGGCGAAAGTGGATCAGGCAAATCCCAGACCTTTATGGCGGCCATGGGCCTTCTGGCGGATAACGGACGGGCCGAGGGCTCGGTCATGTTTCAGGGCACAGAGCTTTTGGGCATCGGTGAGGGTCGCCACAACCGCATTCGCGGTGAAAAGATGTCGATGATCTTTCAAGACCCGCTGACCGCTTTGACGCCGCATTTGCGCGTGGGTCAGCAGATGGAGGAGGTTCTGGCCTTTCACAAGAACATGAAAGGCAAGGAAGCGGAGACCCGGTGTCTGGAATGGTTGCAGCGCGTGCAAATACCCGAAGCCAAAAGGCGACTTGATCAGTTCCCTCACGAGCTGTCGGGAGGGATGCGACAACGGGTGATGATCGCGATGGCGATGCTATGTGATCCAGAGTTGCTGATTGCCGATGAGCCGACAACCGCGCTTGATGTAACAGTTCAGGCGGAAATTCTGGACCTCATGCATGATCTCCAACGGGAACAAAATACAGCGATCGCTCTGATTACCCATGATATGGGCGTGGTGGCGCGGATGTGCGACCGCATTCAGGTCATGCGGTTGGGTCGCTATGTGGAAGAGGGAACGGCGGAGCAGGTGTTTTACGCACCCCAGCACGAATATACCCAGATGTTGCTCGATGCGATGCCGCGCATTGATCAACCGGACAAATCTGCGCGCAAGGTGGAGGCCTATCAACTGGGCGACCGCGATCCGAATTTTCTGGCGGTCCAGGATGTTAAAGTGCATTTCCCGATCAAGGTCACAGCAGGCATCTTACCCAGAACCATACCGCTCAAAGCGGTGGATGGGGTGAGCTTTAATCTTCACCCCGGTGAGACGTTGGGCGTGGTCGGTGAAAGTGGCTGCGGAAAGTCCACTTTAGCGCGGGCAGTTTTGCAACTGATTCCCCCCACCGAGGGTACGGTGACATGGCTTGGATCACCGCTTACCGGTATTTCTCGAAATGAATTGAATAAAAAGCGACGCGATTTACAGATCGTATTTCAAGATCCGCTAGCCAGCCTTGATCCGCGTATGACTATTTCCGCATCCATTATGGAGCCGCTCAAAACGTTCAGACGGGATTTGTCGCGCAGCGAGATGAGGCTCGAAGTAGCCGCGATGATGGAGAAGGTGGGCTTGGATCAGAACATGATCAACCGCTACCCCCATGAACTGTCGGGTGGGCAGAACCAGCGGGTCGGGATTGCACGCGCGATGATTTGTCGCCCTAAACTGATTGTATGCGACGAAGCGGTGTCGGCGCTGGATGTATCCATACAGGCGCAAATCTTGGAGCTTTTGCTTGAATTGCAGCGTGAATTTGGCGTTTCGATGATGTTTATCAGCCATGATCTGAGTGTGGTCCGCGAGGTCTCCCACCGCATTCTGGTGCTCTATCTTGGCCGTATTGTTGAGCTTGCAGACCGCGATGACATTTATCAAGATCCGCTGCATCCCTATACGAAAGCCCTGATTTCTGCGGTGCCCATCCCCGATCCAAAGGTTGAGCGCACCCGCAAGCGGATCAAGCTTGCAGGCGAGCTACCTTCTCCGCTTGATCCCGATGCGGCCTTGCGGTTTTTGCCATCGAAGCTTGGGACGGGGCCGTATTTGCCTAAACTTGAGCAACCCAAACCCGGACATTTCGTGGCTGAGCATGATCCAATCGAGGACTTGCTGGTATTTTGATTTGAAAAATATCGCGGCGGTTAAACGCTGATTAAGAATAGCTCCCCTAAAAGGCTACCACTCAGAGGGTCGATGCAGATGAATGTGCAGAGACTCTCAATTTGTAGCGGACACCGCAGTGGGAGAATCGATTGTCAGACGCAGAAGAAACCTCGCAAGTAGAAGCTGACATTGTAACGCCAATACTGTTGCCACCTGATTGCGGACTACCAGAAACAGAAGATCTTATAGATGCTTTGAATACGGCAGACGTTCAGTCAATCGTTCTGGATGCCTCCCAAGTCGAAAAAATGAGCGCTCCTTGCGCTTTGGCTGTGGTCAGCTTGCTGCGCCACGCCGACGCCAGCGATGCCAAGGTCGCCGTAATCTCTCCTGCCCCGCCGTTTGTGGATGCGTTCTCCGAACTGGGCCTATTTCAAGACCTCATGAAGATGGAGTTTCGTCAATGAGTAGAATTCTTGCTGTGGATGATTCCAAGCCAATGCTTGCGATGTTGTCGAGTTGTCTAAAAAAGGGAGGTCACGAGGTTATTCAAGCTGTCGATGGCGTCCAGGCACTTGCTCAACTCAAAGAGCATCAACCAGACATGGTCATCACCGACCTCAACATGCCGAACATGGACGGGCTGGAATTTATTGAGGCCGCCCGGAAAGATCCTGCCGGAAACGCAGTCCCGATTTTGCTGCTGACGACGGAAACAGCGCAAGCATTGAAAGATCGCGCCCGTGAGGTGCGGGCTACAGGCTGGCTGACCAAACCTTTTGATCCCGACCAGATACTCGGTCTCGTTGATCAGCTTTCTTGAGTTAAGGATAAGACATGGATGATGATGATGAGGATTTTGAGGCCCTATTCTTTACAGAATGCGAAGAGCTTCTCTCAGATCTACAGGAACATTTGGATGTTCTTTACTCCGGCAATGGTGACCAAGAAACGCTGAACGCGGCCTTTCGGGCTGTCCACTCGGTAAAGGGTGGTGCTGCTGCATTTGGTTTTGATGATCTCATATCATTCGCGCATAAATTTGAGTCCGTTATGGACTTGGCAAGGTCTGACGAGCTGGAGCTGACGCCTGATGTGTGTCAGGTTCTTCTTCGCTCTGGCGATGTTATGGAATCGCTGATTGAAAAGGCCCGTGAGCGCGACACTTCACCTTCGGAGACTATGAATAAGGTTCTGGCGGAACTTGCAGTCCTCGCCGATCCAAATGCCGCCGATGAAAGCCCAGCCGAGGAAGTGGTCGAGGAAGTGAGCGCTACCGAAGCCCCAGAGCCCGAAGTTGAAGAGGATGACGTCCCCGCTCTGCGATCTGTCGAGGTTCATTTTCAACCCGATGCAGGATTTTTCCGTTCGGGTCATGACGCGCTTAAGCTGATATCCTCAGCCAAGGCGATGGGCCTTTGTAAAACCGTCGTGGAAGGGGAAATACAACCTCTACCAGATTTCAATTTGGATGATTGCACGGTCTCTTGGCGACTGCATTTCGAAACTGAGCTCGACAATGCGAAAATTGAGAGCTTTTTCCTCGCTTATGAAGCCGCTGCAACCTGGGATATTTTGTCTAGTGACGATGCGGAAGAGGAACCGGTTGAGGTTGCCGCCGCGCCCGCAGTTGTAGAAGAAAAACCGGCCCCAGCTGCGCCCCCTGAAGTAGCAAAGCCAGATGCCAAGGCGGAAGCGCCAGCCAAATCGGCGTCGAAACCATCGGAACCAGCGGCTGCCAGCTCGAAAAAACCAGGCATTTCGAAGTCTCTTCGTGTCGAATTGGCGCGCGTTGACCGATTGGTAAATCTCGTTGGTGAGATTGTCATAACTCAGGCGGCGCTGGCGCAAAAACTAAGCGAAGCAGGACCAAGCGTTGACTTAGAGGTGGAGCATTCGGTCGAGGCGATGTCACGGCAAACCCGAGATTTGCAAGAAAGTGTCATGGCGATCCGTGCCCAACCCGTTAAGTCCGTTTTTAGCCGGATGCCTCGGGTGGTTCGGGATCTGGCTGATAAGCTGGGCAAGGACGTCAGGCTAGAGCTTTCGGGAGAGCAAACCGAAGTCGATACGACGGTGATCGAAGAACTCGCTGAGCCTCTCACCCATATGCTGCGCAATTCGATGGACCATGGTCTTGAGGGTCCTGAGGAACGGATTGAGGCGGGTAAATCGGGGACCGGGATTATAAAACTGGCGGCGGAACACCGCGGAGAAAGAGTGATCATCACAATTTCCGATGACGGGCGTGGTATCAACCGGGAAGTTGTACTTCGAAAAGCTATAGAAAAGGGCTTGGTTGCTGAAGACGACAATCTTACCCCTGATGAGATTGATCAATTGATCTTTCATGCAGGCTTTTCGACCGCGGAATCTGTTTCATCTGTTTCGGGTCGTGGCGTTGGCATGGATGTAGTTAAGCGCAAAATCCAAGAGTTGGGTGGACGTTGTTGGCTTAAGAGTGAGCCTGGCCTGGGGTGCAAGTTCACCATCGCATTGCCGCTGACGCTTGCGGTCCTTGAGGGTATGACCATTGCAGTTGGCGATGAGCGGTACATTCTTCCACTGTCAAATGTTGTCGAGGCTCTACGCCTCGATTCCGTTGAGCTTCATGAAATGCCAGATAGCTCAAAGGTCCTGACCCGCCGGGGCGAGTACTTGCCGGTTCTTTCGATACGACACGCGCTTAAGGTCACAGGTGATCCTCTAAAGGAGGATTTGGCAATCATTGTGGATACGGAATCCGACGGTCATGTCGCTCTTTTGATCGACGAGTTAATTGGTCAAAGACAGGTCGTTTTGAAAAGTCTTGAAGCCAATTATCACCGGGTCGATGGGGTTTCCGGAGCAACAATATTAGGTGATGGCCGCGTCGCTCTTATCCTAGATATCCCCAATCTCATCACTCTCAACAACACCACAAGCAATCAAATTGCGGAGGCTCTCCATTGACGGATCAATCTCAAACGCTTTCAGCTCCCACGGCTGACCAACCGGTCAAACATCAAGAGTCTGCCCAATACGTTACATTTTTGGTAGGTGAAAAGACCTTTGGAATTGTCATCGTTATGGTTCGGGAGATAAAGCAGTGGTCTCCTACCACATCGTTGCCCAATCAGAAGCCGTACATGCGGGGGGTTCTGAACCTACGTGGTACTATAGTTCCTGTCCATGACCTTAGAGCCAGATTTGGCGGTCCCCTGACCTCCGCCACGGAAAACCATGTGGTGGTAATAGCCGCGATCAAAGATCAGACAATAGGAATATTGGTTGATGCCGTATCTGACATTGTAACGGTTTTGGCGGACGATATTCGACCGGTTCCCTCCACCGGTGGCAATGTAGGCGACAACTGCATTAGCGGGTTAGTTAGCAATGGAGACGAATTGGTCGCTTTACTTGATCTTGAATCGATGTTCTTGAAAGAAGAGCTGACCGATGAACTCGTAGTCAATTGAGCATGACTATATCAGTCAGAGAAGTCCAGTCACTTGAAATGAGTGATTCTGACTTCCAAAGGATCGTGCTGCGTTTTCAGAAACTATCTGGCATTTTGATACCGGACCACAAGAAGGCGATGGTCCGGACGAGGATAGTCAATCGGGTCAGGGCATTGGGTTTCGATAATTTCCCAACATATCTTGATCATCTGGAAAGGAATGAGGGTAACTCCGAACATCAAAATTTTTGCAATGCACTAACAACGAACCTGACCTCCTTTTTCCGCGAAATGCACCATTTCGATCATTTTTCAGCTGAAGTAGGCGAAATGGCCAAATTGGGTTCGGAGCGCCTAAGGATATGGTCCGCTGGCTGCTCGACTGGAGAAGAGCCCTATTCAATTGCACTTACTTTGTTGTTGAATGGCCAAAGGAGTGGAATATCAGATACAAAAATACTGGCTACGGACATTGATACTGACGTTTTGGAACTCGCCAAGAAGGCCCAGTATGAGCGGGACTTACTGGATCAAATCGAGGGCCAAAACATAGGAAAAATGGTTGATGAAATAGATTCTTCAAAATTTGAATTCCACAAAAATGTCATCGATCTTATCTCGTTTAAGCAATTAAACTTACTTCAAAACTGGCCGATGAAAGGCCCATTCGATATTATATTTTGCCGAAATGTTCTTATCTACTTCTCGGCTGATATTAAGGCAGAGCTTATTAACCGATTTGCTAGAATGCTTCGGCCCGGCGGTGTTTTGTATCTGGGCCATTCAGAAACTGTTTTAGGTGATCATCCGCTTTTGATCAATGAAGGACTAACGACTTATCGTAAGGTGGCAAGCGGATGAATGCAGGACTCAAATCACAAAGGTACTTTGATCAACGTATAAGTGGCGACACGGTTTTTGTATTGCCGGGTCATCACTTCGTTCAGGCGAACGAGGCAACGCCGATTTCTACACTTTTGGGCTCGTGCGTTTCTGCCTGTATTCGAGACACGGTAACTGGCGCTGGCGGTTTAAATCACTTCTTGTTGCCGGAAAAAAGCGAAGCTCCTGATGCTGATCAATCCTCCCGATATGGTGTTCACGCTATGGAAGTACTGATCAACGATTTATTGAAAATTGGGGCTCAAAAAGAAAATCTCGAAGCCAAAGTCTTTGGTGGGGCGAATGTAATACAAACCTCATCCATGGAAACAGTCGGCGCGCAAAACAGTGAGTTTGTGAAAGAGTACCTGAGGTCTGAGGGTATTCCGGTGCTGGCCGAGGATCTTGGGGGCAGCAAGGCTCGCCGGGTCTACTTTTTTCCGGCAGATGGACGGGTCTCGGTTCTCAGAATAGTTTCCCTCGGAAATGATGACATCAAAGAAAAAGAGATCGAAATGAGAAAACGAGCTTTGGCCAAACATAGTAATGGCGGAGTAGAGCTATTTTAGAAAATTCCTACATAAACACCTTCTGATAACGGTTTTGATCTATTCCTTTGGTAGTGAAACAGAAGATATCCATGCTGAGAGGTTCGAAACATGCCAGCTGCGAAAACAGTAACGGTACTCGTCGTAGACGATCAACAAACCATGCGTGGTTTGGCGCGTCAGTGCTTGAAAAAGCTCGGTGTTATTGATGTCGCCCTTGCGGCGTCGGGAGATGCAGCTTTTGAGTTAATGCAAACCAAAAAGTTCGATGCGGTCATTTCAGATCTCAATATGCCGGGAATGAGCGGCGTAGATTTAGCGGAGAAGATAAAGGCGCATCCGGCGTTGAATTCCACCCCAATTTTCTTGGCCACTTCGGATGCCTATCGTGATCAGGCCTCGGGGTCGTCCATCGACCATTTCGTATCAAAGCCGTTCTCGGTGGCGGATGTCAGGGAGGCGCTGGAAACGCATTTGGGGCCTTTGTCATGAGCCGCATGTGACGTTCTAGAAAAGCCAATCGAAATCTGTGCCACTTGCTGGAACCATCCAATAAGTATTGGTGTACATCTGGCGCTGTCCGCAATTCCGTTGTGCTATTTAAACTGACCGGTGTGCCTGCCTACTGGTGCCAAAGAACAAGGCTGTACTGTGCAACTTTCCTTCAATGTCTGGTAATCTGGTCCCAAAGGTTTTGCTGGACAGCAGACAACAATCGTCTCGGAATTTTTGATGGAATTCGTGGGCTGCTGAATGGATCAGTTCCGACACGAAATTGGCTAAGACCTAAGGTTAATCCCCCGAAACCTTTGTAGTCCCAGCCAATCCAACCGCAATATTCCCGGCCCCGAATTAGCCAATTTTGCCTTGATTTTCCCCGACATGGGCGCGGTGCAAGAGCAGGTGGTCCAGGATCGTACACGCCATCATAGCCTCGCCCACTGGAACGGCACGAATGCCTACGCAGGGGTCATGACGCCCTTTGGTTACAATCTCGGAAGGCTGACCCAACTTGTTAATCGTCTGCCTGGCAGACAAGATCGACGAGGTTGGCTTGACCGCGAATCTCGCAACAATGTCCTGGCCCGTCGAGATACCACCCAGAACGCCCCCGGCATGGTTGGAATTAAAGACCGGTCTTCCATCATTACCCATGAAAATCTCATCGGCGTTTTGTGTGCCCGTAAGTGAGGCCGCATCCATCCCAGCACCAATTTCCACTCCTTTTACTGCGTTAATCGACATAAGCCCGCTGGCAATATCCGTATCGATTTTGGCATAAACGGGGGCACCCAACCCGGCAGGCACTCCAGTGGCCGCAACTTCAATCACCGCACCCACAGAATTGCCAGATTTGCGCAGATCATCAAGATAGGCGGCCCAGTCACTTGCCGCCCGAGCGTCAGGGGTCCAAAACGGATTTTTCTCGATCTGAGCCATATCCATATTATCACGGTCAATTTTGTGAGGACCCATCTGAACCATGTAGCCCGTGATTTTGATCTCTGGGACCAGATGCGCAAGAGCCGCACGGGCCAAACCGCCTGCGGCAACCCGGGCCGCGGTTTCACGGGCCGAGGAGCGGCCGCCGCCACGATAATCGCGGATCCCGTATTTTTGCCAATAGGTAATGTCCGCATGACCGGGCCGAAATTTATCCATGATTTCAGAATAATCTTTGGAGCGCTGATCGGTATTTCGGATCAAAAGCTGAACCGGATGACCCGTGGTGTGGCCCTCAAACGTGCCCGACAAGATCTCAACCTGATCAGGCTCCTGCCTTTGGGTGGTATATTTGTTTTGTCCCGGCTTGCGTCGGTCGAGCCAGTGCTGAATATCGACCTCGCTTATAGGCACATTCGGCGGGCAGCCGTCGACGGTTGCGCCTAGAGCGGGGCCATGGCTTTCGCCCCATGTAGTGACGCGGAAGATGTGACCGAACGTATTGAAAGACATATGCCAAGCTCCTGTTGGCGGAGAATTAGCCTAAGGGACGCGGCGGTGCAACGAGGCATAGCTATACGCAAAATAGGGAGGTGTCGGCCCAAAGGCGGGATGGCCCAACCAACCAGCCGGGTTTGCGCTTCACAAAACCTGAGAGGATGTGCGGTAAATGACGATGCCCGCAACCATGACAACTTGAAGCACAGCAATGGCAATCAGGATATATCCGAAAGGTTGCTTGCGGGTTTTGTGGCGAAATATCTCGCGGCCCACAAAAGCCGCTGGCGTACCGCCAATGGCACTGAATAACAAAAGAGTACTTTCAGCCACCCGCCACTGGCCCTGCTTGGCGCGCGCTTTGTCCCAAATAAACAATATCAGGGTGATCACGTTAACAACGATCAGGTAGAGGAGGGCAATGCGAAGTAGGCCGAACATCAGTCACGCTCCGATTTCTTGAGGATCTGATGTTCGTCCTCCTTGAGGCCAATTTTCCAATACGGGGAGATATAATTTTGCAGCGGATCAAGGCCAACCTGTTTGAGAAAGTAATCTCTCAGATCGGCCACGACCGTGTGCTCGCCAATCACCGCAACCTGTAGACTGTCGGGCAAGCTGAGCGCTTTGATTGCCTGGATGGCCTGTGTTGAAGGTTTTGAGGGGTCCGGGTGCACGAGCCAGTTAATTTTGATGCCTTCGGGGGCATCCAAATTTTGGACGTCATCTTTGTGTGTGATTTCAATAAAGGCGTGACCGGCGGCTGTGCGCGGCATGTCGGCGAGGATCGCACCAATGGCTGGAAGGGCCGTCATATCGGCATGAAGGATATAGGTGCCGGCCGTAAAGTTGGTCATCTTTTTGTCTGATGGGCCCCGGTAGCCCAGAAAGTCCCCGGGTTTTGCGGTCCTTGCCCAATCACCGGCGGGCGCGTGGCCCACCGGCTCGTGCAAGGCAAAATCTACAGTTAAGGTGCCACGAACCGGATCGGAGGATTGCACGGTAAAGGTGCGCAAAATTTTTGCGGCTGAATTATCACTTAAGCTGGCGCGAAATGCATTGGGGGTCAGCGCGGCGGGTGGTACACAAATCTTAAGGTTCGCCCCCGCGCGGTCCGGCGTGAAACCGGCGACATCCGGGCCGCCCAGAACAACTCTTTGCATGTTGGGTGTGAGACGGGTCGAAGAGATGACCACCGCGCATTTCAGGGGCGGTTTTGGCTTTTTCACTTCACGTCTTGGGATCGATTTTATTTGGTTCATTGGATTTAGGTAAGTGCAATTGGCGGGTGGCGCAAGTTTTCAAGGCTCCTGTCAAATTGAGATGCGCATCCGCGCATCACGAGATATCGGCATCTGGCCATGCCAGATGCATTGACGCGTGGGGCGAATTACCGGTGAAACATAGAAGGCAGTATTTGCCATTGTGGGACGGGCGAGCGCCACTTATAATGACGGCTCACCTCGGGGGGCTCATAACAGAGCTGAGATGCCAATAGGCGAACCCGCTGAACCTGAACCGGATAATGCCGGCGTAGGGAAGGTAAGACGGGCTTGGCCCAACTCCCTTCTTCTATGCTATGGCTTGGAGGAAGACATGAAGACCACCCTTTCTTTTGCTGTAGCTCTTTTGGGTTCTGTTGCGGCACACGCGCAGGACAAGCCAGAGCTTATTGTGTACACCTACGACAGTTTCGTCTCTGATTGGGGCCCTGGACCCGGCGTTGAAGCGGCTTTTGAAGAGAATTGCGGCTGTGATCTTAAATTGATTGCCGTAGGAGATGGGGCCGGAATTTTGTCCCGGCTCAAGCTTGAAGGCGGTCGGACTGACGCTGATGTGGTGCTAGGTCTCGACACAAATTTGACCGCAGATGCGGCGGCCTCTGGGTTAATTGCGCCCCATGGGATCACAGGTGCGTTTGACATGCCGATCGCTTGGGATGATCCAAACTTCTTGCCCTATGATTGGGGGTATTTCGCCTTTGTTTATGACGAGACCAAGGTCGCGGATGTTCCGTCATCGTTTGAGGAATTGATCACCAGTGATTTGGAGATTGTCATTCAAGACCCGCGCTCATCCACGCCGGGACTTGGCCTTTTGATGTGGGTTGAGGCCGCTTACGGGGCTGACGCGGCGCGAATTTGGGAAGGATTATCCCCAAAAATTGCGACCGTCACCAAAGGATGGGACGAGGCTTACGGCATGTTCCTTGAGGGTGAGGTTGATATGGTCCTGTCCTACACGACCTCGCCATCTTATCACATCATTGCCGAGGAAGATCTCTCTAAGAAAGCGGCGGCTTTTGATGAAGGTCATTACATGCAGGTTGAAGTGGCCGGTATGGTCGAGGGCAGTGATCAGCCGGAATTGGCAAAATCGTTTCTGGAGTTCATGATTTCGGATGGATTTCAGTCGATTATTCCAACAACCAACTGGATGTATCCGGTTGTGCAGCCTGAGGGCGGCTTGCCAGATGCCTTTGCCAAACCGGTGGCCGATGACAAGGCGCTTTTGATACCAGCAAACGAAGCGAGCGGCATACGTGACGCGGCTCTGGCGGAATGGATCCGGGTTCTCTCCAAGTGAACGCGTTTGGACGAGGGGTGCTGGCTTGCCTTGCACTTCTCGTCTTTGGGTCATTGATCGCGGTGATCAGCCGGGCGGATTGGCCGATCGCCCTAGGTCCGGGTGACTGGGCCGCCGTTCGGTTTACTCTGCTACAATCGGTGATCTCGGCGCTCCTAAGCGTGGTTCTTGCGATCCCCGTTGCCCGCGCGCTTTCGCGGCGTCAGTTCTTTGGGCGTGGGTTTTTGATGGTTGCCTTGGGTGCGCCCTTCATTTTGCCGGTTATCGTCGCTGTCTTCGGATTACTAGCGATTTGGGGACGGTCCGGGCTTTTCAGCGACGTTCTTGGGCTAGTGGGACTGGGGCGGGTTGATATTTACGGGTTTCCCGGCGTGGTTCTGGCTCATGTCTTCTTTAACCTGCCTTTGGCCACACGGTTAATCTTGCAAGGCTGGGTATCGATCCCCGCAGAACATTTCAGATTGTCAGCGCAGCTTGGCTTCTCTGCTTGGGATGAATTCAGGTGCTTGGAAATACCCATGCTTCGGCAAGTGATCCCCGGCGCACTTGTTTTGGTTTTCATCCTCTGTATGACCAGTTTTGCGACGGTTTTGGCGCTAGGCGGGGGACCCAAAGCCACCAGTGTTGAGTTGGCGATTTACGCCGCGTTGCGCTTCGATTTTGATCTGGGGCGTGCGGCCGTTCTTGCGCTGGTGCAGGTCATTTTAAGCGGTGGAGCGGCGATCCTGTTACTATCTGCCGGGCGGCCCGTGGACTTGGGGCAAGGTCTTGGCGGGGCCCGACGCGTGTGGCGCCAAGGCGGACGCGGCATAGATAGCTTCGTCATTTGTACAGCGGCGTTGTTTTTATTGATGCCGATGGGTGCCATCGTGCTGCGCGGTGTTGGCGGGTTGGTTGGTATTTTGGATGTTCGCCTGATGGAGGCCTTGTGGATGAGCCTGCAAATCACGGCCCTATCTACTCTTTTGGCCGTCGGCGGCGCCATTGGGATTGCTTCGCTGGCCGCGCGGTCGAGCCGTGGATGGCTGATAGAGGTCACATCGACCATGGTGTTGGTGGTCTCGCCGTTTGTGTTGGGAACCGGGCTTTTTATCATCATTAACCCGTGGCTGGACCCATTTGCGATGGCTTTGCCAGTCACAGCGGTGGTCAACGCGGCCCTGTCCCTGCCGTTTTGTGTGCGGGTTCTCGTGCCAGCTTTGCAACAGGTCGAACGCAATTACGGGCGTTTGGGAACAAGTTTGGGCCTTTCGGGTTGGGACCGCACCCGGTTAATGCTTTGGCCTGCGCTACGCCGGCCCTTGGGGTTTGCCACCGGGTTGTCAGCGGCCCTGAGCATGGGCGATCTTGGAGTGATCGCGCTGTTTGCTCCGGTGGATGGCGCCACCCTACCGCTTTTGATGTATAGATTGATGGGCGCATATCAGATGGACGCCGCCGCAGGGGTAGCTTTGGTCTTGGTTGCGGTCAGTTTTGGACTATTTGCGGCGTTTGACCGGGGGGGACAACTTGGCCGTCACCTGTGAAAATTTGATCTTTGGGCGTGGCACCTTCCGGTTGGCCGCAGATTGGTCATTGCCCAGTGGTGCGTCTTTGGCGCTGATTGGGCCATCTGGTGCTGGAAAATCGCTGTTTCTAGGCGGGTTGGCAGGTTTTGATGTCCGGCATGGGGGGCAATTGCGCATTGACGGCGCAGACGTGACAGATGCCGCGCCTCAGGACAGGCCATTGACGCTCATGTTTCAGGATCACAACCTGTTTCCCCATTTGTCAGCCTTTCAAAATGTGGCGCTCGGTGTTGATCCGGGGCTGCGGTTGAACGATGCCGCCAAGGCTGAAGTGACCGCGGCGCTGGCGCAAGTGGAACTGCCCGACATGAGTGCGCGCTACCCGTCCGAGCTGTCGGGGGGCCAGCAAAGTCGGGTTGCATTGGCCCGCGCATTGATCCGAAGACGGCCGCTGCTCCTACTGGATGAACCGTTCTCCGCGCTTGGGCCGGGCCTGCGCCGGGAAATGTTGGCACTGGTTGAGACGATCCGGGGTCAACAAAACTGTACTTTGATATTTGTGACCCATTCCCCCGAGGACGCCAAAACCGCTGATTTTGTCTCCTTTGTTCACGATGGAAGTGTCGCGAAACCTGTCGCCGCACAGGCGCTTTTTGATGACCCACCGGCAACACTACAGGAATATTTGTAGAACTTAGGCGATTTCGCCACATTTTTCGGCAAAGTTCCGCTTATGAATACCCCTCATCATTAGTTCTGTTTTTGTTGTGCGTCGCTGTCGTGGGGGCGCATGTCGTTGAGATGGAAGGATTGCATGGGACTGTCTTCATTCATTCAGGCTTTGCCGTTTGCCCTTGTCACGAATGTGGCGTTGACCAATGATATTCCTCCGGTTGTCGTACAACCTCCGGTTTTGGAGGCGACAGCGGGGCTTCATGAGAACCGCAAAAACTTCCTTATCCGCACGTTCCGACGCATTTTCCAGATCGAAAATCCCGAGATTGACCTTGGCAATGGAACCTCACGGGAGGCCGCGGATCACTTGCTGCCTTATGGCGTTCTGCTCAATCAGGATGACCCCTGCGCGACTGATGTCGCTGACCGCCAGATGGAGCGTTTCGGCAGGATCGCCGGCTATGATAGTTTTCATTGGGCGTGGTATCCGCAAAATAAGTCGCTTCGAAATACCAGATACAAAATGTATCTGATCACGCGGATGGAGTTGGGTGACGTTCAATCCTATCTCACGGACACTACTTTTCTGTCTCAGGTGGCCCGTGAAATTGCCGGTGAAACCACTTATGATGGGTATCTCGAGGGTCGGCAGATAGCACTTGTAAGAACGCAATGCGCCGGATTTGACCTTTATCAGATTGAATTGTCCTAAGACGTTAATCGTAGCTGATGACCTCAAACTCGATGTCGTCAGCGTCGTGGAAGTAGAAGCGTCTGCCGGGTTCATATGCCGCATGTGAATGGGTCTCATAGCCCGCCGCTTTGATCCGCGCCTCTGTGGCCTCCAAATCGTCCACCACAATCCCGATGTGATTAAGCCCACCGCGTGTCTCATAACTGTTGGAGGGGGCTGCCGGGGTCCCACGCGAATAGATCGCCAGATAGCTGGTGTCGCTTCCAACATGGACGGTGTAGCCTTTGTTGATCGCCTCTCCCTCCCAACGGATATGCCACCCAAACAATGTGCAGAGGCGGGTCGCGGTTTCCTTTGGATCGGTGACGGTAAAATTCACGTGCTCAAGTGCGGCTTTTTGCATGATACTCTCCTTTGGTTGTCGTCATGCATCCTTGATAATTCCTCAAGCTCACTTGAGATCAAGGCTTTTCTTTGCCGATAATTGGTTTGTGGTGAACCGGGAAATTCACGGACTGTGCGATGAAGCAAAGCTCCGAGACTTTGTGATGCAGGTCATGGGCGCTCTGGGTGTCTGATGTTGCTGATATGGTCACGCGTGGATGCAATGTAACTTCCGTGAAATGTCCGCCGCCATTATCCGTCTCGACCATTGTGCCGGTTGCGTCGTCCTCATAGGCGGTGACGTTGATGCCATTGTCGTGACAAAGATGTAGATACACCAGTTTGTGGCAGGACGCGACGGAGGCCAATAAAAGCTCCTCAGGGTTCCAGCGCGATGGGTCACCCCGAAAGGCTGGATCAGAAGAACCGGCGATCATCGGTTTGCCCGGGGCGTGGTACTCGTGATTGCGGGAATACCCAGTATAGATTTTAGTGCCAGTTCCCAAATTGCCGACCCAATTCAGACGGAGCATATAGGTATGGATTTTTGCAGACATGTTTCCCCCCTTAATACGAAAAGGGCGGACCCCTCGGCCCGCCCCATAAAACTTGTTAGATAGGCTTTGGCCTTATTGTGACTTGCGTTTGATCGGCGCCCAAAGCTTCTTGTTTGTCAGGTACAACAGCGCTGCAAGGACCGACAGGAAGATTACAGCGGTCAGGCCTGCCTGCTTGCGGGCCATCATCTTCGGCTCTGCTGTCCACATTAGAAATGCGGCTACATCTTCTGACACATGATGCGCGTCGTTGGCGTGACCATCTGCAAATTCCAGCTCGCCATCATAAATGGGCGGCGGTGGCATTGCGATCCAGCCACCGGGAAACGCGGTGTTTTCGTAAAATACCTGGCCTGCTTCTTCTTTCTCTTCACCGGTGTAGCCGGTCAGGATAGAGGCGATATACTCAGGCCCACCCATGCCTTTGACGATCTGGTTGATGCCCAGACCGGCGGGTCCATGAAATCCTGCGCGGGCTTTTGCCATCAACGTCAGATCTGGCGCTGTCGAGTCTACAACAGGGGGAAACCGATCTGACAGCTTCGCCTCGCGATCCTCATCAATTTCGGCGTCGTAGACAAAGAAGTCTTTGGCATAGGCCTTAACCTGATCTTCGGGTAGGCCCGGACCACCTTCATCGTGAAGATTGCGGAAGTACAGATATTGCAAGCCGTGACACGCGGAACATGCCTCGGTGAAGACTTGAAGCCCGCGTTGAAGCTGGAACTGGTCAAACTTGCCAAAAGGGCCTTCGAACGAGAAGTCGAAGTCTTCGATATGGCTCTCGCCACCAGCTGCATTCGCACCCGTGGCAAGACCCAAAGCAAGGCCCAAGCTGAGAAGTGTTTGTTTTATCATTTTTCTATCCCTCAGCTCATTCTGCCGGTTGGGTGGCTGTTGCTGTGCCATCAGCGACACCAGCTTTCGGCGGGTAGTGGGCGTCGAAGTCTTCTTCGATTGTGGCAGGCTGCGGCAGCGGCTTCTCTATCACGCCCAAGATTGGCAGAATAATCAAGAAATAGCCGAACCAGTAGATTGTCCCGATCAGCGAGATCGTTGGCACCATGCCCTCAGCAGGTCTCGCGCCACACCACATCAAAACAAAGAAGTCGATGACAAGAATGGCGAACCACCACTTGAACATTGGCCGGAACCGACCTGAGCGCACCGAGGATGTATCAAGCCAGGGCGCCAATACCATCACGAAGATTGCACCGAACATGCAAAGCACGCCCAGGAATTTCGCATCCAGGAAGAGCACATCAAAAGTGATCGCCCGCAAGATCGCGTAGAATGGCAAGTAGTACCATTCCGGTACAATATGGGCTGGTGTGGCCAGCGGGTTGGCTTCGATATAGTTGTCCGGGTGACCCAGATAATTCGGCATAAAGCCTACGATAGCCGCAAAAACCGCCAGAATGACCACGAGCGCAAAAAGATCTTTGATCACAAAATAGGGCCAAAACGGCACTGTGTCTTTGGCTGCTTCCTCTTTCGATCCGCGACGCACTTCAACGCCGGTGGGGTTGTTGTTACCGGTTGTGTGGAACGCCCAGATATGGACGATCACCAGACCGGCAATTACGAAGGGCAGAAGATAATGGAGCGAGAAGAAACGGTTCAGCGTGGCGTTATCGACCGCAGGGCCGCCAAGAAGCCATGTCTGAATAGGCTCACCAATGCCGGGGATCGCGCCAAACAGGCCGGTAATCACCGTCGCACCCCAAAAGGACATCTGCCCCCATGGTAGCACGTAGCCCAAAAAGCCCGTTGCCATCATCGCTAGATAAATAAGCATGCCGATGATCCACGTAATCTCCCGTGGTGCCTTGTAGGAGCCATAGTAAAGGCCCCGGAACATGTGCGCATAGACGGCAATGAAGAACAGCGAAGCGCCGTTCATGTGGATATACCGGATGGCCCAGCCACCTTCCACATTGCGCATGATATGCTCGATCGAGGCAAAAGCCTGATCCACATGCGGCGTGTAGTGCATGACCAGAACGATGCCGGTGATAATTTGCAGAACGAGACAGAAGGTAAGAACAATCCCCCAAATCCACATCCAGTTGAGGTTCTTTGGCGTCGGGATCATCAATGTGCCATAAAGAAGGCCTACAATTGGAAGCCGCGCATCAAGCCACTTCTCGAAATTCGACTTAGGAACATAGTGGTCGTGTGGGATACCGCCCATGAGTGTTCTCCCTTAACCTAGTTTAATGACTGTATCGGAGATGAACTCCGCAATTGGAACCGGAAGGTTCTTGGGTGCTGGGCCTTTGCGGATCCGGCCAGACGTATCGTAATGTGAGCCGTGGCATGGGCAGAACCAGCCGCCAAAATCACCCGCATCGCCCAAAGGAACACAACCCAGATGGGTGCAAACGCCAATCATGACCAGCCATTCCCCGGCCTCATCCAGCGTTCGGTTCGCGTCGGCCGCGTCCGCGTCGCGTCTGTTTTCGTTTTCCGCGCCCTGATCGGGCAAGTCCGCCAGTGGGACATCGCGCGCGTCGGCAATCTCTTGTTCCGTCCGGCGGCGAATGAATACGGGCTTGCCGAGCCACTTCACCGTGATCTGGGATCCCGGTTCCAGACCGTCCACATCAACCTCGATCGATGAGAGCGCCTGCACATCCGCAGAAGGGTTCATTTGATTGACCAACGGCCAAATGGCCGCACCCGCAGTAACAGCGCCAGCTGCAGCAGTTGCGACATAAAGGAAATCTCGGCGGTTGCCGGTGTCTTCTTCAGCGTGGGACAAAGGGTCCTCCGTTAAAGTCTGGCCCCATTCTGAGGCGGCTCTTAGAAACATGATTGAGCACAGGTGCACTCTTCCGTTAGGCAGATATACTGACAGCGCAGGCTGGTCCAGATGACTTTGCGCCGCAGGACATTAAAAAGGGATAAATTTGTGAGATTGGCCGTCTATCAACCCGATATTGCGCAGAATCTCGGGGCTATGATCCGGCTTTGCGCGTGTTTTGGGGTGCCAATTGATGTGATCGAGCCTTGCGGATTCCCGTTTTCCGTCAAGGCGTTGCGCCGATCTGCGATGGATTACGCTGATATTGCGGACATTACGCGTCACAATGACTGGGAAGCGTTTCTCAAATGCCACGATGCGTCACGAATCGTTTTGTTAACAACCAAAGCGCCCAAGTCGTTATGGAATTTTAACTTCGAAAGTGATGATATATTACTCGTCGGTCGGGAGTCGGCTGGCGTGCCAACCAAAGTTGCAAACAATTCGGATGAGATGCTTTTATTGCCGATGCCAGGTGGCGGTCGGTCGATGAATGTGGCTATGAGCGCGGGTATCGCGCTCGGCGAGGCGATGCGGCAGGTTGGGTTTTGGAATGAAACGTAGTACAACAACTGTGTTCGTGCTGGGAATGTAATGGCTTACGTGATGCGAAAATCGCTGGTTTTCTGTGCAATGTTGGTGCTTTCGAGCCCGGCAAGCGCGGACGATTTTCAGCTGTCCGTTTATGGTGGCTTGTTTAATTTGGGCCGATCCGATGTATCAGGAAATGATCCAACAGGCGCAGGATCGTTTGATTTCAACACCGGTTGGACGGCAAATTCATCCTCGCTACCGCCGGTTTTTGGTATTCGCGGCACATGGTGGCAATCGGATACGACCGGATATTCGCTTGATTTTACCAGATTGCAGGCATCGGCGGATGATGCGGGTCTGGCCGCGTCCGGCTTTTCGGTTTTGGAATTCGATGACGGCATTAACACCGTCACTGTAAATGCACGGCGCAAATTTCCGATGGGAAGTCGTTGGACCCCGTTTGTTGCGGGTGGTGTTGGCGTAGCCGTACCCGGGGTCGATATTCAGACATCCAGCTCTGGTCAACGCACGACGGAGTATCAGTACGGCGGCATTGTCGCGCAATTCCAGGGCGGTGTGGAATACGAAGTTACAGAGAACTGGTCAGTTTTTGGCCAGTACCAGATGAATCTGATCGATCTTGATGTCGATCTTGATGGTGGTGGCAATCTGTCCACCGGCGTTGTTACCAATTCGGTGACTGTCGGGGCAGGCTTTTCGTTCTAAGCTCGCCCCCGTTTTTTCCCGAAGTCTATAGTAATCGGCGCGACGTCGCGCGTGAACTTCATTAAAACTTGTTTGATTTTTCCAGTAGCCCCTGGGATTCAGTATTACAATTTTGCAACATTCAGGACTTTGATGGCGACATTTGCATGTGTTTTGGAAAGATATATTTGATTTACCATTAAAGATTTGTGCAATGTTCCCGCTACGGAACCCCCACCAACAGCCGAGACCCCAAACGCCCTGACACCCCCAAACCGCCCTCAAGCGGAATTCAACGTCGAGACGTAAAAACCGGCTGTCCGAAAAGGATCAAAGTAAGTTGCGAGCCCCAAAAACCCGGACGACCGCCCGCCTTAAGACCATTATCACTCTTCTTTCAATTTTCTTCCTGACGACCTTAGCCACACAGGCGCGCGCCGATTTAGGTGCCTCGGTCACTGTCGGCGCAACCGGGAATATCGACCCTCTCGAAAACAAAGATTTGGTCATTACGCTGTCCAACAGCGATCAGGTGAATGCTCTGAATTCGGTCGCATTCTCAACAACGCTTCCGGGAACTTTGCCCGATGGTTTGTTCGTAAATGGGGCCCCGACCTATCAGTGTACCGACCCCGCAGGCCCGACCACGACGGCGGGATCAGGAACTTTGACGGCAACCGGGCAAACTTTGAGCCTGTCGGGCGGCACTATTCCGGCGGGATCCGGCGGCATTAACGGTGAGTGTCAAATTACCGTTCCTGTGACGGCCGGAACCTCCACCGGCAACGTGGCGACCTACGTGTACACCATCCCCGACAGTGCTGTCAGCGGCAATGACGGTGCAAGCACGCTGCTTAACTCGGGCGCGGTGAGCCAGTCGATCGTGGTCAATTCGCTCAATCTTCCAAGCATTACGACACATACGGTCTCGGGCAGCAGTCGGCTCATTCTTGGTGGGTCCGATGAGACGCTCACAATTCGGGTGACCAACACAAACGCGTTTGAGATCCCCAATTTCTCGTTTAGCGATATTTTCCCTCTCATTTCGGGCAATCCGGCGTTTCACGTGTTCTCGACGCCGGGGGCCACCGCAACCTGTAACAATGGCGGGGCCGCACCGACTTTCACACCCTCCGCCGGAGATACAACCCTGACCATGTCAGGTACACTTCCTGCGCGTTCCGGTGCGACCAACGGATCTTGTACATTCACTGTCCGTATTGAGGGTCTGAGAACCGGCGGCGTCTACCAAACCAGCGTCAGCAACCAGATTTTGGCCTCGTCCTTCACCAATGATATCGGCGTGCCTCTGAGCTCAAACTCAAACCGTACGATCACATTGCGGTCCCCGCTCGATACCACTGTCAACTTTCTGAATGCGGAGCTGGCGACAGGTCAGTCCGATGACATGGAGATCGTGTTTATCAACAATGCGCTGTCGGCGATCACCGTGAGTTCTTTTAGTGATGCGCAGATTGACGATAACACAGCCGCCGCATACGGGCTGACCATCAATGGCACCCCGGCGGTCAGTTGTACCGGGGGTGGCACCAACGGCTCGATCTCGGTGACAGGCGCGTCCGAAGGGTTCACTTGGACTGGCGGCGTGATTGCGCCGGGCTCCACTTGTACGATTACCACGAACTTTACAGGTGTTGTTCAAACCGCGGGTGTACCGATCACCTTTTCCAACACAATTAACGAGGGCGATGTCAGCGCTGGGGCCATTGCCGGCGAGACCATCATCAATGACGATGCCAATGACAGCATCTTGGTTGGCGATAATATCCGTGTCTCGATTGCAGCCAGCCCGTCTTCAGCGGCCGCTGGTAATCCGATCCGATATCAAGCGACCGTTGAAAACTTTGGCGCCGCAGCCATTCCCAATGTCAACGTTCTGGATGCACTTCCTGCGGGCCAATCGCTTCTGACCGGAACGATCGGCGGAATTAACTTTACGCCGTCCATGTCCGGTTGTGGTGGTTTGACCGAAAGCAATACGCTGGGTGAGACCAATCCTAGCTTTACGATTGGGTCGTTGCCGGGCCGTGCGGATGTGAACACCACATCTTCGTGCGTGATCACCTATTGGGTGCAATCCGATCCAGCCGGGGGCGGCGACACCAACAATCTGCCCGTTGGTAGTGTCACATTCAGTGGCGGGTCCAATCAAGTTGCCTCCAACAACGTCACTGTTAGCGAAATTCCAACGATGGCGATTGTGAACAGCTTTGCGCCGTCTTCGACCTTTGAGGGTACTGATTCTCTTCTGACGATCACCGTTTCGAACTGGTCTGCCCAAGCGCTGGCCAACCTGTCACTGAGCGATGCTCTTCCCATTGGATCACTGGGCCAACAGCTTTTTGTGGCCAGCACACCTGCAGCGACAAGCACCTGCGGTGGTATCATCACAGCCAATCCGGGTGACACGTCTGTGACCCTCACCGGTGGTAGTGTTCCCGCCAGAGCCTCCAGCGGACTTGGCTCGTCGGGCTCGTGCGTATTGCAGTTCCGTGTTGTGGGTGCCGCTGGCGTTTACTCCAACACCGTGAGCGGTACTGCGGATGCAACACCTGCCAATGGCGGGCCCGCTGTGGGGGTTGCTGCGACCAGCAACGCCGCCAGCCTGACCTATGCGTCGGCGCTGTCCGCCTCAAAGAGCTTCACGCCCACCAGCATCTTTTCGGGTGGTATTTCCACGGTCATCATCCGGTTCGCAAATGCGGGCACAGGTGCGCTAACAGGCGTTGCCGTCACGGACCCGTTTCCGGCTGGCATGACTTTGGCAGCCACACCAAATGCGTACACAACCTGTGCCGGATCACCTGTGATCACGGGTGCAGGCGGGGCCAGCTCGATCTCCATGAGCGGTGCGACAGTTGCAGGGGGCGGCACATGTGATCTGGTCTTTGATGTCACCGCGACCGGCGGTGCGCCTTGGGTGAACACGGTCCCCACAGGCAATCTTACAGCAGATGGTGGCGTGATTAACGTCAATTCATTCTCGGCCACGCTGGGACTTCTTCCGTCCCAGAGCATTCTCGTGTCCGAGTTCACAAGCCCGTCGACCTTGAGTTTCCCCGGTGAGATTTCCCGTCTGACCATCGAGATCACCAATGGCGCAAATGCCGTAAGTGATCTGACCCTGACGGATTTCTTCACCACAGACGGCCTGTCGGGTTCAGCCGATAACGGCATCGTCATTGCAGGCACACCGTCTGTTGCGACCACATGTACCGGCGGCTCTGTCTCAGCAACACCTGGTGGTAATTCTGTGACGTTGAGCGGTGCATCCATGACCGCAAGCGAGGTCTGTCAGTATTCGGTGAATATCACGTCGGTTCAGGCGGGCGGGATAACGAATTTCATCCCAGTAAGCTCGATCACCACTGCCGAGGGTTATACCAACGGCAATCAGGCCACCACCAGCATCACCACCCAGTCCAATATCGGCGTGACCAAACAGTTCTCGCCGCAAACCGTGGGAATTGGCGAGCGGTCGCGGCTTCAAATCACATTGTTTAACCCGGCCAACAGCCCGTTGACGGGGCTGTCAATCAACGACAATTTCCCGGCCGGCATTACAATTCCGCCCGGCGCCAATCCAACAACCACATGTTCTGGCGGAACCATCAGCACGGCTGGGTCCAATCAAGTTTCCCTTACAGGCGGTGTATTGGCCGCAGCCTCCGGTGCGACACCTGCCACATGTGTGCTTGAAGTGGATGTCATCACGTCCACGCAAGGGGACTTCATCAACACGATCAACCCCGGCGAAGTGAGCGCAACCGCAAGCGGTGCGCCGGTGTCGAATACGGCACCTGCAACGGATACATTGCGCTCCAAGGCCGCTTTGGAGGTTCAAATCGCCATTGATGGCGAGACCCTTGATACGGCGATCCAATCAGGCTCGGGCTTCACGACCGGCTCTGCGTTTACCACTGCCGGCACGCCAGAGACTTTGACCATCCGGCTGCGCAACACCAACACCTCCGGTTTGACCGGTGTTGCGTTCGACAATGCCCTGCCAAGCGGGCTTGTTCTGTCCACGTCGCCCAATGCGTCCACGACCTGTACAGGCGGCGCGGTGGGTGCGGCCGTGTCCGGTACAAGCATTCAGCTCACCGGTGCCAGTCTTGCAGCCAATAGTGCTTGTACGGTGACGGTTGATGTTCTGTCGAATGTGTCCGGTAGCTATATTGACGACATTCCCGTTGGCGGCGTGACCTCGATTGAAGGCGTCACCAACGCAGAAGAAACCCGCGCGGAGATCATCATCGCCGATCCCCCCAGCATCGATCTATCATATACGCCCCCGGTTATTGCACCGGGCGGCACGTCCATGGCTATGATCACGCTTGGCAATCCAAACCCGCAAGCCATTACGCTGACATCTCAGTTTGATCACAACCTGCCCATCTCTCCGGGGAGTATTCTGGTCGATGGCACGCCGGGGATCACGACCACATGCCCCGGTACGGTGACCGCCGTCGCAGGCTCCGCCACGATCAGTTACGATAGTGGTGATACGATCCCGGCAGGTGGGTGTAAGATCACCGTCAATATCACAGGCACAGTTCCGGGTGATTATACAGGCGTCATTCCAACCGGCGATTTGCAGACCAATGTGGGGCCAAATCCGGCGCCTGCATCTGCCGATCTTGCGATCAGCACCGAGGGTTATATCTCTGGTCAGGTGTGGGCAGATAATGACACGACACCAAACGGTGCGTTTGACAGTGGCACCGATACGGCCCTTGGCGGGGTGACGATCGAGCTTCATACGGCGGCCAATTGTTCGGGTGCCGCCACACAGACAACCACCACTGACAGTCTTGGCAACTATCTGTTCTTCCCGCTCACCGCAGGCACGTATTCGGTCTGTGAGCCGACCCAGCCAAGCGGAACCGAAAACGGCATCACCACGGCGGGAACCATCGCCACAGTGGGAGCCAGCACAGGCACGGCCGGTGCGGCCTCCAATCCCACGGCCACGTCTTCGGAGATCGTCAATATCATCCTCGGCAGCAGCGGCAGCGATGTGTCGGGCTCACCGGGCAATGACTTTGCCGAGGTTACCTTGTCTTCAATTGCGGGTAACGTATTCCTCGACCTCAACAACAACGGCGTTCGCAATGGCGCGGATACCGCTTTGGTCGGTGAGACGATCGAGCTTTTGGACAGCGGCGGCAGTTTCATCACCAACACGACCACCGATGCGAATGGCGACTATAGTTTCACGAGTCTGTCGCCTGACACATATTCCGTGCGTCAGCCCAATCAGGCGGCCAATACGTCCGACGGGATTGTGACGCCGGGTGCTGTGCCCAATGGCGGCACACCGGGCACTGGTACGGCTGCGGGTACAACACCTAGCCAAATCTCCACGATTATCTTGCCGCCCAACGCGGCATCGACGGCCAATAATTTTGCCGAAGTTCCCAATGCGCGGACCCTCTCGGGGCTGGTATTCTTCGACTTTGACAATAGCGGCACCGTCAACGGCTCCGACTATGGGTTGGGGGGTGAGACGATCAATCTTACCGGATTGGACATCAACGGCACGTCGGTCACTGCGTCAACGACGACAGCGACAGATGGCACATATGCTTTCCTGAGCCTGCCTGCGGGGACATATACGATCGATCAACCGGCCCAGCCTGCCAGCACCACCAACGGTATCACGACCGCCGGGTCGACAGGTGGAACGGCCAGCAATCCAACTGCGACCTCAAGCCAGATCGCAGGTATTGATCTGACCGGCGCTAATACGGTTTCGGCCAATAATGATTTTGCGGAAGTCCCCGGACCCGCGCCCGATCTGACGGTGACCATCACCCACACGCCTGCGAGCTTCGCGGAAGGTAATGATCAGGGTAAGTTCCTTGTCACCGGTTCAAATGTGGGCTCGGTTGACAGTTCTGGTCCAGTTACGATTGTCACCACGCTTCCCGCAGGCATCACGCCGACGGGTGGTATGGGCACGGGCTGGACCTGTTCGGTCTCTGGTCAAGATGTGACATGTACAAGCAGCGATGTGATCACGTCGGGCGGCAGCGCGCCTCAAATCATGGTTTCGACCCTCACCGGTACAGGCATCTCGGGCTCCATTCTGACGGCCAGCTCTGTGATCTCTGGCGGGGCAGAGCCTTTGGGCGTGCAAGGCAACAACACGGACACCGATCCTGTTGCGGTTTCGCTCAGTGCCTCAGTTGCCGGTACGATTTGGGAGGATACAGATCATGACCGCGCTCTGGATGCGGGCGAAACTCGCGTCCCCGGTTGGACCGTGGAGCTGTTGGACAGCACCGATACGGTTGTTGGTTCGGCCATCACCGATAGCTCCGGGGCGTATCTGATCTCTAACATCATTCCGGGAACGGGCTATCAAATCCAGTTTAGAGAGCCGACAAATGGTGCGATCTTCGGGCGTCCTGTGCCCAATGAGAGCGGCGCGGCCTTTACCAATGGTGCGGTCGATCCAACGACCAACCCGGCCGGTGCTGATAACTCAAGCGGTACTCTGACAGGACTTTCACTGTCCGCTGGAACCAACACTATCGAGCAGAGCTTGCCGCTTGATCCGGCAGGTGTGGTCTATGACAGTGTGACCCGTCAGCCGGTATCCGGCGCGGTCGTCACGATCAGCGGTCCTGCGGGGTTTGTCGCGGCTGACGTTGTGGGCGGCTCTACGACGGTCACAACCGGTGCGGACGGGTTCTATCAGTTCTTGTTGAATGCCACGGCACCAAGCGGGACTTACACGCTGACTGTGGGCCAACCGGGTGGCTATCAGCCAGCGCCCTCTCAGGTCATTCCGGCCTGTTCAAACCCGATCATTGTGTCTGCGGTGCCTGACCCATCTTTGGTGCAGGACGATAATGCAGCGCCGGTGCAAGGCTCCACGATCCATGATCCTGCGACTTGTCCTGCAAGCTCTGCCGGGTTCAACGCCAGCAATCAGGGCAGCACGCAGTATTATTTCGACTTTGATATCACCATCGGCGTGTCCTCGAACATCGTGAACAATCACATCCCGCTCGATCCGATTTTGACCGGTGTGATTGCGATGACCAAAACCACGCCTCGGGTCGATGTGACACGCGGCGCGGTAGTGCCTTACACGATCACGGCGCGAAACAGTCTGGGCAATGCGCTTCCGAACCTTGATCTGGTGGACCGAATGCCGCCGGGCTTTGTGTACCGCGCAGGCACCGCAAGCATTGACGGTGTGGCGATTGAGCCCACGGTTTCAGGCCGCACGCTGACTTGGACCGGGCAGGACTTCGCTGCGGGCGAGACAAAGACGCTCAAATTGATGCTGGTGGTGAGTGCAGGTGTGGGCGACGGTGAATATGTCAATGAGACATGGACCGAGAACGCGGCCGCCTCCACCATCGTGTCCAATATCGCAAGCGCTGCGGTGCGCCTTGGCACTGACCCGCTGTTTGATTGCTCCGACATCATTGGTCGGGTCTTCACAGACAGCAACGGCAATGGTGTGCAGGACGCGGGCGAGGCTGGTATCTCAGGCGTCACAATCGCCACTGTGCGCGGAACGTTGATCACCACTGATCAAGCCGGTCGCTACAGCGTGCCATGCGCTGAAGTGCCAAATGCGTATCGCGGCTCCAACTTCATTGCCAAGGTCGATGAGCGTACATTGCCGATGGGCTACCGGATGACATGCGGCAATCCCAAAACAGTGCGTGTGACACGCGGTAAATTGGCCAAGCTGAACTTCGGCGCGGCGCCGTTCCGGGTTGTTCGCATGGAGTTGTTCGACGATGCCTTTGAGGCCGGTGGAACAGGTCTTGGACCGCAGCTTTCGAGCGCTATCGAAAACATGCCAGGCGGGGTTCTGTCGGATGCGCCGTCATCGGTGCTGATCCAGCATATGGGTCAATCGCCCTTGGCTCAGCAACGTCTCGCCAATGTCGCAAACGCATTGCGAAATGGCTGGGACCGCGAAGGCTCAGCCTGTTATCCGCTTAACGTACAATCAGAAATAAGAGCCTTACCGGCCACAGTGAAGGGATCGATCAAATGAGGGGGGCTATTCTAGGCTGCGCAGGGGCGCTTTTGCTGACGACAACGCTAAGCGCCTACGGGCAAAGCGTGCCGTTTACGATCAGCGTTGAAGAGCCACAGGCGGTTGCGGCGCAACAAGCGGGGGCGCTGAACCTACGCTATGCCCCCGAGGCGCGCGAGCCACAGCTCAATGTTCAAGGTTGGGTGCGCAGGGGGCCGGGAACGCCGGTCGAATTCCGTGCGTGGTCCAACTACACCTCATTTTTTGACCGGGCGGAGGTCCGTGTCCTGTTGCCCGGTGGTGATCCCAATGGCGAGCCGTTGGGCATTCTGCCGATAAAACCCGGCGGCATTGCCACATGGTCCTTGGGTGCCGATGCCGAGGGTGAGGTCGATTACGTCTTGCGTGTCTATGATGCCCGTGGGCGCTTTGATCAGACAGCGCCCAAACGTTTGGGGCTTGGCGTGGGTGAAGCGCCAACACGCGGCGAGCTGTTGTTTTATGCTCAAGAAAACTCCGTGCAGCAGCGCCGTATTCCGGTCAGTGGTGGCGCGGTCACGGCAGATGGCTCCGGCGTTGGGCGTCTGGAGCGCGTGCGCTTCATGGGTCAGGAAGTGCCTGTAGATGCCAATGGCCGCTTTTCTACGACCCAAATTCTGCCCAAAGGGCCGAGGATTGTGGGTGTTGAGGTGGTCAATGGCGACGGACGCATCTTGCGCCGCACGTCCCAAGACGTAGCAATTGCCGATGAAGACTGGTTCTATGTGGGCCTTGCGGACATCACCGTGGGCCAAAACGACACCACCGGCCCAATTCAAGCGGTGACCGGGGACGATCAGTTTGACGAGAATATTTTTGTGGATGGGCGGCTGGCGTTTTACCTCAAAGGCAAGGTCCGCGGCGATTGGCTTTTGACGGCGGCTGCTGATACCGGCGAAGGCCCGATTTCAGACCTGTTCGACAACTTCCTGGACAAAGATCCACGCTCGGTCCTGCGTCGGTTGGACCCCGATCAATTCTACCCGGTTTACGGCGACGACTCGACCGCCTTTAACGATGCGCCCACAGACGGAAAGCTGTTCGTCAGACTGGAAAAGGGCCCCTCGGAGGTTCTTTGGGGCAATTTCAAAACCCGCAGACCTGACACCACATTTACGGATTTCTCCCGCTCGCTTTATGGCGCACGGCTTCGGACTGGAACCACCACAACCACCAGTAACGGTGCGCCGCGTGGCGAGATTGAGGTGTTTGCAGCAGAGCCCGGCACAGTGCAGTCGCGCGAGGAATTTCGCGGCACAGGCGGGTCGCTCTACTACCTGCGCAACCGTGACCTTTTGCGCGGCTCGGAGCGCGCCCATATCGAAACCCGCGACCCTGTAACGGGTCTTGTTCTGGCCCGCCAAGAGCTGGCTGCCGGCGCCGACTATGAGATGAACGCCATTCAGGGCCGCATTCAGTTGCTCAACCCGCTTTTGTCTTCGGGCTCGGACGGGGCGCTGGTCTCTGGCTCTACGGGAAATACCCAGCAGTTCCTTGTGATCACTTACGAATATTCGCCCGGCCTCACCTCCACCAATGACTTGGTTTTGGGGGCGTCCGGCTCTTACTGGATCACCGACCGGATCAAACTCGGGGCGGCCACGCTCCAACAGGACGGCAATGTGGAGGCGCAATCGCTGACCGGTGTGGATGCGACGATCTTTGCCACGCCCAACACATATTTGCGTGTTGAGGGCGCCCAGTCCGAAGATAACGGCTCGCCCACCTTGCGGTCTATCGATGGTGGTTTCACCTTCACAACCGTGCCCGGCGCCGCTGCCGGTGACAGCGCGGGCGCTGCGCGTATTGAGCTGGCCGCTGATCTTGGCGAGCTGGGCCGCGGCGACGGCGATATTCGCATCGTCTGGCAACGGCGGGACGCTGGATTTTCCGGCCCCGGTGAGCAGACCAATGAGGACGTGACCCAGCTGACGGCAGACGGCAATCTTATCGTCTCGGCGCGCTCAAAGCTGCGTTTAAAATACGATGAGAAAGACGCCGCAAGCCAGACCTCCACAGCGATTGAGGGGGCGATCAGCTACACGATCTCGCCGCGTTTGGCGATCAGTGCGGGTCTGCGGCAAGACGATATCACCACAAGAACGGCCAGTGCCAGCACAACGCTGTCGACCAACGGCTCGCGGCTTGATGGTGTGCTGCGGCTTGACTACGGGCTTGGGCCCCGCGTCGATGTTTACGGTTATATTCAAGGCACTTTGGACAAATCCGGCAGTCGTGTGGACAATAACCGCGTCGGTCTTGGCACCACTTGGACCCCGACTGAGCGTCTCGCTTTGAGTGGGGAAGTGTCTGATGGAGACGGGGGTTTCGGCGCGCGCCTGACGGGCAGCTACCAAGTCAATGAGCGCTCCCAGATCTATTCCAGCTACGATTTGACCAATGAGCGGGAGGCTGCGGATTATCAGGGCCGTCTTGGTCAATTTACGCTTGGCGGATCGACCCGAGTGACCGAAAACGTGACCCTGTTGGCGGAACAAAATTATCAGCATGGTGATGGGCCGACTGGTGTTACCAACGCCTTCGGGATTGATTACGCGCCCGAAGGATCGTGGACGCTGGGCCTGAAGGGTGAAGCCGGTAATCTGAGCGATCCGGTGAGCGGTGATCTGACCCGCCGTTCGGTGAGTTTCAATGCTAATTATTCGACAGAAAGCGCCCGATACTCGTCGGTGTTGGAGTACCGGACTGACCGAGGCGCTGATACGCGCGAGACATGGACGACGCGCAATACAGCTTCATACCAAGTGTCTGAGGACTGGCGTGTTTTGGGCCGGTTGAGTGCCTCTGTTTCCAATACCACAGCGGCCACGGGCGATGCCGAATTTGTCGAGGTGATCACAGGTGCCGCTTACCGTCCGGTCGACAATGACCGGCTCAATATGCTGTTCAAATACACGTATCTTTACGACACCGGCACGCCCGGTCAGGTGGGTGCTGCGGCCTCTGCGCTGGATTATGAGCAGATTAGCCATGTTGTCTCCGTCGATGCGATTTACGATGTGACCCCGAAATTGTCGGTTGGCGGCAAGATTGGTGGGCGTTTTGGTTCAATCAGGGACACGGCTCTAAACGGCCCTTGGATCGATAGCGATGCGACCCTGGCCATTGCCCGTGTTGACTACCGTGTCAGCCAGTCATGGGATGTTTTGGGCGAATACCGCGTTCTTGACACACAAGCGGCCAATGCCAGCCAAGCAGGCGCGCTTGTTGGTGTCTACCGGCGCTTTGATGAGAATGTGAAGCTGGGCGCCGGCTACAACATGACCGATTTTTCCGACGATCTAACCAATCAAAGTTATTCGTCCGAGGGTTGGTTTGTGAACCTGATCGGCAAGTACTAAAGGCCATGTGGCCGCGCTCTCAGGCGCGGTCATGTGCCGCTTAGGCGCGTTTGGTGCCTATGCTGGCAACGCCCAAAGTTCTGAGCACTTTGGCCTCAATATCCGCCGCACTCATCGCTGCTGAGGCGTACATCGCCGCCGGGCTTGCCTGATCGATAAACGTGTCGGGAAAAACCATTGAGCGGTATTTGATCCCGGCATCAAAGACCTCATGCTCGGCCAAAAGCTGGGCTACATGAGAGCCAAAGCCGCCAATGGCGCCTTCTTCTACGGTGATCAACGCCTCATGGTTTGCGGCCAAGTCGAGGATCATCGCCTCGTCAAGCGGCTTGGCAAAACGTGCATCTGCAATCGTCGGTGTGATGCCTTTGGCGGCCAGGTTTTCAGCGGCTTTGCGCACTTCCGACAGGCGGGCACCAAAGGACAGGATCGCCACCCGTTCGCCCTGTTGGATGATGCGGCCTTTGCCGATCTTCAATGGTGTGCCGCGCTCGGGCATCTCCACGCCGACGCCCTCGCCGCGTGGAAAACGGAACGCGGAAGGGCGATCATCGATGGCGCGGGCGGTCGCAACCATGTGAACAAGCTCGGCCTCATCGGCGGCGGCCATTACCACAAAGCCCGGCAGGTTGGCTAGATAGGCCACATCGAAGGAGCCCGCATGGGTTGCGCCATCCGCACCCACAAGCCCTGCACGGTCAATGGCAAACCGCACCGGAAGGCGCTGAATGGCCACGTCATGGACCACCTGATCATAGCCCCGTTGTAGGAAGGTAGAGTAGATCGCGCAAAACGGTTTCATGCCGCCTGCGGCCAGACCGGCGGAAAAGGTGACGCCGTGCTGCTCGGCAATTCCCACGTCAAAACAACGGTTTGGGAATTGTTCGGCAAAAAGATTGAGGCCGGTTCCGTCGGGCATTGCGGCTGTGATGGCCACGATTTTGTCGTCTGCCTCAGCCTCCTTAATCAGCGATTGGGCAAAGACTTTCGTGTAGCTTGGCGCGTTGGACGGCGCCTTCTTTTGGGCGCCGGTGACAAGATCAAACTTGGCCGTTGCGTGACCCTTGTCGGAGGCCTGCTCAGCAGGGGCATAGCCCTTCCCTTTTCGGGTGATTGCGTGGATCAGGATCGGGCCATCGGCGCGTGCCTTGACCGTGCGCAGGACCGACAGCAACTGGTCCATATCATGGCCATCAATGGGGCCCACATAGGAAAAGCCCAACTCTTCAAACAGCGTGCCGCCCACGGTCATGCCTTTGACCATCTCCTTGGCGCGGCGCGCACCTTCCTGAAACGGCTCAGGCAGAAGGGATACAGCACCTTTGGCTGCGGCTTTTAGCTCCTGGAAGGGTGCGCCTGCATAAAGGCGCGACAGATAGCTCGACATGGCGCCCACGGGCGGCGCTATGGACATCTCATTGTCGTTGAGGATCACGATCAGCCGCTTGCCCAGATGGCCTGCGTTATTCATCGCCTCAAACGCCATTCCAGCCGACATGGAGCCGTCGCCAATGACCGCAATTGCATCACCCAGCCCGTGTTCCGGTGCGCCGCCCAGATCGCGAGCCACAGCCATGCCCAAAGCGGCGGATATGGACGTGGAGGAATGGGCCGCCCCAAATGGGTCATAGGGCGATTCTGAGCGTTTTGTGAAGCCGGACAGGCCGCCTTCTTGCCGGATGGTGCGAATGCGATCGCGCCTGCCGGTTATGATTTTATGGGGGTAGCACTGGTGCGAGACGTCCCAGATGAGCCGGTCCTTGGGCGTGTCAAACACCGCATGCAGTGCCACTGTCAGCTCCACGACACCAAGTCCTGCGCCCAGATGACCGCCTGTCTCGGAAACGGCCGAGATCGTCTCGGCGCGCAACTCACCTGCAAGCTGCTCCAATTCAGGGTCCGAAAAGCGCTTGAGGTCGGCGGGAATGGTCACGCGATCAAGAAGCGGAGTGTCTGGACGGTCGTTCAATGGAATACTCGCGTTTGTCTTTGTCGCGGTCTTTTAACCTGTTCGGTCGCGTCGTGAAAAGGTCAAACCTTTAGCTGCGGCCTGTGGTCACCGTTGCCATGGGGTGTTGCCGGTTGATGACGTGATGTGTGGAGGGTCCGTTTTGTCTGCGTGGCGGGCGGGGGTGGTTTGGAAATTTGGAATTGTTGCGGC
>CAKZTM010000009.1 GCA_937920555.1 uncultured Paracoccaceae bacterium | reverse complement strand
GCGCGGGAATGACGGCGTACAGGTTCAGGAGCGACCTCACCTTCCGCCACCACCGTCACCCCGGACTTGATCCGGGGTCCAGTACGAACTTGGGATGATTGGAAGCGGGGCGAGGTGGCTGCCCGCCTTCGCGGGAATGACGGCTTTGGCGATTTGCTCAGCCGCGCACGAGCCTGGGAGGGTGCAAAGCGCCCTCCCGTGGGGAGGGTCGGGCGCGGCCCAAACAAGTTTGGGCTAATGTCCTGCACTAAAAATGAGACTGTTAGCTGCGGGGCAAAATAGATTTTCGCACTACCAAGATCGACAAGATCGAAAAAGCGTCGTCTACGCCTCGTTCGAGTTGTAGGAGACTAGTCCAGTACGCAAGCAATCTAATGCTTTGTCATTTTCGCCATCCTCAAGGAATTTTATCGCCTTGGTGACCGAGCCGCGCAGTCTTTTACCTTTAGGACCGGGAGCGCCCTTAGGAGGCAATTCGCTTGTCGGTGCAGCGGATACAGTTCCATGTGATCCACCTTTGACTTCTGCAATCCTACCTTGGTTTTCGCCAAACCAAGCTGCAATATCGTGATCTTTGTCTCCTCTGGCCACCATCCCGAAGACAATAGAGGCTTCCCTATTCGTAAATGCCATTAATGAACCCTAACATATCTCTATTCAGTAAGAACGAATATACTCTTATGGTAATTCCATAGATATACAGTAATTGTAAGCAAAAATAGCAGCAACCACGCAATGAATTCGACCCAACCCTCCATCTGACCACGAATAGGCCGACTTGTTCGAACACGGTCAAGGTAATTCTCCCAGCCTCCCAACTTATCTCTGAGCATTCTAATTTCAATCACTTTCAGATAGGTCCCAATCTCCACTGTCCGCAATTGAATTGCCGACCAACGAAGGAATCCCGTAATCGAAATAATGATAGGTAGCCCTAATCCAACACGAAACAAAACTGGGTCCGATATGTTCGTAAGGCTGAAGAGCCATCCATATAAAGCAAATACACCGATAAATACCTGATTTTCCAACTTAGCTCGTGCTTGAATGTGAATGTCTATTTCAGAGCGAAGTGACTTGAACTCCTCAAGCAAAAATACTTTCTCGTCGTATGGAGCAGGTAAGATTGCATATCTTTGGTTTCTGTCTCTAGTTCTCACCCCAAAACCCCCAACAGCTCCCGCCACTCACCAGCACTCATGCCTGCTTTCTCGGCGTCCATATCCTCGCCCTTGATCATCCGCTTGATCGCGTCGATCCCTTTGGCGCTGAGGTTCGCGCCGCCGAGGCGGTAGTCCTCAAAGGCGCCGTAGGCCGCTGGCACCCAATCGGCAGTGATCTCGCACATCTTCTCCGCATAGACGCGGATTTCGTATTGCGCGTGGGCGTCAGCGCGCAGGCGCAGGAAGTGGAAGAGGTTGTGCAAATCCACCTTCCAGTACCACTGCGTATAGACATTCGCGGGCAGGTTCATCCGGGCCAGTTCGCGGGCGAGGCCCTTTTTGCCGTCATCCGACAGCATCTCCTCGTAGTGATCATAGCTGCGGGTGGCGTCGTCGCGCAGCATGTCTAGGACCGCCTGGGCCTCTTTGCCCTCCAGCGTCTCGCCCCTGCCCTGATTGTTGATGGTGGATTGGGCGGCCAGTTGGTCCGGTTCGGGGATGTAGAACTCGCGGTCCAAAATCGAGTAGCGGGCGGAGTATTCGTTGACGTTGGCGGTCCGGTGGCGGATCCATTGGCGGGCCACAAAGACGGGCAGTTTGACGTGGAATTTGACCTCGCACATCTCAAAAGGGGTCGAGTGCCAGTGACGCATCAGGTAGCGGATCAGGCCAGTGTCGTTGGAGACTTTTTTGGTGCCTTTGCCGTAAGAGACGCGGGCGGCCTGGGTGATCGCATTGTCGTCGCCCATATAATCGATGACGCGGATCAGGCCGTGGTCGAGGACCTCGTGGGCTTGGTAGAGGTGTTTTTCCATGCCCGGAGAGGTGGCGCGCAAGGTTTGGTGGGCCTCGCTGCGTTGTGCATCGATTTCGGCTTGTTGGTCTGGGGTGATGGGCATTTGGAGCGGCCTTCTTTGTTAATAAATGAGTCTCTCAACACTTTATATTGTGTCGATATAAAGAACCACCGCGATATGGAGTTATTTTGAGCGCCGAACGAACCTTTGTTCGGTGGCGACAGAGCCCCATTGATCGCCGTCATATTCTTCGGCCAGTTCAAACCCGTGGCGTTCATAGAGTTTGCGGGCCGCATCGGTCCCTTTGATGGTCCAAAGATGGGTTTCGGGAAAGGCGCGCGCGTCGCAAAAGGCCATGGCGCGGGTCATCAGTTTGTCACCGATCCCCTGCCCTCTGGTTTCGGGATCAAGGATGAACCAGCGCAGGTGCCCTTTGTGATCGCCCAGATTGTCGCCGTCGATGAAGATGCTGCCGAGGACATCGTCGCCCCTGTGGGCGACCCAGACCTGAAGATTGGGCGCGCCAATGCGTTCGACGAAATCGGCGAGTTCGCGGGCCACGCGCATCTCGAAGGCCGCTCCAAAGCCGCAATGGGCCCAGAAGTTCTGGCTGAAATGGCGGGTAACCACGCCGATTAGTCCGGGGCGGTAGCCGGTTGTGATCTCGATCTGGGGCACAGCCCCCTCCCTGTTGTCAAAAGCGTGACAGTAAGCGCCGCACTTTTGTGTCGCATCTTTGAGCTTTGATCAAACCCCAAAATCACATGAGCGGCCTTGGTATACTTGCGCATACGACGCCTTGCCGCATGGACAGATCACTCCGGCTCTGACACATATTCAAAAACGAAAAGTCACCGGGAGGGATCTGACATGGGTTCAAGCTATCACGAGGTTTATGCAGGCTGGCGGTCTGACCCCGAAGGTTTCTGGGCCAATGCGGCTCAGGAGATCGACTGGATCACCCCGCCGACAAAGGCCTTTGACGGGGACGCGGGTGTTTACGGACGCTGGTTTCCCGGCGCCACCTGCAACACATGCTGGAACGCGGTTGACCGCCATGTCGAGACCCGTGGCGATCAGGCGGCGATCATCTATGACAGTCCAATTACCGACAGCAAAACCACTTACACTTATGCGCAGGTCAAAGATGAGGTCAGCGCACTAGCCGCCGTCCTGATCGACCAAGGTGTGGCCAAGGGCGACCGGGTGATCATCTACATGCCGATGATCCCGCAAGCCGTGTTTGCGATGCTGGCCTGTGCGCGGATCGGAGCTGTGCATTCGGTGGTTTTCGGCGGGTTTGCTGCATCCGAGCTGGCCACGCGGATTGATGATGCAATGCCCAAGGCGATCGTTTCGGCCTCTTGCGGGATCGAGCCGGGGCGGATCATTGGCTATAAACCGCTTTTGGACAACGCCATTGAGTTGGCCAGCCACAAGCCGCAAGCCTGTGTGATCTTGCAACGCTCCCAAACGGTCTGTGATCTGACAGAGGGCCGTGATGTGGATTATGCGACTGCCGTGGCTGCGGCTTGGGGGCGCGATGTGCCTTGTGTTCCGGTGGCGGCCACCGATCCGCTTTACATTTTGTACACCTCCGGCACCACGGGCCAGCCCAAAGGTGTCATACGCGACAATGGCGGGCATATGGTGGCGCTGAAATGGTCCATGAAAGCGATCTATGACATTGACCCCGGTGAGGTCTTTTGGGCCGCATCCGACGTGGGTTGGGTGGTCGGGCACTCTTATATTTGCTACGCGCCGCTGCTTCACGGTGCCACCACGATTGTCTTTGAGGGCAAGCCCGTAGGCACGCCGGACGCAGGCACGTTCTGGCGGGTGATCTCCGAGCATAACGTGGCCGCCCTGTTCACCGCGCCCACCGCATTTCGGGCGATCAAAGCCAATGATCCGCAAGGAGATTTCATCAGCAAATATGATCTGTCCTGCCTGCGTGCCTTGTTTCTGGCAGGCGAGCGGGCTGATCCCGAAACCATCCGCTGGGCGCAAGATCAACTACAAGTCCCCGTCATTGATCATTGGTGGCAGACCGAAACCGGTTGGACCATCGCGGGCAACCCTGTGGGATTGGGCGCTTTGCCTGTGAAGCTGGGCTCACCTTGCGTGCCCATGCCCGGATATGACGTGCAAATTCTCGATGACGAGGGCAATCCGGTCAGCGCGGGCGACATGGGCAATGTGGTGGTGAAGCTGCCCCTGCCCCCATCCTGCCTGCCCACTTTGTGGAACGCGGATGCGCGCTTTCAGTCGGCCTATCTGGAGGAATTTCCCGGCTATTATCAAACCGGGGACGCGGGTTATGTGGACGCGGACGGATATCTTTTCATCATGGCGCGCACTGACGACATCATCAATGTGGCCGGGCACCGATTGAGCACCGGGCAAATGGAGGAGGTCGTCTCAGAGCACCGGGATGTGGCAGAATGTGCGGTTTTGGGCATTGCTGACACGCTAAAGGGGCAAATTCCGGCGGGTTTTGTGGTGTTGAATACCGGGGTGAACCGAGATTTCGAAGAGGTTACCGCAGAGCTGGTCAAGCTGGTGCGCGACCGGATCGGGCCCGTTGCCGCGTTCAAAACCGTGGTCGCGATCCCGCGTCTGCCCAAAACACGCTCGGGCAAGATATTGCGCGGAACGATCCAGAAAATCGCCGACAAACAGGACTTTAAAACACCAGCGACGATTGATGATCCGGTCATCTTGGATGAGATCCGGCAGGCGCTGGTCGACAAGGGGATGTTGGACTAGGACGGGCCATGACAGCGCGCCAAACCGTTTTGAGCCTGCAAACAAACGGCCAGGGGCTTTACGAGTTCACACACCAAGTGAGTGGCTGGGCCCAAGGCACCGGGCTTTTGACGCTGTTTGTGCGCCACACGTCCTGCTCGCTGCTCATTCAGGAAAATGCCGACCCTGAGGTGCAAACCGATCTCAAAGCCTATTTTGCGCGTTTGGTGCCGCCCACCACGGATCCGTCCATGAGCTACCTGACCCACACCTATGAGGGCCCGGATGATATGCCCGCCCATATCAAGGCGGCGATGATGCCAGTCAGTTTGAACATACCAGTGACCGAGGGGCGGCTCGTGCTTGGCACATGGCAGGGGATTTATCTGTTTGAGCACCGCGACCGTCCGCACACGCGCGAGGTTGTGCTGCATATGCAAGCAGCCTGAAGCGGGGCAAACCCTGCCGTAACTGGCGTATTGGGACAGGTGGGCAACTGCCCTATGTTTTCATTTGCACGCAAGCATCATAGCATCGCGCAAATCATACCAAGGAGAGTCGGTTTATGAATGTCAAATATCTGCACACGATGGTTCGGGTTCGCGATCTCGACGAGAATATTGCCTTTTACAAAATGCTCGGGCTCGAAGAAACCCGGCGCATTGAGAATGAGGGCGGCCGCTTCACGCTCGTCTTTCTATCGCCCCCAGGGCAGGAGGATGCTGCCGTCGAGCTAACCTACAATTGGGACGGGGATGATGCATTGCCGTCTGACAGCCGTCATTTTGGTCATTTGGCCTACCGGGTTGGAAATATTTACGAGCTTTGTCAAAAACTTATGGATGCGGGTGTGACCATCAACCGGCCTCCACGCGACGGACATATGGCCTTTGTGCGCTCGCCGGACAATATCTCGATTGAGCTGTTACAGGAAGGCGATAACCTGCCACCCGCAGAGCCGTGGGCAAGTATGGAAAACACCGGTCATTGGTAAGGATTGCACTCATGCTGGCATGGCTGCCGGTCCACGCTCAAGGGTGTGGGCTGGCATTACTGCTGGCAATTGACGTGTCTTTGTCGGTCGATGAGCGCGAGTTCGCGCTACAGACCGGAGGAATTGCTGAGGCTTTGACCGACCCGTCTGTGATGGCGGTCATAGGCTCGGTTGATGGCGGGGTTGCGCTGAGTGTGGCGCAATGGTCCGGTCGCGATGACCAACATCTGAGCCTGCCTTGGCGGCTGATATCAAACAGCGCTGACATTGAAACCGCCGCCGGCGATATTGCGGCCATCCGCCGGGTATTCGCCAGCAAAACCGCGCCCGGATCGGCCCTTGTGCGCAGTCGGAACATTCACCGCGACAACCCCTATGCGTGCAACAGGCGCGTCACTGATGTGTCCGGCGACGGAATTGAAAACAGCGGGGTGAACACGCGCAGAGCCGCCACCGCCCTGATCGCTCAGGGCACCACGATCAACGGTCTGGTGATTTTGGGCGATGACACCCGCGTGGAGGCATTTTACCGCCATAACGTTATCGGTGGTGACGGGCATTTTCTGGAAATCGCCTCAGGATTTGACGATTATGGGCGGGCTATGCGTGACAAATTGCTTCGGGAATTGCCCACGCATTTAGCCCAACGGATGCCCCAATGAGACGGTTTTTTTGGGCAACGGCACTCCTTGCCACCATGGGGGCTCCTATGGTTCGGGCTTGTGATGTGGCTTTGGCCTTGACGGTGGATGTGTCCGGTTCGATCGATCCAAATGAGTATAAGCTGCAAATGGACGGGCTGGCGCAGGCGCTCGATCACAGTGTGGTTTCGGATGCTTTGATTGCGGCAAATGCCAAAGTGGCGGTGCTGCTTTGGAGCGGGGCGTCCCGGCAGGAGTTGACCATCGGCTGGAGGGATATGAGCGATCTGGCTGCGGTCGCGGCCCTGGCATCTGATGTGCGCGCAGCACCGCGTCCGTGGCGACATTTTTCAACAGCTATTGGCGAAATGTTGCATGTGACATCATCCTTGTTTGATCAGGTATCATGCAAACGCATGGTGATCGATGTCTCGGGCGACGGCATCTCAAACGAGGGTCAAGCGCCGGACATCATTCGAGATATTTTGGTGGCGCGCGGCATACGCATTAATGCGCTGGCCATTCTGGGGGCCACAGGCGAAGATTTACCAGCCTATTTTCGGGATCATGTCATTGGTGGAGAAAATGCCTTCGTTTATTCCGCAACAGGTTACGACGACTATCCGCGTGCCATTCGGCGCAAATTGCTTGATGAAGTGACGGAGCCGGTTTCATGAGAATGTTGGTTTGTCTTCTAGGTCTTCTGGGTGCCCCGGCACGCGCCTGCCAACTGGCTTTGGTTTTGGGCATTGATGTGTCCCACTCCATTGATACGGCGGAATACAGAACTCAGGTTCAAGGCTTGGCACTTGCCCTGCGCGACCCGGTTATTGCGTCCACTTTGGTCGAACAACAAGTGGCGCTGACCGTCGTGCAATGGTCCGGCGCGGAGCAGCAGGATATCTCGATCCCGTGGCAACGCATGCTCACATCCCGGCACCTCGCGCGTTTTGAAGCGCAAATCAACGCCCTGTCGCGCCCTTGGAACAACTCCAATACCGGCGTCGGAGCGGCCCTGCAGAAAATGCTCGATCAGTTCGATCAGGTGCGTGATTGCAAACGCAGGGTGGTGGATTTTTCCGGTGACGGCGTATCCAACGCGGGGCCCCTGCCCGTGGACGCGCGGTCGCGCGCGATGGCTATGGGGGTAGTGATTAACGGTCTGGCGATTGATCGGGTCGGGCTTAGCGTTACCAATTACTATCGCCGTCATGTCACAACTGGGCGCGACAGTTTTGTGGTCACCGCACGGGGCTATCATGACTATCCGCGCGCCATCAGGACCAAATTGTTTCGCGAATTGCTGCCACCATCATCGTGATGCAAACCAAGGGTAAGATGCTAAGAAACCTGACCCTTGCCCTCACGTTGACGGCCGGTCGCGCTGCGGCGCAAACCTGCCGGTTGGCCCTCTCGCTGGCGATGGATGTCTCAGCGTCGGTTGATGCGACCGAATATGCGCAGCAACGCGATGGTCTGGCCGCGGCATTGGAGCATAGCGGCGTGGTTGAGGCTGTGTTTTCCATCCCCGGCTCCACCATAGCGCTCCATATTTATGAGTGGAGCGGGCGACGCAATCAGGCGGTGGTGTTAGATTGGACCTTGGTGCGCGATCCAGAGCATCTGCGACAGATCGCCAACAGCTTGCGAAGGGTTACGCGGTCTCAAACCGAGTTCCCGACGTCACTTGGCAATGCTTTGGGGTTTGGGGCGATTGCGCTTAATCGCGGCCCCGCTTGTGATCGCAAAACCCTAGACGTGTCCGGTGACGGCAAGAACAATGATGGCTTTGCCCCACACAACGCATATTCGAGTTTCAATTTTTCAGGCATTACCGTGAACGGTTTGGCGATCGGGGGCGCGGATGGTGAAATCCTGCCCTATTATTTGTCAAAGGTCATTCATGGTCCCGGCGCATTTGCTGAATACGCATCCGATTACGACGGCTATGCTGAGGCGATCCGGCGCAAACTTATTCGCGAGATTGGAGAGCAGAAACTGACGGGCTTGCGTTAGGTGTTGCACCAAATTTGCGATCAAAATAGGCGTCATGCGCTTTCGAGGGCCTGATCCAACGGGCAAACCCTTCGGGCGGCTCACCTATCCAGTTCTCCTCCAACAGATAGTTTTGACCCGTTTTGTCAGGATGGGTCCAATGGGATTGGTCAAGGTCTGTGTCACGCACATTCAAACCGATGATCGACGAGAGCCGTCCGGGCGCCGTTAGCGGGTCGCGGCTGATGGACCAGATTTGTTCAAGCATTGTGCGACTGCCGCCGTAAGCCCCATCGGGAAACGCGCCTGTCAGAACCAGTTGTGCATAATCAAGATCGACCATGCGCTTGAAATGTCCGGGCTTTTTGCGCTGATCATGGAAGGTCGGCAAGCGGGCCATATAAGGATCGGTTAATCCACACATATCAATGATGTGGATACTGTCGGGCCATGAGAAACGTGCCTCGCCGATAAAACCGCACCCTGCGTAAATATACTCTACCTTGGTATCCGGATCGGTGGCGCGGATTTCTGGCCAATCACGAACGGGCGACATCAACCCAAAAACCGAAGCAAACATCAATCGCTCATCGATCACATGCCTGAATTCCAGTTTTTCGAGGTCGGTCTCAATCACAACGGGGCGCTCAATGGAAAAAACACACAAGGCCAGAAACGCAGTCTGTGCTGTCGAACGGGGCTTTGGAATATGTCTTGCGCCATCGGCAATGATAAAGCAGCACATCAGGAAATCGACGGTCAAAAAACGTCCAACCATGAAGTCGCCACCGATGGACCAGAGATACGCAAGATGGGCCACAATGCCGAGCGCGAGTACGCGCGACACCGCAGAAGCCATCAATGCCGCCACAAGACCAAAGGCGATCACGAGAACGGTTCCCATTCTCATATCGAGCGAGACTTTTGCATAGAGCAAGGCGAGCTCAGTGGTGTCTGCCTGCGGCACACCTGCTGTCAGTTTTGCATAGTAAGTGTTGGGCAAAGGCGCGCCAAAGTAGAAGGTTGCAAAGGCAAACCAGCCGATGAGCAGCGCTACCGCAGGCAGGCTTGCGCGGAGCTGGCGCCAAAACCCGTTTTTGTAAAGAACCCACAGGGCGAGCGGGCCGAAGTGAAGTGCGTGATCCTGCCGGGTTAGGATGGCCAATGCGAACAAAAGCCAAAGCGCCTGATCATGCCGCGCAGTGCGTTTCTTGAGGACCAGTGTGATTATCCCGGCAGCCAGCAAAAAGCTGAGCGGATTTTCGAGACCGGATGTCATATAGTCGCGAAACGCCGCCGACATCAGCGGAAGCGCCATCAAGGCCACCATCAGCCAGCCCGAGTTCAGTGCACGACAATAGCGCCAATACAACACGAGCGCGCCTGCAACACAGGCCCAGGACACCGCCAATGTCATATGAAACAGTGAGCCGGTCAGCACATAGCCCAGCGACAACAAAAAGAACCAAGTTGTGTGTGAGAATGCCTGAACGCGTTGGCCCAAGTTCCAGACCATGCCATGTCCGTCCCCGAGCATAACAACCTGTCGCAGGGAAATGAGCGCATCGTCGGAAAACCACGCAGAATACACGAACAGCCACGTGCCCAGAGCGCTCAGCACAAGCAATGCGACCCTGAAAAGAGCGTCGGAATTCAACACTGTGCGCTATCTCACCGAAATTTTGTGTACAATATGAGCTGTTTAAGCGTCCAAAATGGGCTAAAACATGACAATGGGACTTTAAATGTAACGGCTGAGTACATATACTCTTCGTGTCTCCTCGGAGACTATGGTGATAAACGCGCTCGTAATAAGCGGATCGGACCCGGGGGCGGTACCCGGCGACTCCACCAAACACCCTTTCATTTGGGGTCATGGGGTCGAAATAGGATCGACGGACGTCTAAAGGGGTTAGCTTTTACTCGGCAGGATGCCACCGTTACCGGCTCGAAAAGTATAGTTGCAAATGACAACCATGCTCCGATGGCAGTAGCTGCTTAAGGCAGTTCCTAATATCGAAACTTTAAGTCGTTAGCCGTTGCAGGCTTTCGCGGGGTTCGGAGGCACCTGGCAACAGAAGCCTTCACTAAACCTTGTTTCCGAAAGTCACCTATCTGACCGGCGTTGATGTAATCGGCATGGCTTTGACTGGGCCGCTGGTGGCACCTGTATCGGGTAGTAGTGTGACACCTGGAGCGTTCCGCTTTAAACTCGCAGCCACCTAAAGCTATCTGAAATCAAAGATTTCAACGCGTTAGGTGATGTCTTATTTCTCAAATTAGTAGCAAAACGCTTTACCGGCCCAAGGTCTTGAACGTCTGCCTTGGGTCCGGCCCTTGGCTCAACCAGCCTTTAAGAACACTTTCTAAGTGTCTTGTAATGCGAACTTTTTGCGTAAGCCCTTGTCTTTCCGCCCGCAAAGCCTGACTGCGAGTATAGGCTGGAAAGTCGGCGCGAATGCTATCAGACGGGACCAGTTTGCGGCCCGTTCGCGCGTCAAAAACCCGTATTTTGAACCGAAGATTGTGCACCGCGGAGGGTGCCACAAGACGGGCGCGGTCCGATAATGCGTGGAACTGCTCCAACTCCAACTCCACCCGGATCGGCACGCTGCCATCGAGATATCTCACCGCATTACGGGTCGCGTCTTCCAAAATTCGTTTCACTTGATCCTTGCGATCCCCTGCCGGGTCGCCGTGCCACACAATATCGGCTTTGGGGGCAAAAACATTCTCGTTCGAAACCGTAAGTCTGTTGGGAACGACCACGTCAATCCGGGTTGGATACCAAGAATTCGACGCCGACCGGGTGACAATATCCTTATAGCTCGTCTCCCACGTGCCGCCAATACAGCCAGACAGACCAATCACGGCCAGCAGCAGCATCCCCAGTCGCCACGAATAACTCACTTTTGCACTCCGTTAGATCGTATTTGCGCCCACCAACTGTGGTTAATGGCTCTAATATGAGACTTTGTGATTAATAAATTGATATCATGTAAAATTTTCGCTTTGGGCCATCAGATTTCACAGCCAGCCTTTGTTTTAGGAAACCGGGTCGGTATAGTGGTCTTCAATGTCATCAGGGAGTTTGAGTCGCGTGACGCAAAGTATTGATTACGGCCAACTGATGCACCGGGCATTGCGCACGGTGATGGCGAGCGTTCTTGAAGATGTGGCCGTGGACGGACTGCCCGGCAACCACCATTTCTTCATCTCGTTTGAGACTAATCACGAGGGTGTGGACATGCCCGAATGGTTGAAGAGCCAGCACCCTCACGACATCACAATCGTGATCCAGAACTGGTTCGAAGATCTGGTGGTTTCTGACGATTGGTTTGAAATTACCCTGAGCTTTGCAAATCAGCCGGTGCGCTTGCATGTGCCCTTTGAGGCGGTTTTGACCTTCGTTGATCCCTCGGTCGAGTTTGGTTTGCGCTTTGACACACCTGACGAGAGCGAGGCGGACGTCGTCGAAGAAATTGTGCGCGACGTCGAGGCCGAGCCCACCGCCGAGGCGCCTGAGACCAAAAGCGACGTTGTGAGCCTGGATTCGTTTCGAAAGTAGGATCCGCGACCATCCGTACATTGTTCTTAAATGAAACAGCGACTATAGGCTTCTCAAGCGCTGAATGAGGAGCCTTTCATGACCGACACTCGCACAGAATCTGATAGCTTTGGCCCTTTAGAGGTCCCATCCGACAAATATTGGGGGGCGCAAACTCAGCGCAGTCTGATCAATTTCCCCATCGGTTGGGAAAAGCAGCCCATAGCGGTTGTGCGGGCTTTGGGTGTGATCAAACAGGCCGCAGCAACTGTGAACATGGCCCAAGGCAAGCTGGACACCCGTATCGGCACGGCTGTGGTCGAGGCCGCGTCCGAAGTCGTGGCGGGCAAGTTCGATGACCATTTTCCGCTGGTGGTCTGGCAGACAGGCTCGGGCACGCAATCGAACATGAATGCCAATGAGGTGATTTCCAATCGCGCGATCGAGATTTTGGGCGGCACTATCGGGTCCAAAGACCCTGTCCACCCAAATGATCACGTGAACATGTCGCAATCCTCCAATGACACGTTTCCGACCGCCATGCATATCTCTGCGGCTGTCACGGCCACGCAAGTGACGATCCCGGGACTGGAAAAGCTGCACGCGGCACTGGTGGCCAAAGCAGAGGCCTTCAAGGACATTATCAAAATTGGCCGCACCCATACCCAAGACGCGACCCCGCTGACACTGGGTCAGGAATTTGGCGGTTACGCCTATCAGGTAGAGCAAGGTATCGCGCGTGTTAAAGCGGCGCTCACGAACATCTACCCGCTTGCCCAAGGCGGCACGGCTGTGGGCACGGGATTGAACACGACAGCCGGGTTTGACACCGCCTTTGCTGCGGAAGCCGCCAAGATTACCGGACTACCTTTTATCACCGCCCCCAACAAATTTGAGGCGCTGGCTGCTCATGACGCGGTGGTGGAAATCTCCGGCGCGCTCAAGACCGTTGCCGCCAGTCTTTTCAAGATTGCCAATGACATTCGCCTACTGGGCTCCGGCCCGCGCTGTGGTCTGGGCGAGTTGATGCTGCCCGAGAACGAGCCCGGCTCATCAATCATGCCGGGCAAAGTGAACCCCACCCAATGCGAAGCTTTGACGCAAGTCTGTGCCCATGTGATGGGCAATGACGCCGCCGTGGGATTTGCAGGATCGCAAGGGCATTTCGAGCTAAATGTCTACAAGCCGATGATGGCTTATAATGTGCTGCAATCGATGCAGCTTTTGGGGGATGCGGCCTCTGCCTTCACTGACAATTGCGTAACAGGCATCCAAGCTGATGAGGAGCGCATTTCACAGTTGATGTGGGAGAGCCTAATGCTGGTCACAGCCCTTGCCCCTGAGATCGGCTATGACAATGCAACACTTGTGGCCAAAACCGCCCATAAGAACCGCACGACCCTCAAGGAAGAAGCGGTGAAACTTGGTCTGGTTGATGCGGAGACTTTTGACCGTGTGGTCCAGCCCAAAGACATGATCGGGCCTAAAGCCTCCGCTTGATCTCGATATTGCTGGAGGCGGTTAACGCGTAGCGCAAGACCGCCGCCACCACCACGACACTGATCACAAGCCATAGCACGCCCCAAAACAGCGTCGGCCCGCCGATCATCTGGGACATGATCCGCGCGTCTGAGTTGAGATGCGACCGTAAGATCGTGTCGCTGAAAATGTCGTAAGGCACGTAAATCATGCTGGTCAGACCAATGATGCGCAGCACCAGATCACTAACTCTTTGGTCCAGAAACCTGGCAACACCCAACAGCACCAACCCGGTCCCAAGACAAAATACCAGCGGAAACAATTCGCGCATATAGATCAATGCCAGCGCTATCATGATCACCCCTAGACCCGCCACCATCGTTCGGTCCCATGTGGTGTGCAGCCCGAATATGAACAAGGCCGAACCGAGCAGCAGCGAGCCCAAATACCCCGCCGAAATGATCAAAAAGAGGTTGCCGCCGCGCGAAATCACATGGCCCCCTTCCAAAACCGACAGCGAAATCTCGTCAACGCGCCCGCCTGTCAAAAGGGCTGCAAGCGCGTGGGAGGCTTCATGCAAAAACACAACCAGAACCTTCAAAGGCCAAATGACCGGCAAGTTCCAACAGGCAAATACCACCAGCGTCATCGCGAACAATTGCCAATGGGCTTTGAGATAGGTCACCGCTTTCATGCGAATTAGGTAGACCTCGCGATCCTTTTGCGCAACGCTTGGTTTGCAGCAAAAGGAGGGGGCATGGCAAAGATCATCAATCTCAAACAAGCCCGCAAGAACAAGGATCGCGCCCGTGTGCGCAAAGCCGGTGACGAGAAGGCGTTGTTGCACGGGATAACAAAATCCGAAAAAGCGCGGCAAAGCGCGGAGCTGAGTATCTTCGAAACCCGTTTGGACAATCATAAGCGGGACGATTGATGCGGCCGGAGAAACATTCCCTCTCCTTGCGCGGGCACCGCACCAGTGTATCGCTTGAAAAGCCGTTTTGGGACGCATTCCGCGCCATTGCCGCAGAGCGCCACATGGCCATCAATGAGTTGGCCGCCGAACTTGATGAAATGCGTGGAACGCAAAGCGGTCTGGCAACAGCGATCCGGCTTTACGTGCTGGACTATTACGTCACACGCGCCGGGAAAGATTGAGCCAGATCCCGTTTTCGGCCCGCACCGTCAAATGAGCCACAGGAACCGGCACCTCCGCACAAGGTGAGATGTGGAATTCACGCACGATCATTGCCAGCAAAAGCACCCCTTCGAGCATGGCAAACCCCGCACCTGAGCAAACCCGTTCGCCCTTGGAAAAAGGCAAATACGCCTCTTTGGCCACGTGCCGGGTGGCCTCATCTTGCCAGCGCCACGGATCGAAAACATCGGGCGCGTCCCAATAGGTTTGATGTCTGTGCATGTGCCACGGAGAGATCAGACATAATGAGCCGGGCGGCACTTTAGTGTTGCGAAACCGCTCAGGCTTTGCTGCCTCCCGCACCATCATCGGCACAGGTGGATAAAGGCGCAAGACCTCGCGGAACACATCGCGGGTGAAGCGCAGTTTGGGCACATGGGCAAACTCAAACGCCCCCTGCTCGCCCACGATGGCATGCACTTCGTCGACCACATCGCGCTGCGCCTCTGGATCGCAGGCCAGACAATAAAGCCCCCATGACAGAGCCGCCGCCGAAGTCTCATGACCGGCCAAAAAGAAGATCGCGACCTGATCGACCATGTCCTCCAGCGAGAACACCTCACCGGTCGCCGGATCAACTGTGGTCATGATCTTTGTGGCCAGATCGTCCGGCGCGCGTCCCGCCGCAATCAGTTCTTGGCGCTCGGACACCAACGCGCTGAGCAAGGTTCGGATAACATGCGCATGTTCACGGCCCCGATACCGGCGCGGCACCCATTTGGGCGCCCGCATGAGGTCCAGCAACGACAAAAGAGGTTGGGCGCGCTGATAGGCCCGAAAGGCCTCAAACACCTCACGCGCACGGCTTTCGGTAATGGGAATGGAAAACAACGTCCGAAAGATGACGTCGGCCGCAAGATGCGCGGTCTCAAACTCAATTTCCGTCTTGCCTTCGCGCAGGCGGGTGAGCGCCGCCTCCCCGGCCCCGCGCATGGCCGCAAAACTTTCGCGCAACCGTCCCGCTTCAAAGGCCGGATCGATCATGCGCCGCTGCCGGTCCCAAATGTCGCCATTGGTCACGAAGACCGAGTTTCCCAAGAGCGGCTTTAGCGTGCCTGCAATAATGTCAGATTTGGGAAAATCAGCCGGGCGTTCGTCCAAGACTGTTCGCACCAAATCCGGTTGATTGATCAAAAAGCTGGAATAAAGCGGTGTGCGCATCCGCGCCATCTGCGCTGTATAAAGCCGCTCGGGCTGGGAGCGGAACATATCGGCCCGAAACAATTTCAAACGCCCCAACAGGCTGGTATCGTCGGGGCGGGATCCGGGTTTGGGCGGCTTGATCCGAGGCATAACGTCAAAAATCCCGGTAGGGCGACAGCGGCGTTTCTTTGCGCGAGGCTGTGGCCCCCCGCCAGCCAAAGCGCTGGTCCAGGGTCTTGGACCCTGCTGTGATCTGGAAGTAGTCATAAGCGCCGGGTTTGTCGAAGGCGCATAAATACTGGATGTGGCGCCGGAAAAACCGCCACTTGGTCTTTGCCAGCGCCTCTTTCGACATGGTTTCCGAATATGCGGCTGAAATCACTTTGGGCCAATGCTTGTCCTGTTCGGGCGGGGCCACGCCGGTCACATGTACCGGGTCTGCCAGCGCAAAACACCCCCCATCACCGGGGGCAGAGATATCGACCCAAGCGACCGCCTTTTGCTGTGACAGATAATTCAGATCGCGGCGCAATTCCTGAGCCTTGGGCAGAAATGACAGCATCGGGATCACCTGTCCCAATGTCAGAAAGGAAATCACCGGGCCCGGCTTGCCGTCCCGCTTGCGTAAAACTTCGGCCAAAGCTGTCACCGCCAGATGGGCACCAGAGGAATGCCCGACGATCAAAACCTCGTCCGCATCCCCGTTGCAGGCTTCGCCAATGCGGTCCGCAAACTCCGAAATACGCGCCCTGAGCGCATCGGGGTATCGCCCCCGGTGCTGTGCGGTAAATCCGTAATCATTGATCAGGTAATAGGCAAAAACATAGCGGTCCTTGCGGTAAAAGAAGGTCATTAAGCCTATCAGGCCGCCAACACCCGCAATCCAACCTACCGGGTTCGGCACCGGCCCAACTACCGATAACAACCACCAGATCAGCCACATGGCAAGAAGCCCCGCCTCTAACTGGGCCAAAAGAACCACAACCGGATAGAGTGCTGCAATCATCGGATGAGGCCGCACGCGCACCAAACGTGTGAAAGCCCCTGAGGCGAAATATATCCAAACCGTGCGGATCATGACCAGAAAAGACGACAGGATTGAGCGGTTCATGGACGACTTCACGATATCGTCCCATGTCAAAAACTCGATGGAGCTTTCGGTCTCAACGCCATCGGTGCGCGCCCATGTGGACCATGCGTAATATCCGTCACGCTCCCTTTGGCCCTCGACCGTGATCTCATAACCGGAAATCAAGGCCTGCCTGCGTGCCTCGCGGCGATACAATTCGCGGTATCTGCGTGGCGCAATGGGATCGTAACCGGGAATAAAAAACACCTGACGCTTGCGAACACTTGGTTCGGCGACACTGGGCAAAGGTGATGTTTCGGCTAAAGCCTTGGGCTGCATGAGCAACCGCGTCTCCTGTTCGAACCCGTCTTTTAGGGAACTTTACAGAAATTAGTTAAGAAATGTCACCCTATGGCGCCAAGTACCGGAAAAGTCTCCAGCAGCCAAAATGACAGATCGGCAAATCCACCGGTGATCAACAAGATACCAACCAGCACGAGCAAGCCGCCCATGATCCGCTCGATCGTTCCAATATGGGACTTAAACCGCGCCATAAGCGACATGAATTTGGAGATATAGATGGCCGCAATCAAAAATGGCAAACCAAGTCCGACCGCATAAAGCGCCATTAATGTCATGCCGCGCGATACTGAGCCCTCTTGGGCCGCGAGTGACAAAATAGCACCTAAAACCGGACCAATGCAGGGCGTCCAGCCAAAGGCAAAGGCAAGCCCAAGCACATACGAGCCAAACGGTGTACCGCCCCGGTTTCCGGCCTCGAAGCGAGCCTCACGGAACAATAGGGGGATGCGGATCAGACCCAAAAAGTGCAGGCCAAAGGCAATGATCAATGTGCCCGCTGCGTAACCAAGATATTGCTGATACTGTAAGAATGCGCGACCAAGTGCGGAGGCAGCAAATCCAAGCAGTAAGAACACGGTCGACAAGCCCAGCACAAAGAAAAGTGCCGCTTTGACAACCCGAGGATCTGAGCGACCTTTTGTCATATCACCCGTGGACGTGCCCGCCATATATGCCAAATAAGGTGGCACAATCGGCAACACACATGGTGACAAAAAGCTGATGATCCCCGCCACCATCGCAATCATAAGCGAGGGTGCGAGAGCCGCATCAAAGATATCTATTCCAAATAACATACAAAGCCTTTTTGATCCTTGGACCAAGGCATACGGGGTTTGTGTTCACGCGTCACTAAAACAGTACTCACAATTCGTTCGACAAATATTACAGTGACTTGTAGTTTCCTATTTATGGGAGAACAGACCATCCTCGACACCCGGGGCCTCAAATGTCCATTGCCAGTTCTAAAAGCCCGTAAGAGGTTGAAATCAATGGCAATTGGAGAGGTCTTACGCGTACAGGCCGACGACCCAGTTGCGGTTGTCGATTTCCCTCATTTTTGTGCAGAACAGGGTCATAAATTTGTGACACATGAGACGACCGACGACGGTTTCGATCTCTATATTATTGAAAAGCGTTAAGGGGACGAGGGTGGATTGGGATAAATTGCGAATATTTCATAAAGTGGCCGAAGCCGGGTCACTCACCCATGCGGGCGATGATTTGCATCTCAGCCAATCCGCCGTGAGCCGCCAGATCAAGACCTTGGAGGAAAGTCTGGGGGTCACGCTGTTTCACCGTCACGCCCGCGGGTTGATCCTGACCGAGCAGGGCGAGCATTTGTTCAATGCCACCCAAGCCATGTCAAAGGACCTAGATGCGGCCGCTGCGCGCATTCGCGACAGCAAAGACGACGTGGTGGGCGAACTTCGGGTAACCACCACTACCGGGTTCGGCACGCTTTGGCTGACCCGCAGGTTGGGACGTCTTTTGACGGAGTACCCGGATCTGAAGGTCGATCTTATCCTCAAAGAGCGGGTGTTGGATTTGCCCATGCGCGAGGCCGATGTGGCTATTCGCATGAAAGAGCCATCTCAGGCGGATCTGGTGCGGCGCAGATTGATGGATGTGAAGATGCAGCTATTTGCCTCACAAGCCTATTTAGACGCGCATGGCACGCCGACCAAATTGGCAGAGTTGGAAAACCACAGGCTGCTGACCCAAGCGGTCGAATCCCCTCAACCCAGTGCCAGCGCGATTTGGTCCGAGCATCTGATGCAGGGCGACAACCCCTCTTACATCATCATCAACAGCTATTTTGGTGTGCTGCAGGCGGTGATCCACGGGCTTGGCATTGGTGTGCTTCCCGATTACCTGAAGATCGAGGTGCCTGATTTGGTGCGGGTCTTGCCCGATGAAGAAAGCGCGCCTGTTCCGGTCTTTCTGGCCTATCCTGAGGAGCTTCGCCATTCAAAGCGGGTCGCGGCGTTTCGCGATTTCGTGTTGGAGGAAATTCAGGAGTATCGCCGCGCGCAACGCGAAGGTGTCTGAGAGTTTTCGCGCCAATAGCCCTGATTTTCTCATAAAAATTAGGGGGTTAAACCCCTGCCCTGCCTCAACCCGCTCGTCGCCCGTTGTACATTTGCAACAATTTCTACGCCCTGAGCTCGCTTGATTAGGACCAAAATTTGGACACAAAGAAACAGTGTATTGCACTCATGTCATGGCGGGTATGCGTTAAATCGGACTGATTTTTCTTGTCTCCCCTCGGTTCGATACCTAAATGACATCTCAAAGCGATGATGCTTTGGCATTTGATCGCTTCATCCTCCCTGTTGGACTTGGGCCGAGCTTTTGCTCGGCCTCTTTTTTTGCGCAATCCAATCTTTGTTGCAGAAACGCGCGATCCGACATGTTCCGTGACAGCTCAATGGCCCGCATATAGGCCCAACACGCCTCCGGCCAATGCTGCATGCGCCGTAACAGATCCGCCCGTGCTGCGTGAAAGGACTGATATTGGCCAAGATCGCCCTCCAAAGCGTTCACCGCGTCCAAGGCATCCGCCGGCGAAACGAGATAGGACAAGGCCACAGCCCGGTTAAGCCGGACCACCGGGTTTGCGGTGAACTCACATAACCTGTCGTAGATCAACACGATCTCATGCCAGCCGGTATCTTCAAAACCTGCCGCCTCACTGTGAAGCGCTGCAATTGCGGCTTGCAACTGAAACGGGCCCGGCCGCCCCCGCCGCAGTGCCGCACTCACCAAATCGCGCCCGTCTGAGGCCAGCTGGTGATCCCACAGGCGTCGGTCTTGCTGATCAAGCGGCACTGTGACACCGGCACCATCGACCCGCGCAGAGGCTCGGGACCGGGTCAATTTCATCAACGCAATCAGCCCCATGGTCTCAGGCTCGTCACCGCGCAAATCATCGAGCAAATCTGCCAACCGGATCGCCTCAGCCATCAGATCGGCATTGTCCGCCGAATAGCCTTCGTTGAAAATCAGATAGATGACCGTCAATACCGAGTTGAGCCGCGGCCCCCAGTCGTCTTTCTGTGGCACTTCAAACGGGATGCCCGCTTTGGCAATCTTCTGTTTGGCGCGTACCAGCCGCTGCGCCATGGCGGTGTCCTGATCCAAAAACGCTTGGGCGATTTCACCTGTGGTCAACCCGCATAAGGTGCGCAGGGTCAGGGCCACTTGGGTCTTTTCATCAAGTGCCGGATGGCAGGCAGTAAAGATCAGGCGAAGGCGCTCATCAGGTATCTCATGAGCGGCATCAGCTTCGCTGTCAGCGCGGTCCATCTCCATCAAAACTGCGACATCAGGCAGCTTTTGGTCCAGCGCCTTGCTGCGCCGCAACCGGTCAATCGCTTTGCGTCTGGCCACTTGCATCAGCCACCCCTGAGGGTTTTGCGGCACTCCGCGCGGCCAATGATCCAAGGCCGAGGTTAACGCGTCTTGCAAGCAATCCTCGGCCAGTTGGAAGTCCCGCAAAGTCGCAATGAGGGCAGCCAAAAGCCGCCCCCAATCATCGCGCACGACCTGCTCAATGAGCCGGGCCGTCTGGCGCTCAGGCGCCGCCAAGATCCATAACCGGGCGCACTTCCACCGTGCCGTCTTCCGCAGCCGGACACAGGGCTGCGTATTTCAGCGCCTCATCAAGGTCTTTGCAGTCCAAAATGTAAAAGCCGCCGAGCTGCTCTTTGGTTTCCATGAACGGGCCGTCCATAGTCTCGGTCTTGCCGCCGCGGACTTTGAGCCTGGTTGCTGTTTGAGACGGCTCCAAAGGCTCGCCCGAGAACTCGATCCCGTTCTTTACCAATGTCTCGTGGTAAGCCTCCCAGCGCGCCATATAAGGCCCCCATTCCGGCGAGCCATATTCCGGGCCGTTGTCCTCTACATCATAAAGCAATGCCATATATTTCATAATGGTCTCCTTTGGTTTGGTTCAATGATGGGCCAGGACCGACCTGCCCCGCAAGATGCCTGTGCGTTATGCTCAGACAAAATTTCTCAAAAGGATGTATCCAGCCGGGATCAAAATCGCGGCAAAAGTTCCCAGGTTTCCTGACAATCGAAGGCCGGTAAAGGTCTTGTTGTGGCGCAATCCCATTGGTTGAATTATTCTCGAAAGGACTAAAACGATCCCCGACACATGGACCCAAAGGGCCGGCAGACCCGACGCTTCGGCCATGGCAATAACCAGTAAAGCCAGTGGCACGCTCTCGACAAAATTCCCGTGCCGCCTGATACGCTCCAACAGATGTGGGTCCGTGCCCGCTCCGATTGAAACATCCTGATTTGCACGCAAAGCACTTACATACATCGACAAGCCGATCATCATGATCGCAAGTATGGCTGTATAAATTGCTGTAATCGCCAGTGTCATCCCCGTCTCCCTTTTTTCGTTGAGGTCACAAAGGAGACGAACCAGAGCCGGTCAAATCGACATTCAGGTCGAAATTATTTCAAATTTTTGAGCTGTAATTGAATACGTCTTTGATTTTCATGAAGAACTTCGGGATCACTATCTGCGGATGTGGACTTGTTGGCGTGCGGAAACGCCTTTCTGGGCACCGGCAACGCCAAAAAATCGCACAGTTCGCGCCAGCCGTCGCCTTCTTCCCAGCACAATTCCAGAAATTTGTCTGGCCGCGCGGCAAAAAGCCCCTGCACCCGGTCCAGATGATCCTGATAATACCGGATATGCTCCGCTTCATAGCCATGCGGGTAGCTGCGTCCGAAAATAGTCTGGCGGGGGTTGTTGTCTGGGTTGGTGCGTTCCGCGTGGCGTTTGAGGCTTTCGACCCATTTTTGAGGGCTCGCGCGCCGGGTCAAAATGAATTTGGCATCTGGATAACGGTCTACAAGTTCAGGCACCATCAGCGGCCATGGCCAATCCTCGAATGTCTCATAATCCTCGATCCATTCGAAAATCGCGTCATATTCGCGGCGTTTCCAGTATTTCAGAAGACGCGGCTTGCGTGCCAAATGCCGATACCCAAGCTTTTCAAAAGCAAGTTTGAGCGACGTCGTACCGGTTTTGTTGAGACCTATTCCAAAGACCTTCGCGCGGCTCATGGGCTGTTATTCATCTCCGGGATCATATTGGTCTGCGGTACGTCCATACCCGTTTTGACCTATCATGCGCACATCAAATCAACGTTACGGCTTCTGATTTTTTCACAATTGTGGCCCCACAGCGGGAGCAAAATGTTTGATGGGCTCGGGCCCAAAAGCCTTTGAGCGCCAGTTTTGCGAGATTTGCGCCAAAACCGCCTTTCCCCCCCGTCCACATTTGACTAATAGGCTGCGTAAACCAAGCGAGGGGTCGGACGTCTGATGCAAGAGCCAAAAATCACGGATGAGTTGATTGCAGCCCATGGACTGGCATCTGACGAGTACGCCCAGATTATCCGGCTTCTTAATCGCGAGCCCAGCTATACGGAACTGGGCATTTTTTCGGCTATGTGGAATGAGCATTGCTCGTACAAATCCTCCAAGAAATGGCTGCGCACCTTGCCCACCGAAGGCCCGCAAGTGATCTGCGGTCCGGGTGAGAATGCAGGCGTCGTTGATATCGGCGACGGGCAAGCGGTGGTTTTCAAAATGGAGAGCCACAATCATCCGTCTTATATCGAGCCTTACCAAGGGGCTGCCACCGGCGTAGGTGGTATTTTGCGCGATGTGTTTACCATGGGCGCGCGGCCCATCGCCGCCATGAATTCGCTCTCGTTCGGGGAGCCGTCCCATCCCAAAACCAAATCGCTTGTGGCCGGTGTGGTCGCAGGTGTCGGCGGATATGGCAATTCGTTCGGAGTGCCCACTGTCGGCGGCGAGGTTCGGTTTGATCCGGCTTATAATGGCAATTGTCTTGTGAACGCCTTTGCCGCCGGTCTGGCTGATGCGGATAAGATTTTCTATTCTGCGGCGTCTGGTGTTGGCATGCCGGTGGTCTATCTTGGTGCCAAAACCGGCCGCGATGGGGTCGGCGGGGCAACCATGGCCTCGGCCGAGTTCGACGACAATATCGAGGACAAGCGCCCCACCGTGCAAGTGGGCGACCCGTTCACGGAAAAACGTCTGATGGAAGCCACGCTCGAACTGATGGCAACCGGTGCGGTGATTTCGATCCAGGACATGGGGGCGGCTGGTCTGACCTGTTCGGCCGTGGAAATGGGCGACAAGGGCAATCTGGGCGTGCGCCTCAATCTTGAGGACGTGCCCGTGCGCGAAGAAAACATGACCGCCTATGAGATGATGCTCTCTGAGAGCCAAGAGCGGATGCTGATGGTGCTCAAGCCTGAATTGGAAGCAGAGGCAAAAGCCGTATTCGACAAATGGGATTTGGACTTTGCCATTGTCGGCGAAACCATCGCCGAGGATCGTTTTTTGGTGATGCATAATGGTGAGTTGAAGGCGGATTTGCCGCTCAAGGCGCTTTCAGGGACAGCGCCGGAATATGACCGGCCTCATGTGGCAACACCCGCACCAGCGGCCCTCACAGATGCGCCGCAGATCGATCCGGTTGAGGGGCTGAAAGCCATCATCTCATCGCCCAATTATGCCGCAAAAAACTGGGTGTATGAGCAATATGACCACATGGTTATGGCCGACACGGTTCGCAGGCCCGGACTTGGGGCCGGCGTCATTCGGGTTCATGGCACGCCAAAGGCGCTTGCGTTTACCTCGGATGTGACCCCGCGCTATTGTCGCGCCAATCCCGTAGAGGGCGGAAAACAGGCGGTGGCGGAAGCTTACCGAAATCTTTCGGCGGTTGGGGCCAAACCCCTTGCCAGCACGGACAACCTGAACTTTGGCAATCCTGAAAAGCCAGAAATCATGGGACAGTTTGTAGGCTGCATCAAAGGTATCGGCGAGGCGTGTGCCGCACTCGATATGCCCATCGTTTCTGGCAATGTTTCACTTTACAACGAGACGGACGGCAGCGGTATTTTACCAACACCGACAATTGGCGCGGTCGGCTTGCTGGAAGATCTGGCCGATATGATTGGTGGGCCCGCTCAGGACGGCGATCTTGCCATTTTGATCGGCAACACTGAGGGCCATCTGGGGCAATCGGCCCTTTTGGCCGAAGCCTTTGGGCGCGCAGACGGCGATGCACCAACCGTTGATCTAACTGCGGAGGCGCTGCACGGCACGTTTGTGCGCGACTACCACGCCATGATCCATGCGGCCACCGATCTAAGCGATGGCGGACTTGCCATGGCCGCCTTTGAGATGGCCGAGTCTGCGGGCTGCGGTATCGCGATTGAAGACGGCGATACAGGGTGGTTCTTTGGTGAAGATCAGGCGCGTTATCTTCTGGCAGTGCCCATGACGGAGGCCACAATTCTAGTCGATCTGGCCAAAAGCTCAGGTGTGCCCGCGCGGCTGGTGGGCAGCTTCGGAGGTGATACGCTCACATTTGGCGATGCCAGCGCAAAGATGGCCGATCTTTCGGCGCTCTATCACGCGGGCTTTGAAGCCGCCGTGGGGTGACGCTGTTTTCTTGCCAATGGGCGCTCTAGTTCCTAAGTATGAAAAAACACATCAAAGGTATCCTCTATGGCGATGACCGCACATGAAATAGAAGCCCTGATTAAAGAGGCCTTCCCGACGGCACAAATCGCGGTTTCCGGCTCGGATGGCGTGCATATGGCAGCCCATGTGATTGCCGAAGAGTTTCGCGGCATCAACCGGGTCAAACAGCACCAAATGGTTTATGCGGCACTAAAGGGGAAAATGGATGGCTCAAACGGTGAGCTTCATGCGCTGGCTCTGACCACCAAAGCACCCGATTGAGCCTACAAACGATCTTGCTTGTGCAGGTCGTTACAGTTGATGCCAACCGCGCCTCGGGCCGAGCGGGGCTTGGCCAAAAGACAGTTAGAACCAAGGAACCGAAAAATGACAAATCCCGCTGAAGCCGAAATCAAAGAAACCGTGCAGGCAAATGATGTTGTGCTGTTTATGAAAGGCACGTCATCCATGCCGCAATGCGGGTTTTCATCCCGTGTGGCAGGCGTTCTGAACTATATGGGCGTGGAATATAAAGACATCGATGTGTTGGCTGACGAGAACATTCGCCAAGGCATCAAGGACTTTTCCGATTGGCCGACCATCCCACAGCTTTACGTCAAAGGCGAATTTGTCGGCGGCTGCGATATCATCACGGAAATGACCATCTCAGGTGAATTGGACACGCTTCTAACCGACAAGGGCGTCGCCTTTGATGCCGATGCGGCCAATAAGATCCGTGAGGCAAATCAGGGCTAAGACCTGAACGGGGATGCAGGCTGCCCCTGAACAGAACGCGCGGGACCTAAGCGCATTAAAGTCGCAGCCATGGTCCCGCAAATCGCGTCAGGTCTGCTTAGGCGCCTGCCGCCTCCATCTCGTCGGCCAGACGCTCCAACTCCGTCGCCATCCGCTCTAACAATGCATGCTCGGCGCCGTTTTGCGCAGGTGCAGCCGCCCCTGCTGCGTCCAATTCCTTACCTAAAGCGGCGACCTTAAGCTCGGAGGCGCGCAGCTTATCTTGCAGCTCCTTGATCTGGTGTTGTGCATAAGCACCCTGGTCGTCGTCGGACGCCATCTTGTCGGCCAGCATCAATCCTGCCATCAAAAGCAATTGCGCCTCGGGCACGTTTTGACCGGATTTCAGAACTGTTCGAGCTTCCGCATCAAGAAGACTTGCAGCGGACTGCAAATGCAACTCTTCCCCCGCCTGACAAGCGACTGTGTAGTACCGCTCGCCTACGGATAATTTCAGTTCAGGCATCAGTCCTCCTCGACCAACGGTTTGAGCTCGGCCACCAGCGCATCAAGTTCCGCCAGATCTTTTTCGCGTTTGGCCTGTAGATCATCCAGCTTGCGGCTCAACGCGACCGCAGACCCAGCTTGCACCTTCAATCTTGCCAAAGCGTTATCGATCCGGTTTTCCAGTTGTGTTGTCGTATCCATATCTCACTGCCCTATTTTAACCTGCTGGGACTGTTCTTGTCTCGCCCGCGTGTTTCCGCGAATCGCGAGTTGTCCCTTCTGCGGGTGTAGTTTAACGCGAATGGGTGGAATTGGACCAGTGATAGGCCACCATCTGTAGCGCTTTGAGTGATCTCTCGCCTTGACGAGAGGCCGTCGCCTGTTATCACCACGGCAATTTTAGTCCACAATGAAAATCTAATAGGGGGACCACACGTTGGAGATTTCTGACCTCAAATCCAAGCATCCTGAGCATTGGAATAAAGCCACCGCATTACGGGTTTTGGCCATGGACGCCGTGCAAGCCGCAAACTCCGGCCATCCGGGCATGCCCATGGGAATGGCAGATGTGGCAACCGTCCTATTTGAAAAGCACCTCAAATTCGATGCGTCAGCCCCCCATTGGCCCGACCGCGATCGCTTTGTGCTCTCAGCCGGTCACGGCTCGATGCTGCTTTACGGCCTTCTCCATCTGTCCGGTTATGCGGATATGACCATTGAGCAGATCAAGAACTTCCGCCAGCTTGGCTCCATCACCGCTGGTCACCCGGAATACGGGCATGCAACAGGAATTGAGACCACAACCGGTCCTTTAGGTCAGGGAATTGCGACTGCCGTTGGTATGGCTATGGCAGAGCAATCCATGGCCGCGCGCTTCGCCAAGAAGCTGGTCGATCACTACACATATGTCATTGCTGGCGATGGCTGCCTGATGGAAGGTGTCTCGCACGAGGCCGTGGGCCTTGCCGGTCGCCAGAAATTGGGCAAGCTGATTGTCCTGTGGGACGACAACGGTATTTCGATTGATGGCAAATTGGAGCTGTCTGACAATACCGATCAGTTAAAGCGTTTTCAGGCCTCCGAATGGTCGACCTTTAGCTGTGACGGTCATAACCCCGACGAGATTGACGCAGCTATCGAGGCGGCCAAAAAATCGGGCAAACCCTCCCTGATCGCATGCAAAACCCATATCGGTTACGGGTCGCCCAGCAAGCAAGGCACCTCCAAGGCTCATGGATCGCCATTGGGTGATGACGAGATCGCCAAAGTGCGCGAAATTTACGGCTGGTCGGAACCGGCTTTTGTGATCCCCAAGGAAATCAAATCCGCCTGGGAGGTCATTGGCGCGCGCGGTGCCGCTGAGCGTATGGCCTGGGAAGGCCGCATGGCGGACGCATCTTCGAACAAGCAAACCGAGTTTGCCCGTGTTGTCGCCGGGGACAGCCACAAAAAGCTGTCGGCCGCTGTGAAGCGCTTTAAGGCAAAAATCTCCGAAGAAGCGCCAAAAGTGGCGACCCGTAAATCCTCGGAAATGGCACTTGAGGTCATCAATGAGTGCCTGCCCGAGACAATCGGCGGCTCTGCTGATCTGACCGGGTCAAACAACACGCTGACCGAAGGTCTGGGTACGTTTGATGTGGATAATCGCAAGGGTCGCTACGTGTATTACGGTATTCGCGAGCATGGAATGGCCGCCGCGATGAACGGTCTTGCCTTGCATGGCGGATGCAAACCTTACGGCGGCACATTCATGTGTTTCACCGATTATGCGCGCCCTGCTATGCGTCTGGCGGCTCTCATGGGCATTCCGGTGTCCTACGTGATGACCCATGACAGCATTGGTCTGGGCGAGGATGGCCCGACCCACCAGCCGGTGGAGCATCTGGCAATCTCGCGGGCAACCCCCAACACTTGGGTGTTCCGCCCTGCCGACACGATCGAGACGATGGAGGCATGGGAGTTGGCCATGACCTCCAAATCGACGCCGTCGGTGCACTCTTTGACCCGTCAGGGATTGCCGACTGTGCGCACGAAACACACGGGCAAGAACCTGACCGCGCAAGGCGCTTACGTGCTGGAGGATGCGCAAGCGGGTAAGCGTCAGGTGATCCTGATGGCGACCGGTTCGGAAGTGGAGATCGCTCTGAAAGCCCGTGATATTTTGGAAGCCGAAGGCATCGGCACGCGGGTTGTCTCCATGCCCTGCTGGGAGCTTTTTGAGGCGCAAGACCCGAGCTACCGACGCAAAGTGCTGCCCCCCGGACCTGTTCGGGTTGGGATTGAAGCGGCTGTGCGTATGGGCTGGGACAAGTGGCTCTTTGGAGAGAACGGCAAGCGTGACAAGGGTGACTTTGTGGGTATGGAGGGCTTTGGCGCCTCAGCCCCGATCGGCGATCTCTACACCCATTTCGGCATCACGCCTGAAAACGTCGTGGCAAAAGCCAAAGCGATGCTCAAATAATCGAAGGGACGGTGCAGGCGCTGTCCTTTCTTTAACCGACATCCGCTAGGATCAAACGCATGGACAACAAAACAGCGTTTACTTTGGCCCTAGCGCTCGTCGTGATCTTCGCGGCAGACCACTTTTATTTCGATTGGGGTCTGCCGACAATATTTGGAAAGCTGCTTGCCTCATTCAGTGAATGGCTGGCCTTCTGGCGGTAGGTCGCAGGCCGATTATTTCAAATCGTTAACGGGAGCGAA
>CAKZTM010000008.1 GCA_937920555.1 uncultured Paracoccaceae bacterium | reverse complement strand
GGTGCTGCTCGGGGATCACCGGGAAATGTTCGAGGCTTTGAAAAACCAGGACCAAGAACGCATCGTGGCGGCTATCCGGCTCCACCTTGGCCGGTTGGATGCAACCGTGGAAGCGATCAAGGCCAAACACGAAAACTATTTCGAGGATTAAACCGGAACGCTCCAAATTCCGCCTCGGCCACGCCCGGCCGCACCACCCACCGCTGCGCAAACCGCCACCACTCAGGCACACCCCCAAAAAAAAGGGCCGAGCGTAAGCCCGGCCGCAAACATCACAATCCACCGATTGCCTTAATCGGCGCGGTGCACCCGCTCCCGGCGCTCATGGCGCTCTTGAGCCTCCAGCGACAAAGTCGCAATCGGCCGCGCGTCAAGCCGCTTGAGGGAAATCGGCTCGCCGGTCACCTCGCAATAGCCGTAAGACCCGTCATCAATCCGCCGCAGTGCCGCATCGATCTTCGACACCAACTTGCGTTGCCGATCCCGCGTGCGCAGCTCCAGCGCCCGGTCGGTCTCCTCAGAGGCGCGGTCAGCCACATCGGGGATGTTCCGGGCATCGGTCTTCATTTCCTCGATTGTATCTTTATTCAGCTCCAAAATCTGAGCTTTCCAATTCGACAGTTTTTCGCGGAAATACTCGATTTGTCGGTCATTCATGAACGGCTCGTCGTCAGCCGGTTGGTAATCTTTGTCCAACACAGTCTCAACTTTCATCAATCGCTACCTCTTGAATTCGCGGTACCTGACGCGCATGAATTGACCCTTGAGCCAAAAACCTGCACAGATATCGCTCTCACCCAATTTGAGGCGGAGATACAAAGAATCGCGTCACATGTCACGCATAAGTTTTGCAAAATTACCGAAACTTGTCGTGAAGACGGGTAACGCGCGGGTTATAACAGGGTATTGATTAACAAAGATGAAATTCACAGGAACTGACAGTTATATTGCCACCGAGGACTTGATGGTCGCCGTGAATGCGGCCATCACGCTGGAGCGCCCGCTTTTGATCAAAGGCGAGCCGGGAACAGGCAAAACCGAATTGGCCCGGCAGGTCTCGGCGGCGCTCAAGCTGCGTCTGCTGGAATGGAACATCAAATCCACCACCAAGGCGCAGCAGGGGCTTTACGAGTATGACGCCGTGTCGCGTTTGCGCGACAGCCAGCTTGGCGACGAAAAAGTAAACGACGTCAAAAACTACATCAAAAAGGGCATGCTGTGGCAGGCGTTCGAGGCAACCGACCGCGTGGTCTTGTTGATCGACGAGATCGACAAAGCCGACATCGAGTTTCCAAATGATCTTTTGCAGGAACTCGACCGGATGGATTTTCATGTCTATGAAACCGGCGAGACGATTGCCGCTCAAAACCGCCCGATCGTGATCATCACCTCCAACAATGAAAAAGAGCTGCCGGACGCGTTTTTGCGCCGCTGCTTTTTCCACTACATCAAATTCCCCGAGGCCGAGACCCTCCGCGCCATTGTCGATGTGCATTTTCCGGGCATCAAAACCACCCTCGTCACCGAGGCGCTCACCCAATTTTACGACATTCGCGACACCCAGGGGCTGAAGAAAAAGCCGTCCACCTCAGAAGTGCTCGATTGGCTCAAACTGTTGTTGTCCGATGATCTGGATGCCGCAGATATTCGGCGCGATGCCAAAGACAGCCTGCCCAAATTGCATGGCGCGCTTTTGAAAAACGAACAAGACGTGCATTTGTTTGAGCGGCTCGCCTTTTTGGCCCGCGGCCAACGCTAGACCCACGGGGCGCTGGCCATGAGCAACCGCACCATTGTGCTGATCGGCTGGGTGCTGTTTGTGATCTCCGCAATCGGTTTTATCATCGCCAGCATTGGCGATTTTTGGGCGATGTTTGGCAGCGTGTTTTTCTTGATTGCCTGCATCGCGTTTTTGGTCGCGCATTTTCGGCCCGAGTGATCCCGCGCGGGTTTACACTTCGTTAACCAAGCTTACCAAGCCCCCACCGAACGCAGGCTTAACCACGCCAAATATGCCAATTTGTCATACCGATGTCATACAGGAGTCATACACAAATCATACAAATTGATGCCGCCCCAATTACCCCGTTAACCTTTGATTCGATTGCGTTTTTAGCCGCACGCCGGTCCAATGGCGCAAAACCAGCGTCCCGTCCGTTAACACAATTCCCGAAACCGCGCCGCACAAAGGTCCAAAACCTCCTCGGGGGGCCGCGACCACCAATGTTTGGAGAATATTTCAACCTCGCAAAACCCGCGCCAGCCGGTGGCCTCCACAGCGCCCCGAATGGCCGTCAGATCCGCAACCCCGTCCCCCATCATACCCCGGTCCAAAAGCACGTCCCGCGTCTCCGCCAGCCAGTCGCAAATGTGGTACCCGGCGATCTGATCGGCCCGCAACCGTGCCAGTTGATCCACCAGGCTACGGTCCCACCACACATGATACACATCCACGTCCAGACCCACTGCGGCGTGGTCAATTTCTTCAATCATATCAACCGCATCACGAACCGATACCAAACACGACCGATCGCCCGCATAGACCGGATGAAGCGGCTCAATCCCCAGCATCACACCGGCGGATTGCGCCTCATCAGCCATCCTCGCCACCGTGTCGCGCACGATTTTCAGGCTCTCGCCCAAACCCTTGGTGCCCTCCTGAACACCGCCCACAACAATGGTCAGACTGTCCGCCCCCAGCCCTGCGGCCATCTCAATCGACGCCCGGAAATCGCCGGTCACATCGTCAGGTGCGCCGGGACCGACCAGCAGGGGCGTGCGGCACAGCCCCGTGACCCGCAGCCCCGCAGCCCGCACCGCCTGCCCGATCTGAACCGCCTGCCCGCCAATCTCGCGCCGCCAAAAGGTGATCCCACCGTAACCACGCGCCGCACAAGCATCGATGACACGCTCAGGCGACCAGCCCGCACCATACCCGTCAAGGTTATGACCAAGGGTCGCAGTATTGAGCGCCAGAGCTGAGTGATCTTGTGAAAAATCCCGCATTTACAGGCCGTTAAGCCGCATAAGCTGCCCCATACGCGCTGCCGCCAAGTCCGGATCACGCAACGCGCCACACCCATCGGCAAGCCTGAAAATCTCTACAAAATCGCTCAAAGGCCGCATGGATTGCTGCCCGCCCACCATCACAAAATGGTCCTGATGACCGTTGAGCCAAGCCAGAAAAACCACCCCGGTTTTGTAATATTGCGTGGGGGCCCGAAAGATCAGACGGGCCAGCGGCACCGTAGGGTCCATAACCTCGCGAAACCCGGCCACATCGCCCGTGCCCAAACGCGCCACCGCATCGGCCGCCAGCCCCGCCAAAGGGTCGAAAATCCCCAATAGCGCATGAGAAAACCCCAGCGCGTCACCCTCAATCAGCTCGGGATAATTGAAATCATCGCCGGTATACATTTTCACGCCAGAGGGCAAACGCCGCCGCATCAAAATCTCTTTGTCCTTGTCCAAAAGCGAGATTTTGATGCCGTCCACCTTGTCCGGATTTGCCTCGATAACCGCCAGACAGGCCTCCATGGCGGTCTCAAAATCCGGGGCCCAATAGCCGCGCAAGGCAGGGTCGAACATGTCCCCCAGCCAATGCAGGATCACCGGCTGATCGCAGCCCGCCAAAGCCCGCTCATAAACCGCGATATAATCCTCAGGGGACCGCGCCACCCGCGCCAAAGCCCGCGATGCCATCAAGATGATGCGCCCGCCAACCGCTTGTATTTCTTGGATTTGCTGGGCATATGCCCGCTCCACATCGGCCAGCGTGCGGGCATCATCCGGGTCCAGATGATCGGTCCCGGCACCGCTGAACACACGCGCACCGGGCAGCTCCACGCAGGTTTGCCGGATCAGCTCCAACGCGCCCGGCCAGTCCAGCCCCATGCCGCGCTGGGCCGTATCCATGGCCTCCGCAATGCCAAGGCCCAGCCCGTCCAGATAGCGGCGAAAGGCCAGCGTCGCCTCCCAATCCAAAGCGGCCGGACCGGTGGGCCCTGTGCGAAGCGGATCAGCCACCACATGGGCCGCCGAGAACACAATCCGCGCCGGATCGCGCGGTAGTCGCGTGGTTGGCGCAACACGCCCGGACATCGCGTAAGGTTGCATCACGCCGCTTGTGTCAGGAAGGTGCAACTTCATCGCCTAAAACCTCGAAATCAGCATGCCGCCATCGGCCGAAATCACCTGACCCGTCGTGTAGGGCAAAGCGCCGGTCACCAGCGAGACGATGATCTTGGCCACCTCCTCAGGTTGCCCCACACGCGGGATCACACATAGCCCATCCGCCGCGCGGCGCTTGTAATCTTCGATCACCGGCGCGGTCATATCGGTCTCGATCAATCCGGGCCGGATGTCATAAACATGGATGTCGTCGGCCCCCAAGCGCACCGCAAATGCCTGCATGGCCATGGCAGACGCGGCCTTGGAGGCAGCATATTCCGCCCGCCCCGCAGGCACCGCTTCGGCATTGGCCGAGGTGATCGTCACGATGCAGCGAAACCCCTGCGAAGGGCGCCCCACCAGCCGTCTTGCAAAGGCTTGTGTCAGGAAAAACGTACCGCGCGCATTCACCCCCATGCAGCGGTCATAACTGTCCGGCGTGACATCCAGAATGTCCCCGCGCGACAGCACGCCCACGCCCGCATTATTGACCAATCCGGTCAACGCGCCCAAGTGTTCTGCCTGATCCAAAATGGCAGAATGTGTAGTTAAATCAGACACATCCCCGATCGCTTTGCACACAGGGCCGATGGCACCAACACGCGCGACAGCCGCCTCCAACTCCGCATCATCGGCCAAGCTATTGAGCGCCACGGGCAGACCTGCGCGGGCCAAAGCCTCGGCTGTGGCAAGGCCGATACCGCGCCCGGCCCCTGTGACCAAAACGGTCATGTTTGCGCTCCGTTTTTGAACAACTCACGGGCAATGATCATGCGCTGAATTTGGTTCGTACCCTCATAAATCTGAGTGATTTTCGCGTCGCGATAGAGCCGTTCCACTTCAAAACCCCTGATATATCCAGACCCGCCAAAAACCTGCACCGCATCAGAGCTCCGCGCAACCGCCATATCACTGGCAAAGCATTTGGCCATGGAACAGGCACGGGTCGCATCTTCGCCCGCGTCGAGCTTCACAGCCGCAGATTGCACCAACAACCGGGCCGCCTCGATATCCTTGGCCATATCCGCCAGAAGGAACTGAACCCCTTGAAATTTCGCGATATTTTGATCAAATTGCCGTCGCGTCTGGGCATAATCAAGGGCCGCTTCAAGCCCCGCCTGCGCGATCCCGACAGCCAAGGCACCGATCCCGACACGGCCCTTATCGAGCACCGACATCATCATGTGAAATCCCCGGCCCTCCTCGCCAAGAAGCGCCTCAGCCCCCAGCGAAACACCATCAAAATCAAGCGCACCCACTTGCGAGGCGCATTGCCCCATTTTGGGCTCCTTGGGGCCGCGCGTGACCCCTTTAGCGTTCAGATCAACGACAAAAATACTCATGCCGCGGTGGCCCGCCTGTGGATCCGTTCGCGCCAAAACACAGGCGAAATCTGCAACCGGCGCGTTGTGTATCCAGACCTTGCTGCCGCTGAGCGTCCAGCCATCCCCCGCGCGCTCAGCGGTGGTCGTGATCTGCGATACGTCCGAGCCTGCCTCCGGCTCAGTAATGCAATAAGCGCAAATCAAATCGGCCCGCATCACCGGGCCCAGCCATGTGTCGCGCTGCGCTTTTGTGCCGTGGCGCACCAACAGCGTGGTGATCAACTCAACCAACCCGCATTGATCCGCGATCGATGCGTAGCCCCGAGATAACTCTTCCATAACAAGGGCATAGGTAAGCGCATCAAATCCCGGACCGCCCATATCTTCAGGCACACAAACCCCAAAAAGCCCTAGTGCCGCCATCTGGCGATACACCTCGCGGGGGAACTCTGCGGTCCGGTCCAGATCCGCCGCAATCGGCCGGATCGCTGTTTGCGCAAAATCACGGGCCATGTCGCGGGCCTGAATATGGGTGGGCGTTAGGAACATTTGCCTTCAATCTCGCAGCTAAGCTGGCTTAGTGTACCCCAGACCAACCGATCAACAATCCAAAAGTAAAGCCGAGGACAGCCATGCCGCAAACCGCCATCCCTTACGACCAGATTGAGGTCGGCCACACGATTACGACCCCAACGGTGACGGTGACGGATGCCATGATCGACGCCTATGCGGAACTCTCGGGGGACCGGTACGAAATTCACCTTGATGATGCGGCTGCGCGCAAGCGCGGGTTTGAGCGCCGCGTGGCTCACGGCCTGTTGGGGCTTGCCCTGACCGACGGGATCAAGAACCAGTCCGAGGCGACCTATGACGCCGTCGCCTCATTGGGATGGGACTGGTCTTTCAAAGCCCCAATTTATGCCAATGACATCTTGCACGCGCAATCAACAGTGACGGAGAAACGCCGCTCCAAAAGCACGGGGCGGGGCATCGTTCGGTCACAAATTGAGCTTAAAAATCAAGACGGTATCGTTGTGCAATCGGGTACCAACACGCTGATGGTTGTCTAGACTAAAGCGTTTGCTTTTAGCTTGAGACGCAAGGCTTCACCTAACGCGTTGAGTTCTTTGATTTCAGAAAATTGTAGGTGATGCCGAGTTGAAACCGGAACGCTCTAAAGCGCCATATCCAGCACGATCAACCCGTCCAGACCACCACGCGCATGAGCCACCAATTTCGCGCCAGCAGCTTGATGCTGGGGATCGACCAAATAGGCGTCCCGCGCGGCGGCATCGGAAAAATCGAACCAAAACGCGTAGCCAAACCCGTGGATCAAATCCGTCTCAGGGCTGACATTTTCTCCATGCTGAAAATCCGTGATGCCGCCAAGATGACCACGTAGCTGCTCAAGCCCGGCCATCAGATCCGCGACTGTATCTGTCGCCACATCATCCTTGAAATTGACCAGCACCAAATGCCTTATCATGACCGTCTCCTAAAATTGCGGTTTGCGCTTTTCACGAAAGGCAGCCAGCCCTTTGGCCAAATCCTCTGACCCGGCAGCCACCCAACCGCCCAAAGCCTCCATGGCGCGGTCGCCGTCCTCGCCATCAGCCGCGTTGATCAGCATCTTGGTCAGCTCTGTGGCCGTCGGGCTGCGCAAGGCCACACGACCCGCCACGGCCCGCGCCGCTTCCATCCCGGTGCCGGACGCGACCACTTGATCCACCAGCCCCAAAGCCAGCGCCTGATCTGCCTCAAACACCTCACCCATCAACGCCATCCGCCGCACCGCTTGCGCCCCAAACCGGCGCACCGCCCGCTGCGTGCCAGACCAGCCGGGGATAATCCCAAGCCCTGCTTCGGGTTGGCCCAGTTTCACATGCGCCTCCGCGATCCGCATGTCAGCACATGCGGCCAATTCAAGACCACCGCCCAGACAATGCCCGTTCAAAACCGCGATCACCGGCTGACGCAATCGCGCCAGCGCATCAAAGGCCGCGTGACCTTCGCGCACCCAAAATCGCGCAAAATCCGCCGCCGTCTCGCCGGACCACGCCTCAATATCGCCGCCCGCACAAAAGGATGCATCGCCCGCGCCGGTCAGGATCACCGCGCGTATATCTGAGCGCTCAATCTTGCCGCAGAGCGCCCTGAGCGCCTCGACCATAGCCGCATCCAGCGCGTTGCGTTTGTCAGGCCGGTTGATCGTAAGAACCCCAATCGTGCCTTGGTCCTCAAAGGTGATGCGTTGATCTGTCATAGGCCCATCGCCTCCTCGCGAAACAGCCGCGCATCCATTTCGGCGCAACCCGGCGCGCGGCGCAACGGCACCTCAGACCACGCCTGAATGTCGCGCTCAAACTCAAGGCCCGGTGCGATTTCGGTCACCATCAGCCCATCCGGGGTCAGCTTCATCACACAGCGCTCTGTTACATATGTCACGTCTTGGCCCTGCCGCACCGCACGCGGCCCGCAAAAGGAGACCTGATCGACCGTCTCCACGATTTTCTTGATCTTGCCTTCGCGATCAATCCGCAACCGCCCACCGGCCACCGACATCTTCGCCCCTGCATTGAAATAGCCTGAAAACACCAGCTTTTCTGCGCGCGCGGTGATGTCCACAAAACCACCCGCCCCGGCTGTGCGGTAGGGCATTGAGGGCAGGCAATGCACATTGATCGAGCCATCGCCGCCAATTTGCAAAAACGACAGGAGAGCCGCATCAAATCCCGCCGCCTGAAAGTAACTGAACTGGTGGGGCGAGGCCACGAATGCCTCCGCGTTGGAGGCGCAACCGAATTTGAAATCCAAAAGCGGCACGCCGCCAACCGCGCCTTGCTCAATCACCCAAGTGCACTCACCGTGGCGGCCTTCCTCCAGAAAAATGCGCGGCACATTGGCAGAAATTCCAAAGCCCAGATTGACCGCCCAGCCGCTTTCCAGCTCCATGGCCACCCGCCGCGCAATCACCTTGCCCGGATCAAGTTTGGGTATATCAAAGGACGATAAATCGCGAACCTCCTCGCCCGAAATCGCCGGATCATAGGCGGTAGAGGTGGTTTGGAGCTGCTCTGGCGCCTCGACCACCAAATCCACCAGATTGGAGGGCACCCGTATGTCATGGGCGTTCAGTGTCCCGGCTTCCACAACCCGTTTGACCTGCGCAATCACCAAGCCGCCAGTGTTGCGTGCCGCCAAGGCCATCTCCATGGCCCCCAAAGTCGCACCCTCACTTTCAAAGCTGAGATTGCCGCGCCCATCCGCGGTGGAGGCCCGGATAATCGCCACATCAGGGGCGATAGAAGGGAAATAAAGCCAGTCTTCTCCGTCGAATTCCCGGTGAAACACAATCGGTTTTTGGGCCGCAGTTGCATTCATCGCGCAGCCCTGCTGCGACGGGTCCACGAATGTCTCCAACCCCACTTTGGTCAGCACGCCGGGGCGTTTGCCTGCTGCCTCCCGCAGCATATCGAAGACGATACCAGAGGGCACATTATATGCCGCCACATCTTCCGCCAAAATGCGCTGCCAAATCTTGGGCGGGTCTGCATTGGACGGCCCCGACGGGTATGAGCCGCCGATAATAACCTTGATCTGACCCGGCTCCGAGATGTGATCAACACCGGGCGTGCCAAACATGTCACCCGCCGCAATCGGATGGATCATCGTCAGATCACGCGGGGTTTGGGTGCCCGCAAACCGGTCCCCCAGCGCCTTTAACACAGCATCGGGACAGCACAGGCCGGACGACGAATTCACCGCCACGACCATGCCGTCAGCAATCTTCGCCACCGCCTCTGCGGCCTTTACAACTTTCGCGACCATAAGCCTCCCCAGACTTGTATCCGCACAGCTTAGAATGCAATCTGGCCCCTGAACACCGGATAATTCAAGGACGGCCATGACCCCTTATTTCCAAAAAACCTATCAACGCAGTTTTGGCACCTGGCCCTTGAAAGGCGTGGAGCTGTCAAAAGCCATCACGGCCGCGATCAAAGTCGGCTACCGCGCGTTTGACACCGCTCAAATGTATCAAAACGAAGCGGAGGTCGGGGCCGCATTAGGGGCCAGCGGCATCCCGCGCGAAGACCTGTTGGTCACCACCAAAGTCCACCCGGAACGCTACACGCAGGCGGAATTTCTGCCCTCGGTCGAGGCTAGCGTGGAGGCGCTGGGAACCGTGCCCGATGTGCTGTTATTGCATTGGCCACCTGCAAGCGGGGAAATCGAGTTGCCTCTCACACTTCTTGAGCAGGCGCAGAAGAAGGGCCTGACAAAACACATTGGGGTCTCAAATTTCACCGCCGAAATGTTGCACCGTGCGGTTAAGACCATCGATACGCCGATCGTGAGCAATCAGGTGGAATTTCATCCGCTGCTCAATCAAGACGTGCTGTTGCGCGCCAGCGCGCAGTTGGGCATTCCGCTGGCCTCTTATTGCTCTGTGGCGCGCGGCGAAGTGTTCAAACACGACATTTTTGCACAGATCGGCGCTGGCTACGGCAAATCTGCGGCACAAGTGGTGCTAAGGTGGATCCTGCAAAAAGGTGTATCGATCAACACCATGTCCACCAAGCCCGCCAATATCAGTGCCAATTTTGACGTGATGGACTTCACCCTATCCCATGTGGATATGGCGCGGATCGAGGCGCTGACCAAGACAGGCTTCCGGATCGTGACCAAAGACATCGTGCCCTACGCGCCGGATTGGGATTAAGCCGCAGTCGCTTGCGCGACGGCCCATTCAGACCCCGATCATCACCGGTTGCCACGGATCATGTCACTGGCTTTCTCACCGATCATGATCGTGGGGGCATTGGTGTTGGACCCGATTAGCGACGGCATTGTGGAGCTGTCACACACTCGCAATCCATCGATGCCGCGCACCCGAAGCTGAGGATCAACCACCGACATCTCATCAATACCCATCTTGCACGTGCCCACGGGATGATAGGAAGTGCGGCCAAAGGCGCGGGCATAGGCCTCAAAATCCGCGTCCGATTGCACATCATCGCCGGGCACATGCAGGCGCTTGATGTATTTGGCCAAGGAGGCTTGGCGGAAAATCTCCCGGCTGATTTTCACCCCTTCAATGGAGATTTTAATGTCATCGGGGTCGGATAGAAAATTTGGATCAACCAAAGGATTGGCGGACGGAACGGCAGAGGCCAAACGCACAGTCCCACGAGATTTCGGCCTGCAATTGTACGAATTCAACGTGACACCAGATCCTTGCACCGTTGGCACCCCTTCTTCGGCCCCAGCACCGGCCAAGAAATGAAACTGAAGATCGGGCCGGTCTTGGGTCGGGCCAGAATGCCAAAACGCCCCGCCCTCTACCACATTTGAGGTGACAGGCCCGGACTTGAACAGCAGATATTGCAGGCCCGCCCAGACCATCCAATGGGGTTTGTTATATTTGTCCAAGCTGGTCGGGCCTTTGAGTTCGGCCACAATATCGATGCCAAAATGGTCTTGCAGATTGGACCCGACGCCTGGCAGGTCATGCACCACTTCGACCCCGACAGACCTGAGATGTGCCGCAGGTCCGATCCCCGACATCATCATGAGTTTCGGGCTTCCAATGGCGCCCGAGGTAACAAGCACTTCCGATGTTGCGCGGGCAAAGACAGACGCGCCATCTTTCACATAGGACACGCCGACGGCACGCCCGGCCTCCACTACGATACGGGTCACAAGACAACCGGTTTCCGCCGTCAAATTGGGCCGATCACGTGCAGGCTTGAGATATCCGACCGCCGCTGAGCAGCGCCGCGCATTCTTGGTGGTCGTTTGATAAACCCCGCACCCTTCCTGAACTGGCCCGTTAAAATCGGGATTATAGGGGATGCCCAACTCCTGACAGGATTGCACAAAGGCCCGTGTGGTCGGCTGCGGGTCCGGCACGTTAGAGACGCCCAATGGACCGTCCGTTCCGTGATGGGCACCGCTTAGGATCGTATTGCCCTCAGATCGTAGAAAATAGGGCTGAATATCGGCGAACGCCCACCCATCGCAGCCCTCGTTCTGCGCCCAACGGTCATAATCGGTGGGATGCCCGCGGGTGAAAATCTCCGCGTTGATGGAGGAGCCACCGCCGATCACCTTTGCTTGCGCATAGGGAATTTCGCGCCCGTTGGCATGGGTCTGCGGAACCGTTTTTAGACCCCATGTCAGCGGGCCAGAGGTCATTTTGGCAAAGCCCACAGGCATGTGGATATAAGGGTTCGTGTCGCGCCCGCCCGCCTCGAGCAGCAAAACATTGACCGCATTGTCTTGCGATAAACGCGCCGCCAGCACGCACCCCGAAGAGCCGCCGCCCACGATCACATAGTCATAACCTGTTGCCATCGCCCAAGGGCCTCCCGGATGTGGAGCCATCATCTTAGACGGAATACGCGCCATCGCAATCGGGTCAGGCGGCGGACCGGCATGTGGGGCAAATCCGGCGCTACTGCGCTAGTGGAGTAGTGCTGAGTTTGTGCCAAAAATCATAGGCTTACACCTGAATTTCACACTTTCACCATGTGCCTCTGATGCCAGGAAAAGGGCGAGCCACACGCCCGCCCTCACCTTACTCCGCGGCTGTTTCCAGCCCAAGAAACCCACCCGACTGGCGCTTCCAGAAGGCCGCATAAAGCCCGTCCTGCTCCAAAAGCGCCCGGTGGGTTCCATCCTCAACGATCCGCCCGGCATCCATCACCACAATCCGGTCCATCCGCGCAATGGTGGACAAGCGGTGCGCGATGGCGATCACGGTTTTGCCCTCCATCACGCCGTAAAGCGTCTCCTGAATGGCGGCCTCCACTTCTGAATCGAGCGCCGATGTGGCTTCGTCCAGCATCAAAATCGGTGCATCTTTCAAGATCACCCGCGCAATCGCAATCCGCTGACGCTGACCGCCCGACAGTTTCACACCGCGCTCGCCCACATGGGCGTCATAGCCGCGCCGTCCTTGCGGATCTTCCAGATCAAGAATGAACTCATGCGCCTCCGCCCGGCGGGCCGCCGCAATCATCTCCGCCTCACTCGCCTGCGGTGCCCCGTAAAGAATATTGGCCCGAACGGAGCGATGCAAAAGCGAGCTGTCTTGCGTGACCATGCCAATTTGCCGCCGCAAGCTGCTTTGCGAAACACCCGCAATATCCTGACCATCGATTAAGATGCGACCGGTTTCCACGTCACGGAACCTGAGCAACAAATTCACCAGCGAGGATTTACCCGCACCCGACCTGCCAATCAGCCCGACCTTCTGGCCGCTGTTGATGGTCAAATCGACGCCGTCCAGACCGCCATGCCCGCGCCCGTAGTGATGCGCGATGCCGTCAAATGTGATCTGAGCCTCCCCAACACGCAGATCAGGTGCAGCCGCGACATCCTTAACGCCGTGCGGGACAGAAACTGATTGAAGACCTTCCCGAATGACGCCTGCCTGCTCGAAAAGCCGGATCGTTACCCACATGATCCAACCGGACATACCGTTGAGCCGCAGAGCCAACGCCATCGCGGCTGTGACCTCCCCGATAGAAATAGAGCCCGCCTGCCAGAGCCAGATTGCAGCGCCGGACACGCCAACAATCAACACACCATTGATCAGGTTAAGGCCAAAGGACAACTCGGTCATCAGACGCAAGAAACGGTGAAACCGGACCCGGTGCCGCCGCATAGAATGGCGTGCGTAATCCTCCTCGCGATGATTGTCGGCAAAGAGCTTGACGCTTTCGATATTGGCGTATGCATCGACAACTCGGCCGGTTACCATGGACCGCGCAGCACTCCATTTTTCCGAGGCTTTGGCCACACGAACCGCGACCGAGTAGGTGTAAGCGCCGTAGATCACCATCCATAACAGCATCGGGATCGACAAACGGGCATCGATTTGCGTCAGGATCAACGTGGCACCAACGATGTAGACCACAAAATACCAAATCGCCTCAAACATCATATAGACGCTATCCTCGACCGCAGTACCCAATTGCATGACACGGTTGGACAAACGCCCAGCAAAGTCGTTTTGGAAAAACGCACTGGATTGCCCAAGCATGTGTTTATGGGCCCGCCAGCGAACCTGATCTTGCAGATTACCCGCCAGCGTTTGCTCCAAAAACAGCTTTTGCAAACAAATCAGCATGGGCCGGGCAACCAAAATGAAGACCACCACAGCGCTCAACTCTACCCAATGCTGATCCCAAAATCTGGCGGCGCCTGCCTCGACCATCAAATCAATGATCCGGCCCGAGTAGAAAATGAGCCCCGATTCCATAACCGCCACCACCAGACCCGTGATCAAAAGCCACGGTATCCAACGCCGAAACGGCTGCAATTGGCGTCTCAAAAACGCAAAATAGGTCGACGGCGGCGTAACCTCCTCGAAGGGCGCAAATGGGTCGACAAGTTTTTCAAATGTCCGATACATACCCGGACTCCTCAAATTGGTATCTAAAACGCGCGCAAAAACGGCGCTTGGATCAGCGGGTTCGCTTGCCGCGCGGCAAGCGCGTGTCGTGCCTACTTCTCGCAGGGATCCATCGCGGGACAGGCACACCGGAATACAGACCCGCCTGTGCAAAAACCCGATCATAATAAAGCGGATCTGGCTCTTTTTGCGGGACAAAATTCTCTTTCTCCACCGGCTTGGGCGGAAAATAAGCGATAATGACGCGCCGTCCGCCCGGAAGGGCAAACCTGTACAAATAGCGTAACATTGGGAAATCCTCAGACAGAAAATGGAGCTTGAATGCTAAAAGTCGGGCGACCGACTTCTCAACTTGGTCGGCCGTTTAGGCTAGAGATGATCCAAAGTTGTGCATTGAGCTCTCCTTTACTGTGAGCGAATGGCGCGCTGTCTAACATGACAAAATGTCGCATGTCACCCCCCTAATTTGAAAATTTTTAATTCCGGCAGAAAACTGTAAAAGGACGCAACAACAGACTTGGGACCGAGCAGCATGATGAACATGGACAATGAGAAGACCCAGGCAAGCGCATGGTTTGGGCAGCTACGCGACGATATTTGCACCCGGTTCGAAGATCTGGAGATGGCGCTAAAAACCGGACCGCATGCGGATCTGCCGCCAGCAAAGTTTGAGCGCAAACTGACCAAACGCGACGCGGATGGTGACGGCGGGGGCGGCGAAATGTCTGTGATGAAAGGCCGGGTGTTTGAGAAAGTCGGCGTAAATATCTCGACGGTTTTTGGCACTCTGGGCGAGGCGGCGCAACGCTCCATGTCCGCACGAACAGGCATGGAGGGGATTGCGGACGACCCGCGATTTTGGGCCTCCGGCATTTCTTTGGTGGCTCATATGCAATCTCCGAAAGTGCCCGCGGTCCACATGAATACACGCATGTTCTGGACCCCGCATGGCTGGTGGTTTGGTGGCGGATCTGACCTTAACCCAATGGTCGAGGTGGACGAAGACACGGCGTTTTTCCACGGCGTTCAAAAGGAGGCATGCGACCGGCATGACCCCTCCTACTACCCGCGTTACAAACAATGGGCTGATACGTATTTCATGAACCGCCACAGGGGCGAGCCACGCGGCGTGGGCGGTATATTTTACGACGATCACTGCACCCAAGATTGGGCGGCAGATTTCGCATTTACCCAAGATGTTGGCCAGGCTTTTCTGGATGCCTTTCCTCCTTTGGTTGAAAAACACATGGAGGAACCATGGAGCGAGACCGACCGGGACTGGCAACTGATCAAACGGGGCCGATATGCGGAGTTCAATCTGGTTTGGGACAGAGGCACACGATTTGGCTTGGAGACAGGCCACAACCCCGAAGCGGTGCTCATGTCTTTACCCCCAATCGCCACCTGGCCCTAGCCCCCCCAGTAAAACGAGGCGGCTATGGCAGGTTCAGCCTGTTGATTTCAAATGGGTTTACGACGCTACTCCACTAGCGGGGTAACAACGTGACAAGATCACTCAGGCTCTTACCCGCCTGACCTTCAATGTTCCGGTAAATATCCCCTGCGGAGCACGTATTTGGCGGAGCCAAATACATCAAAAATCATGACGAAGGGGCAAAGCCCCAAGTCTCGATTTGAGAACCACCTGCTTTAAACCGGGCGCTCGGGCCGGCCTTCCATAGCCATGTCCAAAAGCTGCGCCCGTGACAATTCAAAGCCGGACGCGATCCAAGCCGCCTCTAACCTCTGCATCACCGCACCCATATCCGGCCCAGGCGCATAAGCGGGCATCAACATCCGGGCTTTCACTGGGAACACCAACTGAGCCCCTGCGGCCGCCTCCGCCTCAATACTCGCGGTGGCGTGCTGACCGGCCATGGACGCCGCAATCACAGCCGCATCAATCGCCACATCAGCCCCAAACCGATAAGCGCTCAAGCGCGGGGCCATGCCGCGCTCCAATACCTGCGCCACCTGATCCAAAACCTTCTGCTCTGCTTTTGACAGGCGCAAACGATCCAGCACCCCACCCATAACCGCGAGCCGCCGCAGCCATCTGGGTGCGCGGCCTGCCTCTGCGTGGATGAGTGGGGCCAACCCCGCAGCCGCCGCTCCGGGGAGGATACGCGCCAAAATACCAGACGTCTCCATTGCAGCCATGGCCGGGGCCGGGTCGGGCGCATCCAACAGCTTTCGCATCTCCGCGCCAATGCGTTCAGCGCTCAGCCCATCCAACATATGCTGACCGGCGGCACAGGCGGCCAAACCGTCCGCATCCAGACCCTCAGCGGGATCACCATAAGCGGCATAGAACCGAAAAAATCGCAAGATACGCAAACCGTCTTCGCGAATGCGTGCATTGGCGTCATCAATAAATCGGATACGGCGGGCCGGAATATCAGCCAGACCGCCAAGCGGGTCCAATACCGCGCCGGTGGCGTCCGCGAACAGCGCGTTGATCGTGAAGTCTCGCCGGCGGGCATCGGTTTCGATATCGTCAGAATAGGCCACCACGGCACGCCGCCCGTCCGTCTCTACGTCGCGCCGAAATGTGGTGATTTCAAACCCGGTCCCCCCGACAACAACCGTTAGCGTCCCATGCTCAATCCCGGTCGGCACAACTTTGAGACCGGCGGCCTCGCACAGCGCCCTTACCCGCTCAGGCCGCGCATCAGTGGCCAGATCAACATCATTGACCGGAACTCCCAAAAGCGCGTTGCGCACACATCCACCAACCGCATAAACCTGATGACCTGCCGCGCCCAAGGCGTGGAAGATTTTTTGCACATCACCGCGCAACCAATCCCCAGACACCTTCACGCCGCTTCCTCCCAAAGTTGGCGAAGCCCCACAATGATCCGGGCGGTGGCCCCCCAGATATAAAATGGGCCGTAAGGGATTACGTAATATCGCCGAACCACACCATTCCAAATCCGACCTTCAATCCGGGTCTTGGACGGGTTCATGAGATGAGACAGAGGGACGTCAAACACCGCCTCCACTTCGCCGGGCTCTGGACGCGGATCAAACCTGCCCGAAATCACGCCCAAGACCGGGGTTACCGCGAAGTTCGTCACCGTCTCATGGGATCCCAAAGCCCCGATGATCTCAACCGATGCGGGGTCCAGTCCAACCTCCTCGCGGGCCTCGCGGAGTGCGGCCGCCTCGGCGGAGGCATCGCTGTCATCTCGCTTGCCGCCGGGAAAAGCAATTTGGCCCGGGTGATTGCGCAAAACCGAAGCCCGTTTTGTCAAAATAATCCGCCATTCCCCATCCCTGAATATGAACGAAACAAGAACAGATGCATCGCGTAGAACCCGCCCCTGAGCGCGGCCCAATCCACCGTTCAGATCAAAGTCAGAGGAGGCAGCACCGACCCCAATCTTGGCCGCGCGCAGCAGTCTCTCCAATGTCATGTCTGTGGCCAAACTGCCCCCCGCAGCATTACTTTGGGTCATCATACCCAATCAAATCAATAAGTAACGTGTAAAATATTCACACAATTTTTGTGTTAAAATGCGGCGCGTCCCGGGGTGCTAGGACGCGCCATGAGGCAACAACGCTAGACCAAAATACACTTGGCTTTTGCGCCTCAGCCGAGCTTTCGGCACCAACTTCTAAGCATGGAACCCCACTGGACTCCAAGCGGAAAGCCGCCGATTTGTTAATAAAAAGTTAACTCTTCGCTTCAAACCCCAATTTTTTAGGGTGAAATTCGTAATGAGCACCACAAAACTGACAGTCCGCAGTGACCATTCCATCGTCATTTGTCATCTTTTCTATGTCTTTAGCAGAGTAAATAGACATGGTTTGTTCCACTTTTTCCGGTCCACAGGTGCAACCGAAGCGAATCGGTTGAGCATCGAACACCCGCGGAACCTCCTCGTGGTAGAGCCGGTGAAGCAACATATCGGGGCCCACGAGCGGTCCGATTAGCTCAGACAATTCAACGGTTTCCAGCAAGGTCACCGCCCTCGTCCAGTTCTCACCTTCATCGCCTTCCAGAAAATCGGTTTGCGCCAGCAAGCCATCCGCCGCCTCAGGTTCCTTGGCCATCAACGCAGATGCTTTGGGCATCATTTGCAGCATCACACCACCGGCCCGCCACTCGGTTTCTTGCCCCGGTTCCGTGGACAAAGCAGCAGCCAAGGCAAATTGGGTCGGCAATTGCTCTGATTGGGCAAAATATGTGGCCGCACAATCCGCAAGCGATGCGCCCACCAGCGGCGTCACGCCCTGATAGGGCTCTGTGCCTTCCCCTTGATCAATAAGAACCGCAAAGAACCCCTGCCCGATCAGCGGAAACGGGTCGGTGTAGGCTTCGGGCAACGCCTCGCGGTCAAAGCTGGCATAAGCCCGCATCTGGGCCGGCGATCCGTCTTTGCCGGGCGCATAATAATCGGTCGCAATCAGCCGAATTGGACCATTGCCGCGAATTTGCAGGCTGAGCTTCCAGCGCAGTTTAATCGCTTGGCCAATGAGCGCCGTCAGAAGAGCCGCATCGGCCACCAAAGCCTGCACCATCGGCGGGTAATCGTGCTGCGACAGAATACCATTTAGGGTACCATCAAGCCGCGCCACCCGGCCACGGATATCTGACCGGTCCAACTGAAACGGCAAAATGGTGTCATCCCAAGCAATTTTCGCAGCAGTGCTCATGGCGGTCACTCTCTTGATAGATCGAAGAGGGTCACATAAGGGCTGATAGAGAAAAACAAAACCCCAAGAGAGAGATTGTGTCCATGAGGCGACTTGGAGAGCGGCCCGATCCAAATCGGAGCTATTGGCACCGCCCGGGCTCCTACGGGATCATTCTGTCAGGCACAGACGCGCTTTTGACCATGTCATTTGAGGATAAGCCGTCTCCACAGCTTCCCGGCGGCGGCATTGATCCGGGCGAAGGGCCGCTGACGGCACTGCACCGTGAAGTTATGGAAGAAACCGGTTGGAGGATCGCGGTTGAGCGCCGGATCGGGGCGTATCAGAGGTTCAGTTACCTGCCGGAATATGGCCGGTGGGCGCAAAAAATATGTGCGATTTATCTGTGCCGTCCAGTCATGCAAATTGGCGATGCGACGGAGGCCAATCATACAGCGCTTTGGTCCCCGATTGAGCTGTTGCCGGAGCTTTTGATTGACCCGACACAAGCGCAGTTCGTGGCAGATTATCTGGCCTGACGCGGTCGCGGCCGGGGGGCGGGTCAGGCCGTTTGCCCAAATTTCATAGCCATTTCACCTCTGCCATAGCCCTTTCCCACACGGCCGTAAAAGTTAACAACTGTGCTACTGTGCTAGCAGAGTAAAGGCGGTGCGCACGCCACCGGGGCATTTGTACAGACACCAATCAGCCCCTATATTGGTGATGATCAATGCAAGGACTGAGACATGAGAACACCAATTTTGCTCGCAACAGCCGCTGTGATTGCGGCCTCCTGCGCCCCCATCAGCGAAGATGAGTGTCGCGGCGGTGATTGGGGCGCCATCGGGCTGCAAGACGGTAAAAAGGGACGTGCGGCCTCGGTTTTGGATAAATATGCAGAGACATGCGCCGAATTTGGCGTGGCTCCGGTCGCAGATATCTACCTGAGCGCTCGCGCCGCTGGCCTTAAATTCTACTGCACACCGCAAAACGCCTACAGTGTTGGACGGGCCGGAGACAGGCTCAACAATGTGTGCGAGCCGCAAATCCAGTCCTCGATCCGCCCGGCCTACAATAAGGGACGTAAATATTGGGAAATCACCGAAGAGATCGACGAAACCAACGATCGTATCGAAGAGCTGCGCGATAAGCTCAGGGATGTTCGCAATCAGCCCAGCACGCCTGAGCTTGACACCCAAGCCCTAATCCTGCGCGGGCGGATTGACGATTTGCGACATGATATTTTTGTACTTGATCTGCAAAAAGATCGGTTCAGCAGCTATCCTTGAAGCTGCCTGAGCGCGTCACGACACCGCGACAGCAGACGGTTCGCCAACAGCACTGTGTTCTGAGAACTCATAGAACCGGCGCGGCGCTGAAAATGGGCGCCGCCAACGCGCCGGACCGTCTGGTACATCTCAAAACTGATGGACTGGTCATCTTGGGACGCAACACGCCCGCTGAAATGATAATAAAGATTGGTGAAATCGATCACATCCGCAATGACACCGTCCAAAGCCGCAGGCCGCTCCTGCAAGTCCGACATTTGATCCGCAGCAACAGACCCTAAGAACCCACATTCCGCCATTTCAATAGCCCGGCGGCCTTCGCCTTGCGCCATAGAAGCACTGAAACATAACAGGTAAGCAAAACATACACTCCAAATTTTCATAACCAGCCTCCCACGGATGGGAACCTAGCGGAGCAACGCAAAATTAACCAAAAACTTTAAGCAAACAGAGTTAACAGGTCAGCTCGCCTAACTTCGATTTTCCATAAATACTCGCAAAACCCATCCACCAGCTTGCCGCCTGACAGGCGTTTTCCCAAAAGGGGAGGGCGGGTGGGCTTTTGGGAAAACGCCTCAGTGCGCCCCTAAGCCCCCAAAGCCTCCGCATGAAAAGCCACATGGTCAGGCATGAAACTCGATACAAACCAATAGCTGTGATCGTAACCCGCCTGCATGCGCAACGTCGCAGGTTGCCGCCGCTTGGCAATGGCATCGGCCAAAGCCTCCGGTCGTAACAAATCCAAAAACTCATCGCCAGCACCCTGATCAATCAACAAATGGCCCGGGTAACCACGCGCCTCCAACAACAAAGACGCATCATGATCGCGCCAAACCGCCTCATCAGAACCCAAATAGGCCCCCAACTGCTTGCGCCCCCAATCTGACCCGGTCGGATTGGCAATAGGTGCAAACGCCGAGACAGACAGGTAGCGCTCAGGCATAGACAAGCCGATGGTCAACGCCCCATGCCCGCCCATGGAATGGCCCGTAATCCCCTGCCGGTTCAGATCAACCGAAAACTCCCGGCCCAACAACTCGGGCAATTCTTCGGTCACATAGGACCACATCTTGAAATTGGGCGCCCATGGATCTTGGGTCGCATCCACATAAAATCCAGCACCCTGCCCAAGATCATATGCATCATCATTTGCAATGCCGTCCCCACGCGGCGAGGTGTCAGGAAAAACGACGGCAATGCCGTGAAGAGCCGCATAGGCCTGCGCGCCTGCCTTGGTCATGGCATTCTCATGGGTGCAGGTCAGACCGGACAGATACCAAAGAACCGGAACCTTACCCACCTTTGCCTGAGGCGGCAGATAAAGCCCGAAGGTCATGTCACATCCGCACATGTCCGAGGCGTGACGGTAAACGCCCTGAACACCTTCAAAACAACGGTTCTCCGCAATTATCTCCATAGCTGACCCCTCCGGTTCCAGTGATTATTGTCACAGACAATTCCCCCAATACCCTCCACGGTTGCGAAAGATAAGAGGGGAAACCAATGCCCGCCATGCTGGCAAACAGCCTGACACTCAGCTCCACTGCGCAAATCGCACTTCTGTCGCTTGGATCAGCGGTGTTTTACACCGGATCAATGGCGGCGATGAAACTGTGGACCCAAACCCATTCCACCTTGTTGCTTGTGATCATCGCAACCATGATCATGGCGGGCACAGGGCTGGAGATTATGGCCCTCAAGGCCGAGCGGTTGGGCATGATCTACGTGACAATTCTGGCCTGCGAGGTGGGCCTGATAGCCCTCCTGTCTTGCCTGTTTTTCGGCGAGACATTCACCACCAAAGAAATGCTGGGCTGCCTGCTGATCGTCATAGGGACCGCCCTAGCTTGGGCTTAATCCGACCAAACCGATGACCGCGGTGACTGTCAAAATGGACAACACGGTCGATATCAAAATCGTGGCAGAGACGCGGTACGCGCCAATCCCGTAATGTTGGGCCAAAATAAAGACATTTCCAGCCGTGGGCATGGCCGCTGCACAAATGGCAATGGCCGCCACAAACGGTGCCACATCAAACACAAACAACACAAAGACCGCGACAATGGCGGGATGGGCAAAAAGCTTGATCACCGTCAGCCACAAGGCCGTTCCAACCCTTTGACCGGCTGTTTGTGAGGCCAGCGAACAGCCGATGGCGAATAACGCGCCCGGTGTCGCCGCTGCTCCCAGAATTTGGGTAAACTCATCTAAAGGTGCGGTCCAGGGAATGCCGGCGACGGACCAGATCAGCCCGGCAACAACAGCCATAATCATCGGGTTTTTCAAAAGTCCGGAAATGGCGGTTTGGAACGCGCCGGGTCCACGCCCAGTGCCTTGTGAAATCTCCACCAGAATGACAATCACCGACCCAAACACAACCAGATCGATGATCAACCCCATCATAATGGGTGCCGCGGCAGAGGGACCGAACATGGACACAAACATGGGCAAACCCAAAAAGCCCACATTACCGATGACGGCGGAATGGGCCTCAAACCCTGCCTCGGACCAGGAGACACCGCGCACCCGCGCCACGGCCATCACCAAAACGTAAAGGATTGCGGAGGCCAAAGCATAGGCCATGAGGAATTGCGGTTGCCACAAATCCTCCAAGGGGAGGGTCGCGGCCAAGCGAAACAGCATCGCCGAGAGGGCGAAATAAAATACAAATTTCGTAATGATCCGGGCCGCCTCGGCGGGGAAGAACCGGGTGCGCGCGGCAATATACCCGCAAAAGATCAGAGCGAAAAATGGCAGCGTTTTGAGGAAAATGGCCAACATGATGGGTTGAGATGTACCCGCCAGTCAGCAGATTGACCAGAGCATTAGGCGGGTGTGATATCCGTCTTTCCCAAATCCACTCTTCTAGTTGAGTAGAACTGGGATTCCGTCGCTTTCAGTCATGAAATCAATATCTTAGGTCGAAATTGCGCAAAAAAACGGAGGAAATTGGGAGGGTAATCACAGGCTTGATATCGGCCTTGCAGACAATCGGTTACGACGACATCAGACACATTCGTGCGGCAGACAAAACCAATCACCAAACGAAGACCGGACATCTCGAAAGTCGCCTCGCGGTCCAAAACGGCCCGCATCTTGCCCGATGCCTCAGCCGTGGACACAATCCGCCCTAACATCGACGGATTGCCTCAGATTTTACATCAAGGGCGGATCAGAATTCCACCACAGCCCGGATGGACTTGCCCTCATGCATCAGATCAAATCCGTGATTGATCTCATCCAACGTCAGCTTGTGGGTGATCATCGGATCAATCTCGATCTTGCCATCCATGTACCAATCCACAATCTTGGGCACATCCGTTCGCCCTGACGCGCCACCGAAAGCGGTGCCGCGCCAACTGCGCCCGGTGACCAGTTGGAACGGCCGGGTTGAAATCTCGGCCCCCGCAGGTGCGACGCCGATGATGATGCTCTCGCCCCAACCTTTATGGGCACATTCCAGAGCCGTGCGCATCACACCCACATTGCCGGTGGCATCAAAAGTGTAATCCGCACCACCACCGGTTAACTCAACCAGATGGGCGACCAGATCGCCATCAACCTTGGACGGATTCACAAAATCTGTCATGCCAAAATGCTTGGCCATCTCGATCTTGCCTTCATTAAGATCAACACCAACGATCTGATCGGCGCCGGCAAGCCGGAGGCCCTGAATGACATTAAGCCCGATCCCGCCAAGGCCAAACACCACACCGCGCGAGCCGATCTCGACCTTGGCGGTATTGATTACAGCGCCAATACCAGTGGTGACGCCACAGCCAATATAACAAATCTTATCAAACGGCGCGTCCTTGCGGACCTTGGCCAAGGCTATCTCCGGGACGACCGTATGATTGGCAAAGGTCGAACAGCCCATGTAGTGATGAATGGGCGTCCCATCGAGCATGGAGAACCGGGTGGAGCCGTCCGGCAACAGGCCCGCCCCTTGGGTGGAGCGGATCTTCTGGCAAAGATTGGTCTTGGGGTTCAGACAATACTCACACTCCCGACATTCCGGCGTGTAAAGCGGGATCACATGATCGCCGACCTCCAGCGATGTTACGCCCTCGCCGACCTCTACAACGATGCCTGCACCCTCATGGCCCAGGATCGCAGGGAAAAGCCCCTCTGGATCATCGCCAGACCGGGTGAATTCATCAGTGTGGCAAAGCCCAGTGGCTTTGATCTCCACCAGAACCTCACCGGCTTTTGGACCTTCGAGATTCACCTCCATGATCTCCAAAGGCTTACCTGCCTCCAAAGCAACTGCAGCGCGCGTCTTCATGACAATCCTCCCAATATATATCTCAAGAACCCTGAACCAAAATCCAGCAACGCGCAATACGGCCGATCACAAAAACGTGCACTGGCGACGGAGCCCGACCGTCCTTACGTACCACTCAAACACGACAACAGGAGAGCAACATGAAACGCACGTTGACACTTGCAGGTATCACCCTTCTCGCCCTGCCCGCAGCCGCCTATGCGCAGGACCGTCACCACGGTCGAGATCATGGACGCGGCATGGGTGATTTGATGGCCACCTATGACACCAACCAAGACGGACAGATCACACAAGAGGAAGTGGACACGTTCCGCAGCACGCGGCTGGCCGAGTTTGACGCAGATGGGGATGGGGCGTTGAGTCTCGACGAATACCAAGCGCTGTGGCTCGATGCCTACCGTGAGCGGATGGTGGATAATTTTCAGCGTCACGATGACGACGGCGACGGATTGGTCACAGCCGAAGAGTTTGGCGAAGATCAGGCCGATATGGTGGCGCGGATGGACAGCAATGATGACGGTGTTTTGACCACCCAAGACCGCCGTGGCCATCGCAAGTCAAAGAACTAACCCACGTATTGAAACGCATCTCGGCGCTCCGCCCCCCCTCAGGCGCGCCGAAACTTAGGCTCAAAGGTTAAGGCGCCTTTGAGCCTATTGAATTTCACGCGGTACCCCCCATATCTGTCAGAGGGAGGCGCACTTATGTCACTGAAAAATAAAGACTTCCAACCAACCCGTCGCCAGGTTCTGGCAGGTGCGGCTGCGGCCACCGCAATTCCTGCGCGCGGCTTGGTGTCAAAACTGGCCATGCGCCCGAAGGTGATTTTGGAAGTCACACGACATGCCGCCAGCAACTCGATGCGTGCCGTAGAGCGGGTCATCTGGGTGGCAAAATAGCCGCCGACCCGAGCTCAGGCGACGATACGCTCAGCCTCTTGCAAGTCCACTGAGACCAGCTGACTAACCCCCTGCTCGGCCATGGTGACCCCAAACAAACGGTTCATACGCGCCATTGTCACCGGATGGTGGGTAATGATCAAAAACCGCGTATCCGTGCGCTGGGTCATCTCATCGAGAAGATCACAAAAGCGCGTCACATTGGCATCATCCAATGGCGCATCCACCTCATCGAGCACACAAATGGGCGACGGATTGGCCATGAAGACCGCAAAAATCAGCGACATGGCGGTCAAGGTCTGCTCTCCACCTGACAAGAGCGACAAGGTGGACAGTTTCTTGCCGGGCGGCTGGCACATAATCTCTAGGCCCGCCTCCAAAGGATCATCGGATTCCACCAAAACCAACGAGGCCTCGCCACCGCCAAACAGGGTTTTGAACAGCTCAGAGAAATTCCGGTTCACCTGATCGAATGCATCCAGAAGGCGCTGGCGACCCTCGGTGTTCAAACTGTCGATGCCCTTTTTCAACTCGGTGACAGCAGCCTCTAGATCCAGCTTCTCTGCTTCCAAATTGTCATGCTCTTCCTGAACCGCCTTGGCGTCCTCTTCGGCCCGAAGATTGACCGCCCCCAGCGCGTCACGCTGACGTTTCAGACGGGCCACATCCATCTCGACTTTTTCCGCCGATGGCAGGCGCTCCGCATCGAGCTCAAACTGCTCGATCAATCCTTCCGGCGTGGTCTCCAAATCCTCCTCGATGCGGGCTGCGGCCTGAACCGTTTGGGCGACCGCCGCCTCTGCCACGGCCTCGGCACGCGCGCGGGCCTCTCGGGCCTCTGATGCTGAACGCTCCGCGGCGCGGGCCGCATCTTCGGTTTGGCGCAAAACGATTTCCGCCTCAGCCAATGCATCACTTGCCTTGTTCCGGCGCGCTTCCGCATCTTCAATCGAACGTGCTAATTTGGACCGACGACCGGCTATTTCCTCCGGGGCGGATTGCGCGTCCTTGAGCGACACTTCCGTGGCCGCAATGCGCTCATCCAACTCAGCCAAACGCTTGCCGGCAGTGTCCTGTCGCAACTTCCACCCGGACAATTCTTTGGTGATCTCTTGGCTGCGCTTCACGCGGGCTTCTTCTTCGCGGCGCAATGTATCGGCCTGACCGCGCGCTTCCAGCATCGCCGCCCGCGCCTCTTCGACGCCTTGCTTGAGCGCTTCCAAAGCCTCCCGGCGGTCAGACAAATCGTCCACGCTGCCCAGCTCTTTGGTCGACGCCTCTAGGGATGTCGCCGCAACCGCTGCCTCTTCGTCGCGACGCTCGGACAAGTGCAAATGCGTCTCCAACTGCCCTTGCAGCATGTTGAGATTGGCCTCCGCGCGGCCCATTTGACGCATGGCCTCGGTGGAGGCTGCATCCGCTTGCTTGCGTGCCTCTCGGGCCGCCTGTTCCTGTCCGTTGAGCGCGCGCAGAGCCTCGGCGGCCTCCACTTGTGCCGCTTGGGCCACTTGCAAATCGCGCTCTGCGGCCTGCAAAGAAACGTTTAGTTCCGCCAGACGGTTGCGCTGCTGAAGCACCAAAGCAGTAGCGGTGGGCGTGTCATCGGCATTGGCACGCAACCCGTCCCAACGCCACAAATCCCCCTCAACACTGACCAGTCGCTGACCCGGCTCTAATGCCGCCTGCAACCGGTCACCATCGGCCCGCGCAACAAGTCCGATCGCCTGCAGCCGCCGCGCGAGCAAGGGCGGCGCCGAAATGTGCTCTGCCAGACGCGCGGCCCCCTCAGGCAGCTCCGCCATTTGCCCGTAAGCAGACAATGTGGCCCATCCGGCCTTTTGCTCCGCCGAGACTTCGGGGGCTTTCAAGTCATCCGCCAAAGCAGCCCCGAATGCCGCCTCAAACCCCTTGGAGACCGTCACTTGGTCCAAAATCTGATCGCCGGTGCCCTGATCCCGCGCAAGCAGCTTTTCCAACGCTTGCGCCTCTGCGCGAAGGGTCTTGGCGGCCCCTTCGGCGCTTGATAATGCCGCGCGCAACTCTGCTTCGCGCTCCTGCGCCGCACCCCGGTTCTGCTCTACATCCGTCAGCGCTGTTTCTGCCAGCTTTGCCGCTTGGGCCGCTTGCGTGTTTTGCGACGACACCGATGCCAACGCCGCTTCCGCATCTGCCAAACCATCGCGTGCGACCTTCACCGCCGCATGGGTTTTTGCAGCCTCATCACGCGCCTTTTGATCCTGCCCCAAAGCTTCCTCGTGACGACGCTCCAGCGCGTGATGACGCGCCTCCAGGCGGGCCAAATCCTCGGTGGCACTATCGAGCCCGGCTTCGCTGCTTTGCAAAGCCTCACCTAAGGTTCTTGCGGCCTCACGCGCTTCATCTTGCTTGGCCTGATGCCCGGCAGAGGCTTTCTCAAGCGCCTCCTGCTCCCAATTCAGTTGGGTGATGACCTCATCCGCATCACTGCCCAGCGAGGCTTCGCGGTCCTTGTCCGACACCAACTGACCAATCCGCGCCGTCAGTGTCTCCACCGTGCTTTGGGCCCGCGCTTCCTCATCCTCAATGGTATCGCGCTCGACCAACAAGCGCTGAAGCACCGCCGATGCGATCGTTTCTTCTTCGCGCAACGGGGGCATTTTTTCTGCCATCTGATCGCGCGCACGGGCGGCTTTTGATGCGTCCGCCTCCGACCCGCCAGCCCCAGCCGTTGCCGTGGCCAAAGCCGTCTCGGCCTGCTGGCTGATCAGTTGCGCCTCGGCCCAGCGCCGAAACAACAAAGCGGCCTCAGAGCTGCGAAGTTCATCGGCGATCTCGCGGTAGCGCGCTGCCTGTTTGGCCTGACGCGCCAATGTCCCCAGTTGAGAGGCAAGTTGCTCAAGAACATCCTCAACCCGCGCCAAATTGGTCCCTGTGGCGTTCAGCTTCAGCTCTGCCTCATGGCGGCGCTGATAGAGACCGGAGATCCCCGCGGCCTCCTCCAGAACCCGACGTCGGGCTTTGGGCTTCGCATTCACCAGTTCCGAGATTTGCCCCTGCCGCACCAATGCCGGCGAATGGGCTCCTGTGGAGGCGTCCGCAAACAGCATCTGCACATCACGCGCCCGCGCCTCTTTGCCGCTGACCTTATAGGCGGAACCTGCATCGCGCACGATACGGCGCACCACATCAATGCTGTCATTTTGATTGAATGCCGCAGGCGCAAGCCGGTCCGAATTGTCCAAAGACAAGGTGACTTCCGCGTAGTTTCGCGCGGGACGGGTGGAGGCCCCGTTGAAGATCACATCCTCCATACCTGATCCGCGCATGGCCTTGGCGCGGTTCTCGCCCATCACCCAGCGCAGTGCTTCCAACAGGTTTGATTTGCCACATCCGTTCGGGCCAACCACGCCCGTCAGCCCATCAGAAATGATCAGCTCCGTTGGATCAACGAAACTTTTGAATCCCAACAATCTGAGTTTGGAAAACCGCACGGAGCCTCTTGTCGCCTTTTGATTCTTATAATTTGGACCAAAATCCCGCCTGACCCTCTCAGAGTCAACGAAATTCAACTTCATATGGCCTTGGTCCGGGAGTTATCCACAAGATATTGTTGCGTTTGCCCTACCAAGCCGCGTCATCCCGCCAGATGCGCACCAAAGGTTAACAACTGTGCTACTGTGCTAGCACAGTAGTGTTGGGTCAGCGGCCTGCCACGACCTCGCGACGGCCGGTGTCGGGGCAATGCGTCCAGCCCAACAGGGTTCCAAACCGCAATATTCGGGTCGAAACCCGGCCAAGCCTCTGCCATCTTCACACCAACACAAGAGGTGACGATATGGATACCCAGACCCACTACCATTACGGCGTGATCGCTCGCGCGATTGAGGAAATTGACGCCGCAGGCCCGCGCCTGTCGCTCGAAGATTTGGCTGAGCGTATGAACATGAGCCCGGCCCATTTTCAGCGGGTGTTCAGCCAATGGGTCGGGGTCTCGCCCAAACGCTACCAGCAATATCTGACGCTCGATCACGCGAAACACCTGTTGGCGAACCGCGCCTCGGTTCTCAGCACCGCCATGGAGACCGGCCTGTCCGGCTCCAGCCGCCTGCATGACCTGTTCATCAAATGGGAGGCGATGACACCCGGCGAGTTTGCCACCGGTGCCGCCGACCTGAGCATCTATTGGGACTGGTGCGATACGCCCTTTGGGGACGCGCTTGCCATGGCAACCGACCGGGGCCTGTGCGGCCTTGCCTTTACCGCCGACACCACACGCAAGGCCGCCATGGACGATATGACGTCCCGCTGGCCAAGCGCGCAATTCGTCCAAGATCGCGCCCGCGTGAGCCCGCTTATGGATGCAGCACTTGGACAATCAGGCGAGTTGCAACTCCATATAATCGGCGCACCATTCCAAATCAAAGTTTGGGAGGCACTTTTGTCGATCCCCACAGGTCACGTCACCACATATTCAGACATCGCCCAATCCATCGGTAAACCCAAAGCCGTTCGCGCCGTGGGCACCGCTGTGGGCCGCAACCCGGTCAGTTGGCTGATCCCCTGCCACCGCGCCCTGCGCAAGTCCGGGGGCTTGGGCGGCTACCACTGGGGTATTCCGGTCAAACGCGCTCTTTTGGCATGGGAGGCGGCACGAACCGAAGAGGACGCCGCCTAAAGCGCCCCAACATCCCAGCCAGCGCGCCAAAATTGTTTCCACAGATTACAGTTGTTCAATAATTGAGCGCCAAACCGCCCAAAATGGTACGTTTCACCGCTTCGTGTCTGTGATGTGAGACAGGCTTGGACTATCTACCAAGCACAAAGGGCATCTCAACACTTGCCCAAACTTGAAAAGGAAAACGTACATGAAACTGCGCGCAGCAAAAGCATCTGTTCTGGCCTTGGCCGGGTTCAGCCTTGTCGCCTGTACAGCGACTGATTTTGAGGGCAACAAAAACGCCATTGGTGGCGCACTTGCAGGCGCGATCGGCGGGGCCGTCGCCGGAAACATTATCGGCGAAGAAAAATCCACCAAGCGCGGCGCTTTGATCGGCGCGATCGGCGGCGCAGCCATCGGTGCTAATCTGGACAAGCAAGAGGCCGCTCTGCGCAGCCAAATCGGCAATTCGGGCGCTTTGATCCAAAATACCGGCGACCAGTTGATCGTGACACTGCCTGAATCCATCACATTCGCCGTGGACAGCACCGCCGTGGAGCCGCGCTTCCAAGGCACGCTCTCGCAACTGGCCCAGAACCTCCAACAATTCCCGAACTCCCGGATCACAATTGTGGGCCACACGGATAACACCGGCTCAGTGCAGTATAACCAGCAATTGTCCGAGGGCCGCGCCCGTGCCGTGGCAGGCGTGTTGATGGCAAACGGCGTGAATTCCGGTCGGATCAACACATTTGGCGAGGGCGAATTCTCTCCGGTGGCCTCCAACTCCACCGCGTTTGGCCGCCAACAGAACCGACGTGTGGTCATTACGATCACGCCGACCAACTAAAGACCAACTTCGCAACCGGAGGCGTGGCATCGCGCCATGCCTCCCGTTAGACTGCCCTCTGACATTGACTGTGCCCGAGGGATCTCATGCTAAAATACCTAATTTTGCCCGCCGTCGTGACGGCTGTGGCCCTTCCCGTCACGGCTCAGGAACCACCACGCAGCTGGACGATTTACGCGGACACACTCGCCTCCTCCAACCGGACTGAGCGCGATATTGACGCGCTGTCGCTAACATTGTCTACGCCCTTGCGCCAAACCGGCCCCTTCACTCTGGGTGTGCAAGGCGGACTGCTGAGTGCGACCGGCAGGTCCAGCGAAAACGGTGGGATCACCTATGTTGACGCCAGCGCACTTGCCGTCTTCGGCGGTGGTTTTGCCCGGTTCAGCCCCGCCAACCCGTCAGCAACGATCCAACCCTTCATGGAAGTGGGAATTGCTGCCATGATCACGGATCGCTCCTTTCCCGATGATCCGTCCCTGACCATGTTTGACGCGCGGCTTTACGGCAAGTTTGACGCCCGGTTGGGCATGAATGTCACTGTTTCCGAAACCCTGACCGTGCAGGCGGCATTTGCCCTGAACCACATCTCTAACGGCAGCGGTTTGGGCCCGGAAAACATCAATTTCGACGGGGCCGGGTTCTCTCTTGGCTTGGTGCAAAGCTGGTAAGGACGCGTCCGCCCAAACCACAACCAAAAACTCAACCATCCGGTTGACTAAATACCTGCTTGCCCCTACCCAAACTCAATGGCCGCTACTCTTGATCACGTCTTTGCCTCTCTTGCCGATCCGACCCGGCGGCAAATCCTTGTGATGCTTCTGGAGGATGATTTGGCCGTCACCGACATTGCCGAGCCCTTTGAGATGTCCCTGACCGCAATCTCAAAACATATCAATATCTTGGTGGCGGCAGGGCTGATCACTCAAGAAAAGAGAGGCCGCGTAAAATGGTGCGGCCTCAATCCCGCCGCCATGAAAGACGCCAGTATCTGGATGGAAAGCTTTGGCCAGTTTGAAGCCGTCAACCTTGATGCACTAGAACGGTTCTTGGAGGCCGAACTAGACGACGATAAAACGTCCTGATCTGCCCGGTCAGTCCTTGGGCTCAAATTTGAGCGCAACCCCGTTCATGCAGTAACGCAACCCCGTAGGCTGCGGCCCATCTGGGAAAACATGCCCCAAATGCGCGTCGCATGTGGCACAGACCACCTCGGTGCGCTTCATGAACCAGCCGTTATCCTCATGCTCCTCCACCGCGTCCGCATCCAGAGGCTGGAAGAAAGACGGCCAACCGGTGCCGCTGTCAAACTTTGTCTCGCCATCAAACAACGGTGCATCACAACACATGCAGCGAAACGTGCCCGGATCTTTGGGGAAATTATCATTCGTGAACGCCCGCTCAGTACCTGCCTGACGTGTCACCTTATACGCCAGATCCGACAGTTGGGCTTTCCATTCCGCATCGGTCTTCACAATCTTATCTCGCATATGTCCGCTCCTTGTCGGCTGTAAGGTTCCCCAGAAATAGGTGGTATTGGGATTTGTGCAAGACGACATCAACTTTGAGTGGTGTCACATTGATGTCAGTCTTTGAAAGTATTAAATTAAAAACAGTGATGCGCTTGAGGAGCAGCAGATGGCGGGTAAATCACACGGAAAATATCAGGCGCGTTTTGCCCAAACAGACGCGGACCTGATCGCGGCGCAAAGACTTCGGTCCTCACTATTTCGCAAAGACGATGGTGTAGACACGGACGGTTTCGATGCCATTTGCCGCCATGTCCTTGTTGAAGACTGCACCACAGGCACGCTGGTATGCTGTTTTCGCTTCCTGCCGCTCAAAAACGGCACCGAGATTGCCCGGTCCTATTCGGCACAATATTACGATTTATCCGCTCTGGAAGCCTATGAGGGATCGATGGTCGAAATGGGCCGTTTTTGCGTGCATCCCGACTATAAAGATGCAGCGGTTTTGCGGGTCGCCTGGAGCGCCATGACCACCTATGTGGATGAAAATAAGGTGGATATGCTGTTTGGTTGCTCATCATTTTCAGGCACGGATACCGCCGCGCATGTGGAGCCGTTTGCACTGCTGAAAGAGCATCATCTGGCGCCAAAGCGGTGGTTGCCACGGGTCAAGGCGCCGCGTGTGTTTCGGTTTGCAACCGCGTTAAAGCCGCGCAAGCCGAACCTTAAAGCCGCCATGCGGGCCATGCCGCCGCTGTTGCGGACCTATTTGGTCATGGGCGGCTGGGTCTCGGATCATGCGGTTGTGGATAAAGACCTTAACACGCTTCATGTGTTTACCGGACTTGAGGTCGGGCGCGTGCCCGAGACCAGAGCGCGGCTGCTGCGCGCCCATGCCGGGTGAGCCAGTACCGGATGAACTGTTGCTAAAATGAGCGCCTGAACGGCGCATTATTTTTATCTCGCTGCGCTCGGGTTTGCCCTCCGGGCGGGGGATATTTGTAGAACATTGAAAGCTGCGATGCCGTTTTAACCCAGCCACAGTTGCACACAGATTTGGCCTTAATTTTGTGTTAATTGATTCATAAGCCTTGGCACGCGCACCGGAAATCACCGGATGTTGTCGCACCAACGGAGGCTCATTGGCGCAATGCCCAGTGGCTTGGACAAGCTGGATTTCATCCCACAGGCGCTCCAGGAGGAGACGCCAAGCCCATGGCGTTTGGAGATGTTTTTAGGGTTTGTTTATCTCAGCCTCACCATTGCCGCGATTGCGTTGATCGCTGAGTTTTCGCCGCCAAAGCGGGCGGCCACGTTTTTCTCGACCGTGGGGATGATCGCCGTTTGGCGCTACTCTTGGATGATGACGCATTTTCTGCGCGCCTGGGTATTTCTCAAACATCGTTTCCCGACATTGCGCTTCGATGCCGACGAGGCCGGGTCCCGCCTGAAAGTGGAGCATGTCTATGCCATTGTAATGTCTTACAAAGTTGATCCCGTCGAGTATCACGCGGTGTATGATGCCCTGATCAAAAACGTGCTCGATTACGGGGTGCCCACGACCATTGTGGCCTCTGTCACCTCCCACCGGGACCGTCATTTGATGAAGCAGATTTGGGAAGAAAACGGGTCCCCTCAAAACATAGAGATCGTCACCCAATTCCAGCTTGGCGACGGCAAGCGCTCGGCCATGGCCATGGCACTTCGGGTTATCTCGCGGCGTGCACCGTCGCTTAATTCTGTGACTGTTTTCATGGACGGCGATATCATCCTGGAACCCGGAGCGCTGCGCCGGACCATCCCGTTTTTCATCTCTCAGCCCGATATCGGGGCCATCACCACCAATAATGACAGCGTGGTGTCGGGCGATCATATCACCCGCGAATGGTACACATTGCGCTATGCCCAGCGGCATATTCTGATGGCCTCCATGGCGCTCTCAAAACGCCTTTTGGTGCTCACCGGGCGTTATTCGATTTTCCGCACGAAATACGCCACGGACCCGGCTTTCATTGAGATGTTGGACAATGACAACATCACCCATTGGCGGTTCGGCAAATTTAAATTCGTCTCAGGTGATGACAAATCCACATGGTATTATTGCATGCAGCGCGGCGTGAAGATGCTCTATGTGCCGGATGTAAAAGCTTACGGGCTGGAAGAACTGCCGGACCGTGATCGGTTTTTCCTGTCCTCTAAGGGACTGATGATCCGCTGGTTTGGCAACATGATGCGCACATCTGGTCGCGCCATAGCACTGGGGCCTGCAACCTGCGGGTTTTTCACCTGGTGGGCCTTGGTCGATCAGCGCCTGTCCATGTGGACCTCGCTGGTAGGGCCACTTCTGGCGGTAATGTTCGCGCTCATTCTAAGCCCGATTTACCTGCTGTTCTACCTGGTCTGGATCGCGGTCACCCGGCTGGTATTTTCCCTGATTTTTGGCGCCTCTTACCGGCGCTTCAGCTTCTTGTGGCCGTTTTTGCTCTATTACAATCAGTTTTACGGCGCGCTTTTGAAAATCCACATGTCGTTCCGGCTCAACACCCAAGGATGGAATCGCCAAAAAGTGGCAGGCGCCAAACAGATCAACCGGTTAGAGGTGTTCTCCACCGTTACCCTTCATGCCACCGCATTCGTCCTGTTTGCATTTGTCATGGGGGTGGTCTCCGGCGAGTTTACCATGCCGGACACCACCGATATCGCTCTCACATTTCGCACCTTAACTTGGGCGGGCTTGTGAGATGAGCATCAAGGTTACAGGCACCGCAGAAGCATGGGATATGGTCCCCGGTGTGGTCGATGAGCCGCGCGACGGGCGGACCTATTCGGAAGTGGTGCTGCCTTTTGTGGCCCGGTCCGACAATTTTGTGCTTCAAGGCACCAAGTTTTCCATTGGCGGGTTTGAGCTGCTCCACGAGGGCACCGATGTCATTACCGGTGATCAGGTGGTGCTGGATCATAAAGCCTTCGCGTTAAACGACCAACCTTTCCAACTGCGGATCAACCTCTCCGGCTTCGTGCTGGAGTTGGCCATTCGCGCCGGGTTTGTGGGCATGGAGGGCGAAGGTGCAGACCAGCGCTTGCTCTTTGCGATCACCGATATCAGCCCCCGCGAAGAACAGGCACTTCGCCGGGTCATCCGCGCTTATCTCAATGGCCAAATCGCCAATGCAGATGACGTGATGCGGGCCATGGACGACCCCACAGGGACCGGTAAAGCACCGGCCAAACCTGCGGAAGTCGTGGTACGCAGCAATTGGAAGCCGCGAATGATTGCAGGCTTTGCAAGTGTGCTTTGTGCATTGATCCTGACGGTCTCGCTGATCTCTATCTACGACAAATACATGATTATCGAGAGTTCCTTTGCCTCCGTGACCGCCCCCAAAGTGGATATTTTAAGCCCCGGTATGGGCCGGTTGGAGCTGGCTGTTGGACAAGCTGGCGACACGGTTTCGCGCGACGATCCGCTATTTGCGCTCAGAGCCGCCAAAATCGAAGCGGATCTGGACCTGTCCCGTGCCCGGCTGGCGTTTTTGGAAGCCTCACGCGACCGGAGGGGCCTGATTATCAATCCGCGCGACGTTTCCGCTTTGGATGAGCCGCAGATCAAGGCAGTGCAATCATTGGGGCCGGATGCGGCCTCCATTGAGCTGTTGGAGGACGAAATCAGCTTGGAGATCGGCCGGATGAAAGCGCTGGAGCTGCGCTTGGCCGCCCTGAGCCAATTCGCGCCGTGCGACTGCGTTGTCTCTTGGGTGCAAGAAGACGGCGCGTGGCTGATCGAGGGCGATCCGCTGATGACCTTGGCCAAGACCGGACCGGACCACTTGCGCGTCGAGGCGCTGATCCCGCTCAAGGACGCGAAGAATTTCACCAACGGTCAATCGGCTTTCGTGCGTCTGGCAGGCACCCAAAGGCTGATCCCTGCGACAATTGAGACCATATTGCTGGACGGCCAAACCCGGCCACGCATCGGTTTTCCCACATGGCTGCGCAAGGACCATTCCTTGGGCTCAGTCACATTTGTGGTGCAAGAGCCGCTACCGCCCTCCACAATCGGGGTGCCTGCGGATGTGTTCGTCACCGACCGTCTGCCGTTGATGGAAAAATTCAAACATGTTGCGGGCTATTGATGCGGTTGTTGATTGTGATGTTCTGGATGTTTGCCGGTGCGGCTTGGGGCTTAACCTATGAGGAGCGGCTGGCGCTTGATTTGAGCGACTATAAGGTCACCGACAGCACGGCAGGGTATTTCGATGTGGACGCTCGGCGGGCGTATCTGGCAGGCGTGCGCTCCGAAATGATGCGTGTTGAGGTGTCCCATTTGAAGATGGGCCGGTCCTGCCGGGATATGCTGCAATTGCCGCTTTTGGATCACCGGGCGGTCATCCCCGGATTTTACGAGGACCAAGAAAACTGGCGCGAAGTTGCGCGGCCTTATCTGGCGTTTGAGGAGGCCGTGCACGAACTGGCCGCTGCGCAATTGGTGGCCACGGACAGATATCACGCCGATTGCCTGGTGGATCTGTTGCACAAATGGGCAGTTGCCGAGGCGTTTGAAGATTTTCACTATACCAACCTGCGCAGACAGGCATGGTATCAGATTGAATCGCCGATTTTTGCCGCCGCAATGGCTTTAAGTACGGTCCGCCCCTTCGTGACAGACCGCCACCGCGATCTGGATGTGGTGGAGGCGTGGCTGAAGCGGCTGGCGCGGCTGCATGCCTCCTATCCGGGGGGGCGGGGGACCTGCTGCAACAACCATTTTTACAGGCGCGCCTTATATGGGGCGATGGTGGGTGTGTTGACCCAGGACAACCAGCTGTTTCAGTTCGGGGTCAGTGCGATCTATTCGGCACTTGCAGGTGCCGAGCCGGATGGGGCACTTCCTTTGGAAATGGAGCGCGGCGAATTGGCGGCACATTACCAAAACTATGCTTTGATGTATTTGGTTTGGATTGCGCAGATTGCCGAACGGCAGGGCTACGATCTTTTTGGTTTGAACATTGATGGAAAATCGCTCCACACGCTTGTGTCGTTCAACATGGCCATTTTGGAGGACTTGCGGGTGCTCAACAGGCATGTCTCCACTCTGGATCAAAAACTGACCTATCAACAAGATGACCAGTATTTTGCGTGGTTCGAGCTGTATTTGTCGCGGTTTCCGCGCCAAGATATGGAAGATGTGATTGCCATCCGCCGCCCGCTTTACAACCGAAGTGCGGGTGGGCACACAACGCTGATTTACTTCACACCAGACTAAAGTTCGCCACAAAGTGTCGGCCGGACGGGCAGATGTAAGATCGCCCTGGCAACCGGCACGACTTGTGACTTGTGACTTGTGACTTGTGACTTGTGACTTGTGACTTGTGACTTGTGACTTGTGACTTGTGACTTGTGACTTGTGAAGAGTTGGACCAAACAAGCACCCCTTACGATCAATTTTCACCCAAAACGTACAAAAAATCTCCAATGTTCTTAGGTGTTTACGACTTATCAATTCTACTCTTCTAGAAAAGTAGAAACGTTGCAAATCCAAGGAGACACCGTTCATGGAATATCTGACCAAATCCCAGAAACTCGCGCAGTTTTTCTCAGCTTTGGGCCACACACGCCGCCTGAAAATCATCAAACTTCTGGCCGCGGCACCAAAAGGCATGACGTTCGAGGCGATTGAAGGCAAAACCGGCATTCGCGGCGCCTCACTCTTCCACCACCTTCGCCCGCTCAGAGACGCGGGCCTGATCAACCGCAAAATCAAAGGCCGTTTCACCTATTACAGCCTTGATCCGGCGCTGGAACGCTTTCAAGTCTCGCTCATCCAAAACCTGATCGCCAAGCGGGCGTGACCCCGCCAAACGCCCTACCGGGCAGGCCGGGCAATCCCTTCCAACGCCGCCCGGAACTCAGGCGGCAACGCCACAGGACGACGATCACCACGGCCCACATAGACATGGGTGAACCGCGCATCAGCCGCCGCCCTACCCGCGTCACCCGCAAACAATCCCACCCGGTAGGTCACAGAACTGCGCCCGATCTTCTCAACAGCCAGCCCGGCTGTGACCCGCCCGGGAAACGACAAGGGAGCGTAAAAATCACATGCAGAATGCACCACCAAACCGACCACATCCCCACCGGGCACATCCAAACCGGCCTCCAGCTTGATCCATGCGTTCACGCCGGTGTCGATATACTCGTAAAACACCGCATTATTAACATGATCATAGACGTCATTGTCGCGCCAGCGGGTCGTCATTTCGTAAAAATACGCAAAGGCTTTGCGTGTGACAGGCGCACGGGTCATACAAGCTCCAAGCGGCAAAAAGGTAGATCAATTGCACAGTATCAAAGGGCTCCTGTTTGACAAGGACGGCACATTATTCGACTTCAACGCCACATGGGGCAGGTGGGCGGCAGATTTCTTCCACACACTGGCAGGCGCACAAGCACCACAGCTTGCGGCCAATCTTGGGTTCGACATTCAAACCCAAAAATTTGACCCCAAAAGCGTCGTTATCGCGGGCACTCCCCATGAGATCGCAACAGCCGTGGCCCACCATCTGCCCGACCGAACCACGGCCGAGCTTGTGGCCTTGATGACTGACACCGCACAACATGCCCAACAAGTGCAAGTCACCCCGCTCAAACCCCTCCTGACGGCGCTCCATACTCAAGGCTTCACGCTCGGAGTTGCCACCAACGACGCCGAAAGCCCGGCCCGCGCCCATCTCGATGCGGCAGGCATCACCGATCTGTTCCACTTTATCGCAGGCTATGACAGCGGGTTTGGCAGCAAACCTGAACCGGGCATGCAGCAGGCTTTTTGCGCGGCACAAAACTTGGCCCCGGCCCAAGTTGCCATGATCGGCGACGCCACCCATGATCTGATCGCCGGGCGTGCCGCTGGCATGGTGACCGTCGGCGTGCTGACTGGACCCGCCACCCAAGACGACCTTTCACCATTTGCAGATGTGGTACTTCCAACAATTAAAGAGCTGCCCAATTGGCTTTCTAAGGGGCTCTGAACCTATAGCGACATACCATGTCGCTTTCCCGACAGCCGCGCGGCCTCCCAGTGCGTTGGATGGCCCAAACAGGGAGAAACATGTGTCCGAAAAACCAACCAGAACCCGCCGGTCAGGCGGCCGTGCTGGCAACGCCCGCCGCGCCGCCAAACGGGCCATCGAGCAAACCCCGTGGCGGATACCGGTGAACACGGACGCCCCCACAGAACCGCTCCCGCCCGAGGGGGTAGAGGCGCTCCATAATGCGGCCATGGAAGTGCTCGAAGAGATCGGTATCGAATTTCTCAACGACGAGGCTCTGGACTACCTGCGCAAAGCAGGCTGCAAGGTAGAGGACCAGAACGTCAAAATGGACCGCGCTTGGGTGATGGAGATGATCAGCCATGCCCCGTCTCAATTCGACATCACACCGCGCAATCCGGACCGCAAGATCACCATCGGCGGCAAGCATATGTGCTTTGTGAACGTCTCCTCCCCGCCCAATGTCATGGATCTGGACCGGGGCCACCGGGTTGGCGACATGGACAGCTTCCGCGACCTGATCAAATTCACCCAATATTTCAATTGCATCCATGTGGCCGGTGGCTACCCGGTGGAACCGGTGGACGTGCATGCCTCCATTCGGCACCTTGATTGCCTCTACGACAAACTGACCCTCACCGACAAAGTGGTGCACGCCTATTCGCTGGGCTCCGAGCGGGTGGAGGACGTGCTGGAAATGACACGGATCGCCTCGGGTCTGGACGCGGACGAATTCTTCTCCAAACCGCGAGTATACACCAACATCAACTCCTCATCACCGCTCAAACATGACTGGCCGATGCTCGACGGGGCCATGCGCTTTGCACGTCGCGGACAACCTGTTGTGGTCACCCCGTTCACCCTCGCAGGGGCGATGGCGCCGGTCACCATGCCCGGTGCCGTGGTGCAATTTCTGGCCGAAGGCTTGGCCGCGATTGCCCTGTTTCAATTCATCAATCCCGGCTGTCCGTGCATCTTGGGCTCGTTCACCTCCAATGTGGATATGAAGTCCGGCGCACCGGCCTTCGGGACACCAGAATATGTGCGCGCCACACAAATCTCTGGCCAAATGACCCGTCACTACGGCATCCCGCTCAGAGCCTCCAACGCATGCGCGGCCAACGCACCGGACGGGCAAGCCATGTGGGAAAGCATGAACTCCATGTGGGCCGCGGTGAACTCTGGCGTTAATCTGGTCTATCACGCCGCAGGCTGGTTAGAGGGCGGCCTGATCGCATCCTACGAGAAATTCATAATGGACTGCGAGACGTTGCAGCAATTCCAGCGCTATTTTGAACCGGCAATTGTGGATTATTCCCCCGAAAGCCTCGCGGTAGACGCCATCAAAGACGTAGGGCCGGACGGTCATTTTTTCGGCTGCGACCACACACAAGAACGCTACGAAACTGCGTTTTACACCCCGTTTTTGAGCGATTGGCGCAACTATGAGGCCTGGGAAGAAGCAGGCAGCCAATGGACCGCCCAGCGCGCCAACAAGGTCTGGAAAGACATCTTGGGCGAGTTTGAAGCCCCCGCAATTGACGACGGCATCAAAGAAGAATTGCAATCCTTTGTGGCCCGCCGCAAATCCGAAGGCGGCGTGCCCACGGATTTTTAGAATGCCGTTTTGGGGCGGGGACGGCTCCCCCCCCCAAAGCCTACCACCCCATTCACGGCTATGCGCCTTCATCAGTTCAACTTGCAATCAGAGGTCTGATCTGGTCCCTGTCAAACAAGGATTTGCGCCGATCTGGACTGACGTTTCGCCCGCATAAGTGCCATTTTCTTGTTCAGCACGGACACCCAAAACAGTCCCTCAAATCGCGCGCATCCTCGTTGATATGGAAAGGAGCACCACAATGCCGGACAGCACATTTGGACCACAAGGCTGGACCCCGGAACGCCTTGGCGACCTCAGTGGCAAGACCTTCCTGATCACCGGCGCCAATGCCGGCGCTGGATTTCAGGCAGCACGAACGTTGTTGAACAAAGGCGCCAAGGTAGTGATGCTAAACCGCTCGGCCGAAAAGTCCCAAGCCGCCGTCGCGGAGCTGAAGGACGAATTCCGCGCACAGGCCAATGTGGACTTCATACCCATGGATCTGGCCTCGCTGGCCAGCGTGCGCGAAGCGGCGGGTGAGGTGCTCAAGACCGTCCCGCAAATCGACGCCCTGATTTGCAACGCCGCCATAGCACAAGTGCCGACACAAAAGCTGACAGAAGACGGGTTTGAGAGCATGCTGGGCACAAACCACTACGGGCATTTCCTGCTCTGCGGGCTGCTGTTTGAGCGGATCGAGGCTTCAAACGGCCGCATCGTTGTCGTCTCAAGCCTAGGCTATAACATGGGGATCAAGACGATCCAGTTTGAAGACATGAACTGGGACAAGAATTACCACCAGAACAAGACCTACTCCCAAAGCAAGCTCGCACAGATGTTGTTTGCCTATGAGTTGCAAGATCGGCTCACGGCGACAGGCCGAACCGAGGTCGATGTGTATGTGTGCCACCCCGGCTCGTCGCGGACATCGCTTATCGCGACCAGCGGCAATCTGGTGACACGGGTTTTGTTCGGGCTCATGTCACTGTCGCCGTTGGTGCAATCTGCTGAAAAAGGTTCTTGGCCGGAAGTGATGTGTGCCACCGAAGACGGGTTGGAACACAGGGCGCTTTACGGTCCAACCGGCCTTATGGAATTTGTCGGACCGGTGGGCAAAGGAACACTGCATCCCCACGCCTATGACAAGAAGGTCATGACAAAGCTGTGGGATGTGTCCGAAGACGCGACCGGGTTCACGTGGACGCTTTAGCCGATCACCGGGTCTTCCATCTTGAGGGTCCACCCAACCCGCCGTCCTCAATCTCGATATTCACGTCCTTTATGACATGCGTGTCGCCAAAGCTTTTGTTAATATTCTGACGGCAAATCGCCCCCATCTAATCCTCCAACCTGAGCGTGCCGTCCGGACGACGGATCACAGGGGCCGGGTCCATGATGTAGCCGCCAAACGCACCGCGTATTTCACCGTCCTTAAAGCCAAGGATTTGCATCCCGTCGTGCTCGACAATGCGCGCGGCGTAACGCTCGGCCTTCACATCAAGAAACGGACCACCGGGCAAGCGCCACGGGCCGTGTGCGCTCTCGGCGACAAGGTAGTGATTGCCGCGACCACTGGGACCGTGTTGGGCCAGACACGCCTCAGATTGATGGTCTTGCACCATACAAAACAGACAATACCACGTCCCGCCGTGCTCAAAGATCTGAGGCACTTCAAGTTGCCCCCACGATCCGACATAAACCGGTGGCTGAAGCGTCCATTGCGCAAGATCAGGTGAGGTGGCCAACCCAATGCAGCCCGCCGCGTTGACCTCATCTACATCCTGCACGCGCGCGGTGAAAAACATGAGCCACCCATCGCCGTCGGGGTCTTTCATCACCCAAGGATCACGCAAGGCGCGGTCATGCCAGCGACCTTTCCAGTCAGTCTCGTAAAGATGCGCGTTCGGCCCTTCCAGATCGAGGCAAAGACCGCTTCCAACCCGCTCCCAGATCTCAAGATCGCTGCCAACCGCATGACCGATCCGCTGGATCATTCCATCCTCAGCCCGCGAGGTGCCAGTGTAAAAATAGTGGTATTGCCCATCGTCTCCCTGAACGACAGAGCCGGTCCAAGTGGTGAAATCGTCCCACCCGTCAGCCGACGGCGACAAAGCCGTGGAATGGTCGCGCCAAGTGACCAGATCATCTGAGACAGCATGCCCCTGGCTCACATTCCAGTGGCGCTTGGCAGGATCGCCGATGGATTTGGGCGCTTTGAGATACCAGCAATGCCAGCGCGCGCCGTCATGCAGATACCAACTATCCCAAACCCAATAATCTTTCAGTGACAACATCAGCCTTTTACTCCGGTGGACGCAATGAACGCGATCAACGCCCGTCGCTACATGAGATAGAAAATGAGGGCCAGCACGGTTATGATGATCCTAATCAAAATTGCCGCGCTGCGCAGCCGCGCGCGCATCCAAAACCCGCACATACCACGCAGACGCCAATCCAATCAGCGCCGATACCAGCAATATCCCCACAAGCATCCACGCACCATTCTCAGCCGTCAAAACAGCCCCCGTCACAGTGGTGACAACAGCCCCCGTGCCCACGGCCATGGCCCCCGAAAGCCCTGATGCGCTGCCCGCCAACTCGGGACGCACCGACATGACCCCCACATTGGCACTGGGAAGGGTCAGCCCATTGCCCAGCCCCACGAAAACCGTGGATGCGAAAAACACCAGCGGATGCACATAGCCCGATACCAACACCACAAACCCGACCAACAACCCGGTGGAGGTCAAAACCCGCCCCGCCAGCATCATCGTGGTCAAAGCGTACCGCCCAGACAGTTTTCCAGCCACAAAACTGGTGCTGAAAAACCCCAGCGTAATTGTCCCCATCCAAATCCCCAGCGTCGCCGGAGACATCCCGAAGACCCGCTGCGCCACCAAAGGTGCGCCGGCGGTGAACGTGTAAAACCCCGAAACTGAGAACGCCAAGCAGACCGAATATCCCCAAAATCTGCGCGAGCCCAAAACCTCCGGGTAAATCGCGAATTGCGCTCGAAACGTCTCGGACTTGGTCTTGTTGGTCTCGCCCAAATCCTGCCACGCCAGCAACGTCACCGCGGCCCCCAAAATCGCATATGTCGCAAAATTGGCGCGCCAGCCAAATAGCTCATCAAGAAAGCCGCCAAAGGTCGGACCGATCATCGGCGCCACCGCAATGGCCATGTTGAGATAACCCATTTTAGAGGCCGCCTCTTTCTCCGGCACAATGTCCCGGATCACCGCACGGCTCAGCGCCATACCCGAAATCACCGCCCCTTGGAGCAGGCGAAACCCCAGAAAAACCTCCACGGTCGGCGCGAAATAACACCCGACCGAGGCCAATGTGAACAAGCTCAAACCGGTCAGCAAAACCGGCCTGCGCCCATACCTGTCCGACAACGGCCCCAAGATCAGTTGCAACACCGCCGTGACCGCCAGATAGCCGCCAATCGACAGGCTGACGAGCGCATAATCTGCGCCAAAATCCTCCGCTATATGGGTGAGCGACGGCGCAAACATATTAAGCGATAAAATACCCATCGCCGTCAGCAGGATCAGGGTCACCATAGAGGGCGGGGTGCGCGCGTTCATCTGTCCGTCATATCGGTGTAATAGGTGCGCTGAAAGATCAAAAGCAACACCAAGGGCGGCAGAATGGTCAACACCACAAAGGCCATGCCCGGACCGGAATTTTGCCCCAAAAGCCGGATGCCGCGCACCAGCGTGTAAAGACTGTCATCGGTGGAAATCATCAGCGGCCACAAATATTGGTTCCAGCCCAAAATGAACGAAATGGCAAAAATGGCCGCCGTGCGCGACCACGACAAAGGCACGATAAAATCCATAAGAAACCGCCACGGACCGGCCCCGTCTAAAATGGCAGCCTCCAGAAATTGCGGCGGCAGCGTCAGGAAGAACTGCCGGTAGAAAAACGTGCCCAGCGCCAGCGACAACGTGGGCAGGATCAGCCCCGCATGGGTGTTGATCAACCCCAAATCCGAGGTGACCTGAAACGTGTTGATGAACCGCGCTTCAAGTGGATAAAGCAATGTCACAAGGGTCAGCCAAAACACGAAACCCGCCCAACGGAGCTTGAAAAACACCACCGTATAGGCGGTCAAACCCGAAAACAAAGTCGTCAAAATTGCGCAACCCAATCCCAAAATGGTCGAGTTTTTGAGCATCTCAAACGCGGTCACCCGGTCGGTAAATCCGGCCTCCAGCGTGAACACCCGCGTGTAGTTCGCAACGCCCCCGGACCCCGGCAACAACTGCAAACCCTCACTGCGCAACACGCCCGAGGGATGGGTCGAAGACATCACAACAACCACTATGGGCAAAGCCAGAAAAATCAGTCCCGTCAGAAGAATTGCGTGATTGATCAGGCTGCGCCCGCTCAAGAATAGGCCTTGTCAGACATGGCCACCAGCTCGTCAAATATCGATGCGGTAGAGGCGATCACCCGCCCGCCAGAGGCCAGCATAGCGTCCGCCGACTGCACTTCCGTGCGCCCGCCCGCCTCGCGGATCATCAACTGCCCGGCCAGACAATCCCACGCGTTCATGTGCGGCTCGGTGTAGCCAATGAGCCGCCCCGCCGCCACATATGCCAACATCAACCCCCCCGAGGCATTGCGGAAAAACACGCCGCCACGCGCGGTCAGATCGGCAATCAATGCAGGCACCAACCCGGCTTGCGTCCGCCCGTTAAACCCAACCCCAAGCGAGCCATCATCAAGCCCGCCCGATTGCGCCGTTTTCATGGGCGTACCGTTCACAAACGCCCCTCCATCCTTGGAGGCTTCAAACATCTCGCCGTAGGACGGCTCAAACATCACACCCACCTTGGTCTCGTCCTCATGGACACATGCCAAAATCACACACCATTGCGGGATGCCGCGCACGAAATTGGCGGTCCCGTCGATGGGATCAATCACCCATGTCCAACCGGATTTCGACGCCTTGTCACCGTGTTCTTCGCCCACAATCCCGTCCTCAGGAAAAGCCTCGGCAATGCGCGCGCGCACGAATGTCTCCACCTCCAGATCCGCGTTAGAGACCATATCATGCGCGCTGGTTTTGTCTGAGATTTGCAATTTCGAGATATCTTGGAAAAATGCCAGACCCATAGCACCGGCATCACGCGCAATCGTCTTGGCAGCCTCAAGGCGTGCGGATTGGGTCATGAAAATCGCTCCTGAATGTATAAGATTGGACCCATACAAGCCCGCTATTTCAGCCGCTCGCCCGTATCAGTCCTGAATACAAACGAGGTGGCAGGATCAAAGCCCAAGGTCAATTCATCATCAATCGCAGGCAATACCGATTGGCCAGATTTCAGACAAATCTCGTGGTCCACAACCCCGTCCAGCGAGCCGTAAATCAGGTTCTCCCCGCCATGTTGCTCCACCAGATCAACATTCATCTTGAACTGTCCGTCCTCGCGAATGGTCAACACATCAGGCCGAATGCCCAGCATCAGATCAACACCCGTGGGCAGATCAGAAAACCCTTGCAGCGACATGGATCCCGCTTGCAACGCGCCGTCAAACCGCGCCGGGATCAGGTTGATCGCAGGCGCCCCAATGAACGACGCCACAAACAACGTCGCCGGATTGGAATAAAGCTCCATGGGCGCACCCATCTGCTCGACCCGCCCCTCATTGATCACCGCCAACCGGTCGGCCAACGTCATCGCCTCAGTCTGGTCATGGGTCACATAGATCGAGGTCACGTTCATGCGCCGTTGCAGCCGCTTGATCTCGATGCGCATTTGCACACGCAGCTTGGCGTCCAGATTGGACAATGGCTCATCGAACAAAAACACCTTGGGCTCGCGCACAATCGCCCGCCCCATGGCCACCCGCTGACGCTGCCCGCCTGATAGCTGCTGCGGCTGGCGATCCAGATAATCATCAATCCGCAGCATCTTGGCGGCCTCAACGACCTTGGCCTCAATCTGGGACTTGGGCAGACCCTTGTTTTTGAGCCCGTAGGACATGTTCCCGCGCACAGTCATATGCGGGTAAAGCGCATAATTCTGAAACACCATCGCCACGTCCCGCTCCGAGGGCGACACATCATTGATCCGCCGCCCGTCAATCTCCACGTCGCCGCCCGTGACACTTTCGAGCCCCGCCACCATCCGCAACAACGTCGATTTCCCGCAACCCGACGGCCCCACAAAAACGATCATCTCACCGTCTTCGATGCTCATATCGACGCCGCGTATGGCCTCGGCCCCGTTGGGATAGGTCTTTCGGACGTCTTTTAAATCAACCCGCGCCATTATTTCTCGCTCTCAACTAGGCCCTTCACGAACCAGTTCTGGAAAATGAGCACGACCAAAACCGGCGGCAACGTCGCCAAAATGGTCAATGCGAATGCTTTTTGGAATTGCGGCAACTCACCACCCTCGGCAATCACCTGATAAATCTGCTTGATCCCGATCACGAGGGTGTAGTTTTCCTCCTTGGTGGTCATGATCAATGGCCATAGATATTGGTTCCACCCGACCACAAACATGATGATCAAAATCGCCGCAATCATGGTCTTGGACAACGGCACCAGAATATCGATAAAGAACCGCCATGCCCCCGCACCGTCCAGACGCGCGGCCTCCAGCAACTCCTCTGGGACCGACCGGAAAAACTGCCGGAAAAAGAACGTCCCCGTGGCCGAGGCGATCAGCGGAATGATCAAACCCGTGTGGGTGTCCAAAAGCCCAAGATCAGCCACCACCTTGTATGACGGAATAATCCGAACCTCCAAAGGCAGCAAAAGCGTCATGAAAATCACCCAAAACAACGGCGCCGCCAGCCGAAACCGGAAATAGACAATCGCATAAGCCGCCAGCATAGAGATGACGACCTTGCCGATGGCAAACCCAATCCCCAAGATCAGCGAATTTTTGGTCATCTGCATGGCGGTGACCTTTTTCATCACCCCGCCCTCGACAAACAGAACCTCGTTATAGGTTTCAAAGAAATGCCCGCCGGGCAAAAGTTGCAGACCCTCACGTAAGATCGTCTCAGGCGCATGGGTAGAGGTCATGAACGCCACCCAGACCGGAAAGGTCATGAAAATGGCACCCAAAATCAGGATGATATGCGTGCTTACGGTGTGCCAATCAAACTTCATCAGAAAGGTCCCGTTCCCAGGTCGCCCAAAACTCGTCCAACTTCGACGTATTTCGGGGCTGTTTTAAGTGTGTGAAACGAGAAGCTCATCAGTAATGCACCTTCCGCTCAATAAACCGGAATTGGATCACAGTCAGTCCCAGCACCATCAGCATCAACACAACCGATTGCGCCGATGAACCACCAATGTCCGCACCCCGGAAACCATCTTGGAACACCTTGAACACCAACGTGGTTGTGGCCCCACCGGGTGCCCCGCGCGTGGTCGTATCGATAATGCCGAACGTCTCGAAAAAGGCATAGGTGATGTTGATGACCATCAAGAAAAACGTGGTCGGGGCCAAAAGCGGGAAGGTGATCGTCCAAAACCGCCGGAACGACGACTTTTCGTCCATCAAGGCGGCCTCATTGACCGACTTTGGAATGCCCTGCAAACCCGACAAAAAGAAGATGAAATTGACCGAAACCTGCTTCCACACAGAGATCAAAACCACCACAAACCCCGCATCATACGGATCAAGCTTGTGGTCAAAATCAAACCCGATGGTGTTCATGAACTTGTAAAGATCGCCAATCAACGGATGGAACATCAAATTGCCCATCAACCCGGCCACAGGGGGGGCTATGGCATAAGCCCACATCAACAACGTCTTGTAGGTGCGCGCGCCGCGAATAACCTCATTGGCCTTGACCGCCAACAACAGCGCAATGGCCAGCGACAAAATCGTCACCAGCGTGGAAAACACAATCGTAAATCCGGCCGCCTGAAGCCATGACGTGCTGCCGATCGTGTCGAAATAATTCTTGAACCAGACAAATTGCGAGGACAGACCAAACGCGTCCTCCAGCAAAAATGACTGATAAACCGCTTGGGCCGCGGGCCATAAAAAGAAGACCGCAATGATGATAATCTGGGGGGCGATAAACATGTAAGGTATCGCCGAGTGTTCAAATTGAACGCGCTTCATGGAAGGCCTAACCTAAATTGGGTCGGGCCAGCGCAGGGTCATCCCCGCACCGGCCCAGATCGATCAGTTATAAGTCGCTTTGAAGCGATCCAGAAGGTCGTTAGACTCTTGCTCCATGGCCGAGAACGCCTCCTCCACAGAGGCCTCGCCTGAGAAGATATCGTCGAAATGCTTGTACATCACGTCGCGGATTTGCACGTAATAGCCAAGCCGATATCCCTTGGTCCACTCCCCACCGGGCTGGGACAACTGCAAAATGCCAACTTCCGCATCAGGCGTGCTGTCGTAATAGCCGTCGCTCTTTGCAAGATCGTAGGCGGCATTGGTGATCGGCACATAACCGGTCTCCTTGTGCCACAAATACTGCATGTCCGGGCTGGTCAGGAATGCCAGGAAGTCGGCCACACCGGCGTTCTCCTCATCCGCTTTGCCAGACATGGCAAACAATGCAGCACCACCAATGAACGTGCCCATTGGCTCTTCAATGATCGACTTCCAATAAGGTAGATAGGTCGCTCCGAACTCAAACTCAGCCGAGTTGGCCAAACCGCCGAAAGACCCCGAAGACCCAAGCCACATGGCAACTTCTTTTTGCACGAATGCATCCTGATTGTCGCCCCAAGCACGGCCGTAAAAACCGTAATACCCGGCATCCAGCCACTCTTTGACCTTACCCCAGTGCATTTTCATGTGGTCGTTATTGTACAGGATTTTGACATCCGTTCCGTCATATCCATTATTGCCTGTGGCAAGCTGAAGATTGTGACGGGAATGGAAATTCTCCGAGAAAATCCAAGGGCTGTGGGACTGCGCAAGCGCCGTGTAACCGGCCTCTTTGAGCTTAGGTGCAATCGCCTCAAACTCTTCCCAAGTGGCAGGCGGGTTCGCAATACCAGCTTCGGCAAACGCATCCTTGTTGTAATACAATAATGGCGTCGATGAGTTGAACGGCATGCCGATCATCTTGCCATCAGTGTCCGCATAAAAGTAGCGCACACCCTCGATGTAATCAGACCCGTCAAAGCCATCCGCATGCTGCATCATCAGGTCTTCAACAGCGACAGTTGCACCCTTGGCGTTGATAATCGTGGCCGCGCCTGCGTCAAAAATCTGGATCAGATTGGGCTGCTCGCCGGCACGGAATGCCGCGATCCCCGCGGTCATCGTGTCCTCATATCCGCCCTTATAGGTGGGTACGAGCGTGTACTCGGACTGACTTTCATTGTATTTCACAGCGATCTCTTCGACCACCTCGCCCAAACGACCGCCCATGGCGTGCCAGAATTGGATCTCCGTTTGCGCAAAGGCTGTGGACGGCAAAGCCGTGGCCATCCCCAGAACGCTCGCGGTTACAATTTGTGTGAATTTCATCGGTATCTCCCAGTTGAAATGGATGTGTCTTGACGCCGTCTAAGCCCTGCCCATGACAGTTTAGCGACAGCGATGTGACATCTTGATCTTATATCCCAGTAGTCCAGTGTAATTTGACCGGGGAGTCAAGATTCAACTTTTTAGGGTAAAACTCTCCAAGCAGCGCCACTCGGGGATGGGCACGGTCTTGGACGACAAAACAACCTCCAACCGGTCAAACACAAGGGGCTGCAACAAGAACTCCGCCGAGAGGGTTTTGATCTCGGCAATCTTATCACCACCGCCGGGCATCCCGTATGCAACCGAAAGATGCGGCTCAAAATGGGGCACTTGTGCCAAGCCCAGCGCCGCGCAAGCCTGAAGGTGCAGATCAAAGACACCAGAACCCCGCAGATCAAGGGTCAGTGCTGTGAAAAAATCCTCCCGACCCGTGACCGCCCAAACCTCCGACGATACTTCGCCCGTTTGCGCGACGGTCTGCGCAACCGTCTTCGCCGCGTCCAGAACTTGCGCCAAAGGAAGATCCAGACTGCCCAAAACGGTCACGTGGGGTTCAAACTCCGGCAGATCGTGATCCACAGACAACCGGGCCATAATCTCGCGAAGCCGCGCCGCGCGCGCCGGTGTGGGCATCAACCAAATCGAATGCATGTCAGTGCCCTTCCTCGGATCAATTGTGCGATCTTGATCAAAACGCCACCGCACGGTCCGTTAACGCGGGCCATGCCATACATTTTGTCATACAAATGTCATACACAAATCATACAGTTTGAGGACTCACCCTTCGGGCCAAAAAACCCAAAGGTTAACGGGCAAAACAGCCTCCAGATTACCCCGGCAAAGACCCGAAATAATCCTCGCAAACCCCCTCCCGGTACACATCCGCGGTGCAGCAATGCAAGCCGCCGCCAAACGCGTAAGCATCGCGCAAATCCACCGGAATGACGTTCTGTCCCAGCTTGTCCAACTGCTCCATTTGATACACTTCGGACGCCTCAACACAGACCGTTTTGGGGTCCAGAACCAGCACATTCATCGACAGCCAGGTGGACGAATAACACAAAGCCGGCGGCGCATTATGAGCCGGTTGCGCCGCGTCCACGATCTCCCAGCCATTCTTCTCAAACATAACCCGTTGATCGTCGGGCAAACGGCGCTGCGGATTGTTCAAAATCAACCCCGGTTTGATGGGCGTAAACGTCGCATCAATGTGGATCGGATAGGGATCACCGGGGAAGTTGACCGTGTGCACGCGGTGGTCCGGGAAATGCCGCTTGAGCCACTCTATCCCTTTGAGATTTGTGGTAAATCCGTGCTGTACCACCAAATCCCGCCCAAACCGTAACACGTCGGCGGCATCAAATAACGGCTCTTCCTCGGTGGTCACAAAGAACTTCTCGGCTGCCCATTTCAGACGCTTCTCCACACCGATTTTTTCCGACAAATAATCCGGGTGATAATCCGCATCCGTCAGCCTTGGCTTGGGCGCAGATTCGTGGCGGAAATTGGGGTCTTCGTTGAAATATTGCTGCATCAAGGGCCGATAGCAAAGATACTCGAACCACCGACACCGATAGGACATGGTCGCTTCCAAAATCTCGTTACCAACGGTCAGCAAAACATCCCGCGGCGGCATGCAACCGAACTGGCTCTCGGTGTGGAAATCCGGCGTTGTGACGGGCAGCGCAAAATCCGTGGGCGTGGGCCGGTCCACCCGCACCCCGCGCCCCTCCAGCATGGCTGCGAAATTGTCCAAAAGCTCATTGCCGCGATCAATACTGTCCTGAGGCCGCTTGCCCCACTGACCGCGCATATCCGAATCTTCGGGCACCTTTGCGTCCAGTGCAGGCTCGGCGGGCGGGATATGACAATCGGTGGCCCGGCCCACAATGACATGGCGCAAAGGATCCCATTCATTCCAACTACTTACCTCAGTTTTATCCGGGGACCACGCCATCGCCAAACTCCTCAAAGCTCAAAAATCGCGCCATAAGCTGCAGAAATTCGTCCTTGGTCAAGAGCCAAATGCCCGCGCGGGCTGGCAATGACCGTGCGGAAAGACTAGATAGCGCGCAACACCCATAACGAGCCGAGTACACATATGTCAGACGCGCCGAATCTCGAAAACTTGTCCGGAAAACTGCTGGACGCCGCCAAACAGGCCGGAGCCGAAAGTGCGGACGCAATCCTGATTTCCGGTGACAGCATCTCCATTGAGGTGCTTGAGGGCAAATTGGAACATGCAGAACGCGCCGAAGGCATCGACGTGGGCCTGCGGGTTTTGATCGGTCAAAAACAGGCCAATATCGCCTCGTCAGATATTCGCGACGCCACATTTCAAACCATGGCCGAGCGTGCGGTGGCCATGGCCAAAGTGGCGCCCGACGACCCCTATTGCGGATTGGCCGCGCCCGACCAGTTGGCCACCGATTGGGATCTCGCGGCTTTGGACATGTCAGACGACACCCAAAGCCCCGAACCCGCACAATTGCAGGATATGGCGCTGGAAGCTGAGGCCGCCGCACTAAAAGTCAAAGGCGTGTCCAAAGTGCAGGCATCGGGCTCCGGCTGGTCCGGCAATGACGTTTGGCTGGCCGCATCCAACGGCTTTTCCGCCGGATACCGGCGCACCTCATGGTCAACCTCCTGCGTGGCCATCACCGGCGAAGGCTTGGGCATGGAGCGGGATTATTTCGGCGACGGCCGCACCCATTTCGAAGACCTGATGAGCCCAACTGAGATCGGCCGCATTGCCGGCGAACGTACCGCCGAGCGCAACGGCGCCACCCGCCCACCAACCGGCACATATCCCATCTTGATCGATGAGCGCGTGTCCTCTTCGATCATCGGCCACCTGACCTCCGCCATCAACGGCAGCGCTATCGCACGCGGCTCAAGCTGGCTCAAAGACGCTCTGGGGACGCAGGTTTTGCCCGCGCATATGAGCCTCACCGAAGACCCGCACCGCAGCCGCACATCAGGCTCGCGCCCGTTTGATGCCGAAGGTCTGCCCATGCAAAAGCGCGCAATCATCCAAGACGGCGTGCTGACCGGCTGGACGCTGGATCTGGCAACCGGTCGCAAATTGGGCATGCCCAGCACCGGGAATGCAGCCCGTGGCGCGTCATCTCCTCCCGCGCCCAGCATCGGAAATCTTGAGCTAACTCAAGGGGATAAAAGCCTCGAAGAGCTTCTCAAAGACATGGGCACCGGTCTTTGGATCACCTCCTTCATAGGCTCCACTATCAGCCCGACCACCGGCGATTATTCTCGCGGCGCATCGGGCTTTTGGGTCGAAAACGGCGAGGTCACGGGCCCCGTGAATGAATGCACCGTGGCAGGCAACCTGCGCGATATGCTGATGCGGATCATCCCGGCAAACGACGCCCGCACCCATCTCAGCCGGGTCATTCCATCGCTCTTGATCGAGGACATGACGATTGCCGGAAGCTGATCTCGCGCTGCTCACCGATGCCGCTCTGGAGGCGGGCAAAATCGCCTCTACATTCTTCCGCAACGACCCGCAGACATGGGACAAGGGTGATGGGCAAGGCCCGGTCACCGAGGCCGATCTGGCCATGAACGCGATGTTGGAACGGGAGCTTTTGCGCGCCCGCCCCGATTACGGATGGCTGTCGGAGGAAACCGAAGACACGTCCAGTCGCGCCGACAACCGCTCTGTGTTCATCATTGATCCGCTCGACGGCACACGCGCCTTTATTGAGGGCTCCAAGACCTTCGCAACCTCGCTGGCAATTGCCACCGACGGACAGGTTCAAGCCGCCGTGGTGCACCTGCCCGAACTTGACCTCACCTATACCGCCACGCTTGGGCAAGGCGCAGAACTCAACGGCCAACCGATCCGCTTTCGCGGCCATGACACCCTTGAAACCGCCACCGTGCTGTCCAACAAATTCAACCTGACCGCCCAGTTCTGGCCCGGCGGCGTGCCCCCTGTGCAAAGGCATTTCCGCTCCTCACTGGCCTACCGCTTGTGCCTTGTGGCCGATGGCCAATTCAACGCTATGCTGACCCTGCGCCCCACATGGGAATGGGACGTGGCCGCAGGAACTTTGATCGCCGCAGAGGCCGGTGCAAAAGTCTCGACCCAAAATGGCGGAACCGTGCGCTTCAACAATACCATGCCGCATCTGCCCGGCATCATCGCCGCAGGACCGGAGCTGCACGAGGCTCTGCTTGCCCGTCTTTAACCCTCTGTTATAGAGAAGCTGACAGGACGGAACCCAAGGAGGCACTCATGGCACAACGACTACATCTCGTCTTTGGAGGCGAACTCAGCGATCCGACCACGAAAATTTTCAAGGACGTCAACGCGATTGATCTGGTGGGCATCTACCCCGATTATGCAAGCGCTTTTGACGCCTGGAAAGCCAAGGCCCACAGCTCCGTCGATAACGCCCACATGCGCTACTTTATTGCGCATTTGCACCGGCTTCGCGACGAAGAACAGGCCGCAGGCCCGACCGAGGAGCTGGGCTAAGCACCGCGCAGAAGGGGGCGCGTCGCGATGGGGAACTCTCTGGCACTTTCCGCCTATTTGGGCGCCACGTCTCTGGCCGATGGCTGGGCGTGGCGTAAGCTCAAGAAACGTGTGGCCGAAGGCAAAGAAGACCCCGACCGCATACATGAGCGTTTCGGAAAACCGGATTTTCCCCGCCCCGAAGGACCACTTGCTTGGTTTCATGCAGCGTCGGTGGGCGAGTCGCTCTCAATTCTGGAATTGCTCGCCCAGATTAAATCCGAATACCCAAAGCTTACCGTTTTGGTCACAACCGGCACCCGGTCCTCGGCGATGATCCTGGATGCGCGCATGCCCAAAACGGTGATCCACCAGTATATCCCCGTGGATACGAAAACCGCCGTCACCGGGTTCCTGGACCACTGGCGGCCCGATGTCGCGATCTGGACCGAGAGCGAATTTTGGCCTCGCCTGATGACCCAGACCCATGAACGCGGCGTGCCAATGCTGCTGATCAACGGTCGGATCTCGGCCAATACACTGAAGGTCTGGAAACGGGTCAAAGGCATGTCCCGCAGCCTCTTCCAACGCTTCGACAAATTGCTGCTGCAAACCCCCGACATGGTGGATGCATTCGCCTCCATTGGGGCACCTGCGGACCGGATCACCGTCACGGGCTCTCTGAAAGAAGGGGCGGTGCCGCTGCCCCATGACCAACTGGCCCGCAAGGAAATGATCAAACAAATCGGCACCCGCCCGGTCTGGTTTGCAGGCTCCACCCATGACGGCGAGGAAGAAGTGATCGCCGAGGCACAACTTCTGGCCCGCCGGAAAAACCCCGAACTGCTGCTGATCTTGGCCCCGCGCCACCCCGAACGCGCAGGCGAAATAGAGGCGCTGCTGCTCAAAATGGGCCTGAAAGTCTCTGTGCGCTCACGCGGCGAGAAAGTGACCGGACAAACCGAAGTCTATCTCGCCGACACACTGGGCGAGATGGGCCTGTGGTACAGACTGGCGCCCGTGTCCTTTGTGGGCGGCTCTCTGGATACGTCGGGCGGGCACAACCCGTTTGAACCCGCCGCCTTGGGCTCGGCCATCCTGCACGGCCCAAATGTGCATAATTTCGAGGACATCTATCAACGCCTCTATGACGGAGAAGCCGCCTTTTGCGTGCGCACCGAGCAAGAGCTGGCAGATGCGGTTGACCGGTTTCTCAACCCCGATGAGGCGGCCAAATACGCAGCCGCCGCTTGGGAAGTGTCCAGCGATGGCGCGGGCGTCACCGATGCGGTGCTTGATCTGTTGCGTCCCTATTTCGACAAAGCCGTTGGTCATGAAAGCCCCTGACTTCTGGACCCAACCGGCAGGGCTCAAAGCCGCTCTCTTGTCACCACTTGCCGCAGTGTGGACCGCCGTGACACGTCGGCGGCTGGCAAAACCCGGCACGGATTTGGACATCCCGGTGATCTGTGTCGGCAATCTCAACGCCGGCGGCACGGGCAAAACGCCGGTGGTCATGAACCTGATGGAACGCCTCGCAGCCCAAGGCCTCAACGCCCATGTAGTCTCGCGCGGATATGGCGGCCGGGTCGAGGCCACAACCCGCGTGGTCGAGACCAGACACGACGCCGCCCATGTGGGCGACGAGCCGCTTTTACTATCCGCCTTTGGTCCCGTTTGGGTGTCCCCGGACCGCGCCGCGGGGGCCATGGCCGCTCAGGCCTCGGGCGCTGATCTGGTGATCTTGGACGACGGCTTTCAAAACCCTGCACTGACCAAAACCATGTCCATTCTCGTGGTCGATGCGGATGTCGGATTTGGCAACCGACGCGTCATCCCCGCAGGCCCCTTGCGCGAACCGGTCGCAGACGGTTTGGCCCGCGCCGATGTGATGGTGCTGATCGGCCCCCAAACCGCCCGCAGAACATTTTTGCAAAATGAGCCCCCCCAAATCCCGGTCTTTGAGGCGGAACTGACACCACTGCACACCGGCATGGACTGGACCGGGCTTAGGGTTCTGGCCTTTGCGGGCATCGGCAGACCCGCGAAATTCTTCAACTCCCTTAAAGCCGCCGGGGCCGAGCTGATCGAAACCCGCGCCTTTGGTGACCACGCGCCCTACCGCTCTGACCTTTTGCGACGCCTGATCGCCGAGGCCAAATCCAAAAATGCGCAATTGGTGACCACCGAAAAAGACGCCGTGCGCCTGCCCCCGGAGTTTCGCCCGCAAGTGCTGACCTTTCCGGTGCGCCTGCGGTTTGAGGACGATCCAGGGTTTGACACCGCGATCACACAGGTCGCGCGTTTCCCTTGAACCTCGCCCCCAGAATGATAAACCAACCGCTCAATAAATCGGGATGCACACATAAATGGCCTATGAAACAATAATCGTAGAGGTTTCGGACCACATTGCGTTGATCACCCTCAACCGGCCCGACGCCTTGAACGCATTGTCCTCCCAACTCCTGAGCGAGTTGGCCTGCGCCATCACAGCCGCCGAGACCAACGATAGCGTGCGCGTCATTGTGATCACCGGCTCCGAAAAAGCATTCGCCGCAGGCGCCGACATCAAAGAAATGTCCGAAAAGACATTCGGGGATGTGTTCACCGAGGACATGTTCGGCCCCGAAACCCAGGTCATCGCCAAAGCACGCAAGCCAATCATCGCCGCTGTCTCCGGCTACGCGCTGGGGGGCGGATGCGAATTGGCGATGATGTGCGACTTTATTATCGCCGCCGATACCGCCAAGTTCGGCCAGCCAGAAATCAATCTGGGCGTCATTCCCGGAATTGGCGGAACTCAGCGTCTGACCCGCTTTGTGGGCAAGTCCAAAGCCATGGAAATGATCCTCACCGGCCGCTTCATGGATGCCGAAGAAGCAGAACGCTCCGGCCTTGTGTCGCGCGTGGTGCCCGCAAAAGATCTGCGCGACGAGGTGATGACCACAGCCGCCAAAATCGCCGAAAAATCCATTCTGGCCACCATGGCCGCAAAGGAAGCGGTCAACCGGTCCTATGAGAGCACGCTCAGCGAGGGCACGCTGTTTGAACGCAGACTGTTTAACGCACTCTTTTCCACCGAGGATCAAACCGAAGGAATGGCCGCCTTCGCCGAAAAACGCACCCCCAGATTCAAGGGGAAATAAAACGCAACCAGCGCGTTGACAGTGTGGTGTCAGAGATGTAGATACCGCGCTTCATAATTACACGTCGTTCAGAATCGGAATTTTATCTATGGCAAACTCGCCGGGATCCAAAAAACGCGCGCGCCAAATCGAGCGCCGGACCGAGGTCAACAAATCGCGCAAGACACGCATCCGGACCTATCTGCGGAAGGTTGAGGAAGCGATTGCGGGCGGTGACCAGGCTGTTGCAAAAGACGCGCTCAAAGCGGCTCAGCCAGAGCTGATGCGCGGTGTGACCAAAGGCCTCTACCACAAAAACACTGTTGCGCGGAAAATGTCCCGTCTGTCGGGCCGCGTGAAAGCAATGGGCGCTTAAAAGAATCACCGGCACGATGTGCCCGTAATTCCTCGCGCCTCAGAGCCAAAAAAATAATTTGACGCGACGTCCACACATGTGGGCGTCTTTTTTTTATGACATTTTTGAGACTGCCCTTCCCGGTGCCGCTTGCATCGGCGGATTTAGGACAATGGCGAAAAAACCTGTTCCAAAACCGCGCCACGCTGTCGCAAAGATTTAAGATGCCGACCTAACCTTGCCAATTATCACGAACTTTTTACCCCGAATCTAACCCGGTTCTTCGATCAAAAATCCGGGCCTGATTAATCAGATCGTAACTTCGAAAAATCGTTCGCCGATTCTTTCGCAGTCAACCCCAGAAGTCTTCTTGATCCAGCCCGATTTGAATTGTTAGTGTCATCAAGCGAATTCAAAAAATGAGGGCTAAACGTGACAGGGGGACAAAGTATTTCTATCGAAAATATGTCCCCGAATACCGTTTGGGATCATCTCACACACAACCAGAATTCGGCGCTTGTCGATTGCAGGACACAGGTAGAATGGGACACCATCGGTGTACCTGATTTAACTGGCATCAACAGCGCGGCTCATCTTATCGAATGGCGGAAACAGCCAGATATGAGTGTTAACCCGGCCTTCTTTGACGAATTAGAAGCCGGATTTAACGGAGCCTACCCTGATCACCTGTTTTTCATTTGCAGGTCCGGGGCCCGGTCGTTTGAGGCAGCGACATATGTCCAGAACCATCTTTCGAGCAAAAACATAAACTGTGTGTGCATCAACGTGGCGGAAGGGTTTGAAGGCGACCCCGATCCGAGCGGTCAACGCAGTGTCGTAAATGGATGGAAGTTTAATAATCTTCCTTGGCAAATAGGCTAACCCACGCAGCGTTCAGGACTGCCGGGTGCCGTACAAAAGATCTCGCGAGTATTGCTCAGTGAGGCGAATGGACGATTGAAAATGACAGATGAAGGCTGGGGCGAAGTTCGTGCAAAATTGCAATCGACATTGGGAGCAGATGCATACACCAACTGGATCGAACCACTCAGTTTGATCAAAACCGAGGGCAAGGTTGCGGTCTTTCGGACCCCCACCAAGTTCATCGGAAATTGGGTGAACCGCAATTACGGCGCGCGAATTTGCGAGCTTATGAATGCCAACGGCGCCTGCGTGGATCGGCTTGAATTTTCCGTTCAAACCGCAACCCCGCAGCCCGAGAAAAAACCGGCAAAAACCTACCATGAGGCTCCGCCCGCAAAATCGGCAAAGTCGGATCTTCCGACCTCGCCTCTGGACAAACGCCTGACATTTGAAAATTTCGTGGTCGGCCAGCCCAACGAGCTTGCCCATGCCGCAGCCCGCCGGGTGGCGGAGAGCGACGCGGTCAGTTTCAACCCGCTCTTTCTTTATGGCGGCGTGGGTCTGGGTAAAACCCACCTGATGCACGCCATCGCATGGGAAATCCGCAACAACCGGCCGGACGCCAGAGTGCTCTACCTGTCCGCCGAGCAATTCATGCATAAATTCGTGCAAGCGCTGCGCTTTAAGGACATGCTGACCTTCAAGGACATGTTCCGCTCGGTCGATGTGCTGATGATTGACGATGTGCAGTTCATCGCGGGCAAAGAAAGCACTCAGGACGAGTTTTTCCACACATTCAACGCGCTGATCGATCAAAACAAACAGATCGTGATCTCTGCCGACCGCTCGCCCAATGACATTGACGACATTGACGACCGGATCAAATCGCGCCTGCAATGGGGGCTGGTGGTGGATATCCACCCGACCGATTATGAACTGCGTTTGGGCATCTTGCAGTCGAAAATGGAAGCCAATCTGGTGCATTACCCCGATGTGGTCATTGCCGATGGCGTGATCGAGTTTCTGGCCCACCGGATTTCCTCCAATGTGCGCGTGCTCGAAGGCGCATTGACGCGGCTTTTTGCCTTCGCCTCGCTGGTGGGCAAGGAAGTTACGCTCGACATGGCGCAGGAAAGCCTCGCGGACGTGCTGCGAACCACTCAAAAGAATATTACGGTTGAGGAAATCATCCGAAAAGTGGCCGAGCATTACCACCTGAAGGTCAACGATATTTTGTCTGCCCGGCGCGCACGCGCCGTCGCCCGGCCCCGCCAGATTGCAATGTTTCTGGCGAAAAACCTGACCTCGAAAAGTCTGCCGGATATTGGCCGGCGGTTTGGTGGACGGGACCACACAACGGTCATTCATGCGGTCAAGAAAATCACCGAGTTGAAAGAAAGCGATGCGGCGATTGCCGAAGATGTCGAACTTTTGCGCCGCATGTTGGAGGCATAAAGCGCAGTAACCCCCGACGGCCGCGACCACAAATCCGTACCGGCCCGTATCTACCCGGTGGCAACGGCGAACCGCCTCCTGCTCGAACGCGCACAGGCGTCCGGGTCTGAGCGGTTGAACGTTAAGCGTTCTGGCTTTGCACGACGAAAATGCGCCTTGTGTGCGCTTGCGTGTCTATTATAGTCAGCCACATTATATAGATCATTTGCGGGTTGCGGCATCAATTGCGGCGACCTTGATAACATCAGGGCACGAAGAACCCCGGCAAGGAGTGACGTTCATGAAAGTGAATATCGAGCGTAGCGACCTTTTGAAGGCGATGAGCCGCGCTCAGGGCGTAGTTGAGCGGCGAAATACTATACCGATCCTCGCCAATGTGCTGATCGAGGCCGAAGGCGATAGCGTCGCATTCCGCGCGACCGATCTGGACATTGAGGTGGTGGATAAAACCAACGGAATGGTCAATCAGGCAGGTGCCACGACCGTCGGGGCCCACACGCTCCATGAGATTGTGCGCAAACTGCCCGACGGCTCTCAGGTGGAGTTGTCCGATGACGGCCAATCCGGTCGCTTGGAAGTCAAAGCCGGACGGTCGCATTTCTCTCTGGCCACCCTGCCCAAAGAAGATTTCCCGATCATGGCGACGTCTGAATACGCCTCCAACTTCGCGGTGCCTGCACCCACTTTGCGCAGGCTCTTTGACAAAGCAAAATTCGCCATCTCCACCGAGGAAACCCGCTACTACCTCAATGGTGTGTACATGCATTCTGCCGACGGTCCCGATGGCAAAACCTTGCGCTGCGTCGCCACAGATGGCCACCGTTTGGCGCAAATCGACGACACATTGCCCGAAGGCGCCGAAGAGCTGCCCGGCGTGATCGTACCGCGCAAAACCGTGGGCGAATTGCGCAAACTTCTGGACGATGACGATGTGCAAATCGCCGTATCCGTCTCGGAGACGAAAGTGCGCTTCTCCACGCCGCAGATCACCCTGACATCAAAGGTGATCGACGGCTCTTTCCCTGATTACGCACGCGTCATCCCGGCAGGAAACACCAAACGGATGGAGGTTGACGCCGCCGAGTTTGCCGCCGCCGTTGACCGGGTCTCGACCGTCTCATCAGAACGCTCACGCGCCGTAAAACTGTCTCTGGACGAGGACCGGCTGATCTTGTCGGTCAACGCCCCCGATAGCGGTGCCGCCGACGAGGAGCTGGCCGTGGCCTATGCGGATGAGCCGCTCGAAATCGGCTTTAACGCCAAATATCTGCTGGAGATCGCCTCGCAAGTGGACCGGGAAAACGCCGTGTTCATGTTCAACACAGCCGCTGATCCGACGCTGATGCGCGAAGGCTCTGACGCGTCTGCGACCTATGTTGTGATGCCGATGCGGGTTTGATGCTCGCAGTCCGGTCGCTTCGCCTCTCTCACTTCCGCTCATACCAATCGCTCGACATTACGCCTGACACGCGGCCCGTTGTGCTGTTTGGGGCCAATGGCGCGGGCAAAACCAACCTTCTTGAAGCCGTGTCCATGCTCTCACCCGGTCGCGGCATGCGCCGGGCGAAGACCCAGGACATTGCGCGCACGCCCGAGGCATTGGGTTGGAAAATCTGGGCGGAGTTGCACAGCCTTGGACAGACCCACCAAATCGTCACCAGCTCTGAGGGCGGCGCGCGAACCGTACATATCGACGAAAAAGTAACCCCCCAACTGGCCTTGGGCCGAATTGCCCGACTGGTCTGGCTGGTGCCAGTGATGGATCGGCTTTGGGTCGAAGGGGCCGCCGACAGACGGGGATTTTTGGACCGTCTGACCATGAGCTTCGAGCCACGCCACGCCGAGGCCGTTCTGGGCTATGAAAAGGCCATGCGCGAGCGCAACCGACTGCTGAAAGACAGGGTTCAAGAACCCTCATGGTACGCCGCCCTAGAGACGCAAATGGCCCGGTTCGGCGCTGAAATTAACACAAATCGCGATTTCGCGGTGGACCGCCTGACCGCCGCACAAACCGACACCTCCACATCCTTCCCCGTCGCTGATCTGGAGATTGAGCATACCAGCCAAGCGGTCTCAGCCGATGATCTGGAACTGGCCTTCGCCGAAGACCGCATCCGCGACATGGACGCCGGACGCACGCTCAGCGGACCCCATAGGGCGGACCTGCGCGCCGTTTACGCCGCCAAGGAGATGGAGGCGCGATTGTGCTCCACCGGCGAGCAAAAAGCCCTTCTGGTGTCGCTGATTTTGGCAAATGCCCGCGCCTTGGCTCAGGATTTTGGCGCGCCGCCGATCCTGCTGCTTGATGAGGTCGCCGCCCATCTGGACGCAGACCGACGTGCAGCCCTTTACGACGAGATTTGCGAACTGGGCGCTCAAGCATGGATGTCCGGCACCGGCCCCGAACTGTTCGAGGCATTCGGCGACCGCGCGATGATGATCGAAGTCTCCGAGCGTAATGGCGCCTCCGAAGTCCAGATATCCTAAATAACCGGCAATAATCGGCCTTCGCACGACAGTAAGGATTGCCTCAATTGTGCCGCTAATTCACACCGCCTATTGATAAATAAGGGTTGGAAAAGTGCTGCAAAGAGGGATCTTATGAGAAATACAGTACTGGCAGCTTTACTGCTGTGGATGACAAGTGCGGTTGTAACATTTGCCACGACACTCACATTGGCTCAAACTCCGCAATATGGGCCAAATTTGGCCAATGGCACGCCGCCGTTTGTCGGCACGATCGTCGATCAGGGCTATATCATCACAGGCTCCCTGACAGGGGCATTGGGTGACGGCAATTTGCGCTCCCATATCGACATAAACGGCAATCCGAATTACCCGGATTTCCTGACCATCCGCCGGGTCGATGGACGGAAATTCTTTGTGAATGGCGTGGATTTCTGGAGCACCAACGGAAACAGCTACGTCGATAATTCCAACAATAAGATCTTCTTCCAATACGCCAAGGTGACCACCTCAGTGAACAGTGTCGTTGTCGACACCACCAAAGGCACGCCGTCTCAAGCTATCCTTGCCCCAAGCCCCTTCCAACAGGTCGGCCGGGCCATGTTCTCCAAGAAAGTGAACGGCACCGGCGGCACGACATTTGTCACATTCGGCAAGGCCCCCCCACGGGCGGATTTGCAAAATCTGGCAAGCCTCAACGGAACCTACGACCCCGATCAGGATCACTACGGGGTGTACAATATTAGCGTCAGCTTGGCCCCGGCCGGTGTGGCCCCGGTTCCAACACCTGCCGCAGGCGGGATGCTGCTGGCGGCATTTGGCCTGATGCTCTGGGGCGGGGCACCCCGAAGACGCCGCACCCCCGGCGCCTAAGCCGCTTGAAACTCCTATCGCAGTAAGGTCTAAATCCGCGAATGGATTTGGCTGCAATGCGAAGGATTTCACCATGACGCCGCAACGGGTCACCCTGATCACACTGGGCGTGGATGATCTCGCCCGGTCCAAGGCGTTTTACGCAGCCCTTGGCTGGACCCCCCATCCTTCTCCCGCCGAGGAAGTCGTGTTTTACCAGATCCACGGGGCTGTGCTGGGCCTGTTTGGCCGCGACGCCCTTGCCAAAGATCAAGGCCGCGAAGGCGCTACCCTTGGCACAGGGGCCACCACATTGGCACAAAATTTCGCAACCCAAGCTGAGGTCGATCAAGCCTACGCACAAGCCGTTGCAGCCGGGGCCACCGCCCTCAAAGCCCCCGAAAAGGTGTTTTGGGGCGGGTATTCGGGGTATTATGCCGACCCGGACGGACATGTGTGGGAACTGGCCATGAACCCGTTTTGGCCACTGGCCGAGGACGGCTCCCTCACCTTGCCCGAACAAGCATGACCGTCACCCTGACCCAACTGGGTCTCTACGCATTCGCATTATTTGTCTTGTTTTTGACCCCCGGCCCGGTCTGGGTCGCCCTGATCGCACGCGCCGTATCGGGGGGCTTTCACGCCGCATGGCCACTGGCCTTGGGGGTGGTGGTCGGCGATGTACTATGGCCGCTGCTGGCGATTTTTGGCGTCTCCTATCTGGTCTCGGTCTATGCGGACTTCCTGACAGTGCTGCGCTATGTGGGCGCTGTGGTCTTTGTGATCATGGGGGCCGCCCTGATCCGGCACGCCAATGTGTCACTGGCCACCAATAACCGCCTGACGAAACCGGGCATGCTGGCGGGATTTCTCGCCGGAGTGCTGGTGATCTTGGGCAACCCCAAAGCCGTCCTGTTTTACATGGGCATCCTGCCGGGCTTTTTTGACCTCTCGCAAATCACATGGATCGACATTGCCGCTATCTGCACATTGTCGATGATTGTCCCGCTGATCGGCAATCTGATACTGGCCGCCTCGATTGACCGCGCCCGCAAATTCCTGGCCTCCCCCGAGGCGGTCAGGCGCACCAATATCATCGCAGGTATCCTCCTGATTATCGTGGGCATCGTCATCGCGTTCAGCGCCATATGACCCACCGCGCGGCACTTCAAAAAATGGGGCTGATGGCGCGATCTCTTGATGCTAACCTTGAGTTTGTGACCGCACATCATGTGCGGCGCATCATGATGAACGTCGGGCTGGCCGCTGCCTCGTTGAGATGGACCAAAAATGACTGAAACCCTACGCCTTGGGCTGGTTCAGATGACCTCGACCGATCGCCATGCGGGCAACATCGCCTTTGCCAAAGACATGGTGGCCCAAGCCGCGCGCCAAGGCTGCCACATGGTGGCCTTCCCGGAAGTGGCAGGACTGATGAACCGCCGCTTGAGCGCCGAGCCGGAACTGATAGGCCCCGAGACCTCCGACCCATTCATCAACACCTGCAAGGCATTGGCCGCCGAATCCAGCATGTGGATCCACACCGGATCGACCCCGATTGCCCAGCCTGAGGGCCAGAAGTTCCTCAACCACTCCAACTTGATCAATGCCCGCGGTGAGATCACGGCGGCTTACGACAAAATACATCTGTTCGACATGTATCCCGATGAGGGCCGCCCGATTTTGGAAAGCAAACGCTACGCTCCGGGCACCCAAGCGGTCTTGGCACAAACGCCGTGGGGACCACTTGGCATGTCGATATGCTACGACCTGCGGTTCCCCCAACTTTACCGGACCTACGCACAGGCGGGTGCCACGATGCTGTTCATTCCCTCCGCCTTCACCGTGCCCACCGGACGCGCCCATTGGGAAATCTTGCTGCGCGCCCGCGCCATTGAAACCGGTGCATATGTGATCGCCGCCGCTCAAACGGGCACCCATGATGATGGGCGCGAAACCTACGGACATAGCATGGTCGTGGACCCTTGGGGGCACGTTCTGGAGGACATGGGAACCCGCGTCGGGCTGTCGGTTGTGGAGCTGGATATGGGGCTGGTGGAGGTCGCCCGGTCGCGCATCCCGTCGCTCAAACATGACCGGGATTTTCGGTGAAACGTGGCATGCACAACCTATGCACGGGTTTTTTTGGGAGGGGTGCGTACAGTGGTTTCGGGTGATCAGGGTGTTTTGGACCTGCTTGACCGGCGCTTTGCTTGGGTCTGATTTGAAGGCTGCGAAGGAACGGCCGCTTGGAGCTAAAAGCGGCGGAGTACGGCCCGGACGCGGCCGCCCCTGGGTTGACGCTTTGAGGCACCTGAATTGCTCACTTTATGGTTCAACTACTTGAGCATTTGTGTTGTTTGCAATGCTGCAATGCGTCCACCCGCCCGAAGGCTTCTCGCACATCTTCGATGTGCTGCCAGCTAACAGGGCGGACGCGGTCAAATGCTAGTCGCATTTATCAAAGGGGGAGCGTTGTCGATGTCCCCTTTGTTTCCCCTTAGAGCGTTCCGCTTTAAACCCGGAACCACCTAAAGCTCTCTGAAATCTAAGATGTCAACGCGTCAGGTGATTTACGACGCAGCCGGGACCGTCGAGATGCCGTCCAGTTCAGGCCCCGGTTTGCGGATACAAAGCCTCAAAAGCGGCGGGACTGTCAGGAGGGTCAGGAATGCCGACATGGACAGGCCGCCCACGACCACAGCGCCCAAGCCGCGATAAAGTTCTGAGCCTTCCCCGGGAAAGACGATGAGCGGGAGCATGCCCATAACGCTGGTCAGGGTGGACATGAAAATCGGGCGGATACGATTGCGGGTGGCTTCCTCGATGGCGTCGATTGGGTCCATCGCGTCATCGCGCAGATGATAGAGTGTCTGATGGACGATCAGGATCGCGTTGTTCACAACAATGCCCACAAGGATGATGAAACCCAAAAGGGTGAGCATGTCCAAAGGTTGGGTCTGATACGTGTTCAGCACGGCCAGCCCGCCGACGCCGCCGGCAGCAGCCACAGGAACCGCAATCAATATGACCAGAGGCAGAACGAAGCTTTCAAACAGGATGGCCATGACCAGAAAGACAATGATCAGGGCGACGGTCAGGTTGATCTGAATGGCCGACCATGTCTGGCTGAGTTGGTCCGCCGTGCCAGAGACTGCCAGCCGAATGTCCGAAGGGATGCCTTGGGCTTTCAAGGTCGCCACGACTTCCGTCTCTAACAGCTCGACCGCTTCTTCCAAAGGTAGATTGTCTGCCGGACGGACTTCAAGAGTGACAGTCCGCAATCTGTCGCGATGACGAATTTCAGTGGGCCCTGCGGTCAGGACCACGTCGGCCAAGGCCGAAACCGGCACAATCTGTCCACTTGATGTGACGACCGGATAGTTGCCCACATCTTGGGTGCGTGCCGCATCGCTGACGGACCGGTCCCCTTTGATGACCAGATCGACCCGTTCAGCACCGACGGTGATTTCGGCCACGCGCAACCCGTCATTGAACGCGTCAACGGTCGCTGCAAGGCTTGAGCTGTCGAGACCCGCATCCGCCAGCCTTAGGCGGTCGGGGATCAACCGGACCTCTGGTGCGCCCAGTTCCAATCCGGGGATCGGGCGAAACTGGTGGCCCTCCGAGCGCGGCAAAAGTCCCGAGACGATACCAGCGGCACGGCCCGCGACGCCCAAGATCTCGTTGAGATCCTGACCGGAGACGTTCAGCTCGATGGTGCGCCCGCCGCCGACCCCGCGCCCAAACAAGGAGGGTTGGGTCATGAAGCCGAATGTACCGGGCTCTGCAAAGATCGGACGGCTCAGGATCGGGATAAGCTCACCAGCCCTTTGGCTGTCCATCGCGGCTGCACCCACAAAGGAATTCCCCGGAGTGGCCACAAAGAAAAAGCCGTCAATGGCAGGGGTGCCGTCTTCCATCTGTGTTTGTGGGGCTGCTTCCCAAAGCGGGCGCGCGACCGCTTCGATCCGTTGGGCGATGGTTTCGGTGGTTTCCAAATTATAGCCCGGCGGCGGGATAATAAGGCCGAAGACGAGGTTTCTGTTGCCCTCCGGCAGATATTCCAGACGCGGCAGGAATGTGAAGCTTGCGACGGCTGCACCGCCTGCGATCAGCGCCACCAGAGCCAGTCCGATGGCACGCGACCTTACCGTCAGGCGCACGTAAGCCATGATCAATCCGTGAAAGCCCCGCGCCAGATGGTCAAGGCCCCAGATGCGCATAGGCTTTTTGTTGTCGGCCCTAAGAAGGCGGCTGGCAAGCGCGGGGATCACGGTGACGGCGACCACCAGCGACAACAGAACCGAGACAGAGATCGCAACGGCGATATCGCGGAACAGTTGTCCCGCTTCAAGCTGCATGATCAGGATCGGGATAAAGACCAGAACGGTGGTCAGGGCAGAGACCAAAATGGCGCCCCAGACTTGACTGGCCCCTTTATAGGACGCTTCGCGGCGGTTGTAGCCAGCCTCGCGCAGGCGGAAGATGTTTTCAAGCACCACGATGGCGGCATCCACGATCATGCCAACCGCGAATGCGATCCCGGCCAGAGAGATGACATTTAGGGTCCGGCCGGTCAGCGCCATCACCACAAAGGTGGCAACGATGGACACGGGAATAGAGAGCGACACCACCAGTGTTGCCCGTGGTGAGCGCAGGAAGAGCAACAAGATGAGTGCGGCCAATGCCCCACCGATCCAGATATTCTGGGTCACCAGTCCGATGGCGCCGTCAATATAGATGGTTTCATCATAGACTTGCTGCATGGTCAGTCCTGCATCGGCCACAGGTCCGTCTGCCAGTTCGGACAAGACGGTGCGAAATTCTTCCATGACGCTGATGACGTTTGCACCGGATTCGCGCACGACATTAAAGGCCAGAGCCGGTTCGCCTTTGAAGCGAAGGCGTGCTGTCGCATCTTTGTAAGCGAAGCTCACATCGGCGACATCGCCCACACGCACCCGCCCAATTTCACCCGACACGGCCCCGGATCGCAAAACGACATTGCGGATCCCGTCTTCGGTATTGAGATTGCCTTCGGTGCGAACAACATAGCGGCGTTTGCCTTCGTCAACATCGCCTGCGGAGATGGAGATATTCTCGGCGCGCAAGGTTCGCACGACCTCAGGCACGGTAAGGCCGAAGCGCGACAAGCGGCGGGGGTCAATCACCACCTGCAATTCGCGGGTCACACCCCCAAAGACATTGACCGCAGAGACGCCTTCGATGCGCTCGACGCGATCTTTGACAACATCTTCAATGAAATCCCCGAAGGTCGGCAGCGGGCGGGTATTGCCCTCTTTGGCGGTCAGCAGCACCCAGGCGATCGGGCTGTCATCGGCACCTGATGTATTAAGGGAGGGTTCATTGGCCTCGTCGGGGTAGCCACTGACCCGGTCGAGACGGTTCGAGACGAGCAGAAGGGATTGGCTCATATTTGAGCCCACGGCAAATTCGAGCGTGACTTCGGCCTGACCGGTCCGGGCGCGGGAGGTCATGATCTCGAGGCCTTCAAGGCCGCGCAGGGCTTCCTCTTGCAGGTTGACGATTTCGCGCTCAACTTCGGAGGGGGCGGCGCCGGGCCAGACCGTTTCTATGACCACGATGGGTTTGCGCACATCAGGGGCGAGTTGGATCGGAATACGGGTGAGTGCCAGAACGCCGAACAAGACGGCAATAAGCACCGCGGCCATAACAGCGACAGGACGATCAATGGCAAAGCGGATGATATCCATCAGTTTGCCTCCACGGGGTTGGGGGTGATGTCTTGCCCCGGGCGCAAGCGCTCATTGCCACGCACCACCACCAGATCGCCGTCCAACAGGCCATTGAGCACTTCGTAGCGGTCCCCCATTGGGGTTCCCAGTTGGACCGGGCGGGGTTGTGCCTTGTTTTCTTCTGCAACAAAGACAGTCCAGCCGTTACGCCCTTGGATCAATGCGTCTTTGGGGACAGTCAAAGCGGTGCGGGCAGCGCCTAGCGGAATATCAACGGTGAGAGATTGCCCGACGGCGACATTGTTCAGCTCGCCCAGATCAGAGGAGGCGAAACGCACGGGGCGGGTGCGGGTTGAGGTGTTTTCCAACGGCAAGATCGAGCGCAGGTTGAGAGTGACCACCTCGCCGGTTTCCAAAGTCGCGCTTACCTCTTGGCCGGGTTCAAGGTCGGCGACATAGCGCGCGGGCACGCTGGCCTGGACCTCGAAGGCCTCAATATCAAGCAGACGAACAACCGGGGAGCCTGCCTGAATAAACGCGCCCGGGATTGTGTTGACCTCGACGATCACGCCCGGAAACGGTGCTCTTATTTTGCTGCGTTCAAGTTTGTAGAGGGTTTCTGACAATTGCGCCCGGCTGCTTTTGACCCGTGCCTCCGCCTCGGCCTGTTGAGATTGGGCTTCCAACAGATCAGCGCGGGCATCGTCAAACTGTCCTTTGCTAAACGAGCCTGAATCGCGCAGGGCTTCAATCCGTGCGAAGCTGATTTCGGCCCGATCAATGCGCACCGCAGCGGTGTCTCTGCCGGCCTGTGCTTCGGACAACTGCGCTTCGGACTGGGCCACAAGAATTTCCAGCAACTCTTCGTTCAGTTCGACCAAAAGATCACCTGCGGCCACACGTGACCCCGCGAGCACGTGAACTTTCTCGACACTGCCCGCGATCCGGCTTGCGACGGCCCCATCTCTGGCGGTTACCACTTCAGCAAACACCGGTATGGTCTCGACAAGTTCGCGTTCCTCGACCACTTGAACACCAACCCCCGCCGGACGACCTTGAGACAAAACGGCAGACGGGTGGGTTAGAAGGACAATCACGGCAAGAATTGCCCAACGGCGCAACGGAATCATTTAAGCTCTCCTCATGATACTTTTAAGGTAGCTCAAAATTCGATTTTTCAAACTCTCGATGTTGGTGGTCGTTTTTGCGTGCTTAGAGCG
>CAKZTM010000007.1 GCA_937920555.1 uncultured Paracoccaceae bacterium | reverse complement strand
ATCCGGCATTGGGCATCGTTCACGTGCAAGCCCACCGCGATGAAACCGGGCTGCTTGGACAAAAAAGACCCATAAGCATCACTGAGCAAATCCAGAACCTCCTGACAGGTGCCGGGGTTCACGTCATATGTCGTAATTACGGTTTGATAATCCGCTTTGGCAGAGATTTTGGGCATCACATCCTCCAATCAGATAGGACCACTCTACCCAACCGGCACCCGTCGCGCTAGATTTACGGCCATGGACCGAACTCTATCTACAGCGCTTGCCCGGTTTGACGGAAAATCCATCACCCTTCTGGGGCAGATCGAGGCCGAATTCGGCAATGATACCAATTATTTGGACGGGCTTCTGGCCGCAATCCCATCAGACCAACCGCATCTGGAGAGCGGCGCTACATGGCTGATAAAGGACCGCTTGGAGCGGGGCGCGCGCCTGTCGCAGGTCTTCACGGATGCACTGGCGGCCACGGCCCCAGCCCTGACCGATTGGCAGGCCCAGCTCCATTTGGCCCAGTCCGTGCGCCACCTCACGCCGTCGCCTGCCCCGGCCCGCGTCTTGGCCCTTGAAATGATTGAGCTGTTGCCCCACGACCGGCCATTTCTCAGAGCCTGGAGCCTTGACGCGTTGGTCCATCTGACGCGACATTATCCAGAATTTGAAGACACATCCGCCGATGCCCTGAAGGCCGCTTTGAACGACACATCAGCCTCCGTCAGGGCGCGCGCAAGGCGTCTGTCGGCCGAGTTTGCCGACGCCGGGGCTCAAGATTTTGGCCCATAAGAAACCGCATCTTCCGACCAAACCCTGTGCCAGTTGCGGGCGGCCTTTCGCGTGGCGCAGGAAATGGGCGCGGGTCTGGCAGGAGGTGCGCTATTGCTCCGAAAAATGCAGGCGCACAGCAAAGGCCCGTTAAGCGCCCGCCCCCGCCTCGCGCAAGGATACACCATTGATTTGCCAGCCATTTTCCGTCTCTATCATCTCGTAAGAGGCTTCGAAAACACGACCACCCTGATCGGTGAAAAACACAGTTTGAACCGTCCGTCCGGCAATTGATTTGAGCGGCCCAAACCGGACATCCGCAGGTCGCCAGACCATCGGATAGCCGCGCTGAACCATGACGCCAAAACGTTCCGGATTGCCAAAGATGCCTTTAATGGCGGGCGACGCGTAGGAGAACGCCCTCTCCAAATCGCCGGTTTGAAACGCCTCGATCTGGGAACTGATCACACCGGTAATCGCCTCGGATTGGGCGCGCGCGGGCAGCGACAGCCCCACAATAAAGCTCAGTGTGATGAGTAATCTGATCATAGCCGCCTCCAAATTTTCCTTGCGGAAAGGATGGAGCAGCCGGCTACAAAGTCAAATCACCCGGCCAGAAACGCGCCGCTGAGCGCATCATCAATCAGTTTTGCCGTCTCAGTGATGCCGAAAATGGCGATGAACCCGCCAAAGCGCGGGCCCTGCGACGCGCCCAACAACACCTCGTAAATCGCCGAAAACCACGCGCGGAGGGGGTCAAACTCGTGCTCTTTACCAACCGCAAAGACCAGCGATTGCAGCGTGTCCGCATCGGTTTCGCCATCCCAAGCCACCAGACGATCGCGCAAGTCCTCAAGCGCTGCCCGCTCCACATCGCTGGGCGCGCGGTAGGTTTTCGTGGCCTTGACCCGCTCGTTGAAATAGCGGACCGCATAGCCTGCCGCCGCATCAAGTCCGGGGTGGCTGGCCGGGGTCGCATCCGGGGCATATTTGCGGATGAACCCCCAAAGCACGTCCTTGTCTTCAGCCGAGGCCGCCGAGGCCAGATTGAGCAGCATAGAGAACGAGATCGCCATATCAGATGCAGGCGCCTGCCCGCGGTGAATGTGATAAACTGGGTTGTTGAGCTGGGTCGCCAAGTCCTGACTAGGAAATGCGTTGAGCTGCTGGTTATACTCATCCACCGCCTTGGGAATGACATCGAAAAACAGCCGTTTGGCTGTTTTGGGCTTTTGATACATGTAATAGCTCAGACTTTCGGGCGGCGCATAGGCCAGCCACTCGTCCATGGAAATCCCGTTGCCTTGGGACTTGGAAATCTTCTGGCCCTTCTCATCCAAAAACAGCTCATAGGTGAAAATCTCAGGGCCGGTGCCCCCCAAAATACGGCAGATTTTCTGGTAGATGGCGGTGTTGGTGGCGTGCTCCTTGCCGTACATCTCAAAATCCACATCGAGTGCGGCCCAGCGCATGCCAAAATCCGGCTTCCACTGCAATTTCACATTACCACCGGTCACCGGCATGGTGATGTCTTGGCCGTCTTCCTCAAAGGTGATCGTCCCGTCTTTGGCATTCACCTCCTTCATGGGCACATAAAGCACCCGTCCGGTTTCAGGCGAGATCGGCAGAAAACACGAATAGGTCTGCTGGCGCTCTTCGCGCAAACTGGCCAGCATCACCTTCATAATGTCGTCATAGCGCTCGCAGGCCCGAAGAAGGATGCCGTCAAACTTGCCCGACGTGTAATATTCCGTGGCACTGGCGAATTCATACTCAAACCCAAAACCGTCCAGAAACTCGCATAACATCCGGTTGTTGTGGGCGCCAAAACTCGGGTCCGTGCCAAACGGATCCGGTACCGATGTCAGCGGCTTTTGCAAATGCGCACCCATCTCTTCGCGGTTGGGCACATTGTCGGGCACTTTGCGCAACCCGTCCATGTCGTCGGAAAATGAGATCAGCTTGGTCGGAATGTCACTAATCGCCTCAAAAGCGCGGCGCACCATCGTAGTCCGGGCCACTTCCCCGAACGTCCCGATATGGGGCAAACCAGATGGACCATAACCGGTCTCAAACAGCACATAGCCTTTTTCCGGGTCTTTCTTCTCGTATTTTTTGACGAGCTTCATGGCCTCCTGAAACGGCCAGGCTTTGGAATTCATTGCAGCGTCAAAAAGTTCGGTCATTTGCGGTATCCCTGAAGGGTCGACGAAAAGAAGCACCTCCCTATTGCGGGGCGGCAAAATCGTCAATATCTATGACGCAGTGCAAAAAGGGATTTGAGTGATGAGCGACCGCGACGAGATACCAGCCTCCTTTTCTCCAGAGGATGCATTGATTGCCGTGATGGTTGCAGTCTCGGCGGCAGATGAGACGGTGAATTCCCGCGAGCGGGAGAGCATTTCGCGGATCGTCAACTATTTGCCCGTGTTCTCCAATTACGATCAAGACCGGATCCCGATGGTCAATTCAATCGTTTATGATCTTTTGGAAGAACTTGACGGGCTGGACGCTTTATTCGGGCTGGTGCGCGACGCGCTTCCCGAAGACCTTGAAGAAACCGCTTATGCGCTGGCCTGCGATGTGGCCGCATCTGACGGCACGCTCAAGCAGTCCGAGCTCAGAATTCTCGAAGAGGTTCGCTACGAGCTGGACGTGGACCGGCTCCATGCGGCCGCCATCGAGCGCGGCGCACGGGCCAGACATATCTCGCTGCCCAAAGACTAAAAGGCTGGCGATAGGACTTAGCGGGTCGGCCCCCCAAAGAGCGGCCGACCTGCGCGTACAGGGCACGTCCGGTTTAGAACGAAAAGTCCGTATCAGACAGGGTGCCGGTCAGGTTGTTGAATGTCAGAACATCTCCGCCGCCGATATCGACGGTCGCAGTTGATCCCACATATGCAATTGTCAGGCTGGCAAAATCGACGGCCACCGTATCAGCCAGATCCACTTTATCCTGACCAAAGACAAAATCCTCGATCGTGGCAGTTGCAAACCCGGTCTCAAAGTCAAACGTGTCCGTTCCGGCCTCACCAAATAGAACGTCTCCGCCCTCACCGGCTTTGACAATGATCAAATCACCGCCAATGCCGCCGTAAACCGTATCGGCATCAGCACCACCATCCAGCGTGTCATTGGCATTGTCGCCAAACAGCATGTCACTGCCCGCATCACCATTGACCAGGTCATCGCCCGTGCCGCCCATGATCGTGTCGTCGCCAGTGCCGCCCGACAGGTCATCGGACCCGGTACCACCATCGATCAAATCATTGTCTGCACCACCGCTGATCGTGTCCAGCCCGCTGCCGCCGTCCAATGTGTCAAATCCATCGCCACCAAGGACCAAGTCGTTAAACGCACCGCCATTCACGCTGTCGTCGCCGGATCCACCTTGCATAATGTCAGCGCTCGCACCGCCATTCATGACGTCGTTGCCAGCACCACCATCCATGAAATCGCCACTGCCCTGCCCCAGCATAGTGTCGTCGCCGTCACCACCCAAAAGCGTGTCACTGGCATTTCCACCGGCAAGATAGTCGTTGCCCAATCCACCATCCAAAGTGTCTTGTCCGATCTCACCCAAGAGCCGGTCATCGCCGTCATCACCGTTCAGAAGGTCGTTATTGCTGCCACCCAAAAGCGTGTCATTACCAAGCCCGCCCAAAAGCGTGTCATTGCCGCCGCCTCCGAGGATGCGGTCATTGCCCGCCCCTCCGAAGAGATAAGGGTCAGCACCAAAGGAGCCGTCGATAGTGTCATTGCCGTCACCACCATCAATGCTGTCAGCGCCAGCACCGCCATCGATCAAATTGCGCCCGCCGTCGCCGACAATCGTGTCGTCTCCGGTGCCCGCCAAAATGTTTTCGATGCTGATCAAGGTGCTGGGCGTGCCGCCAAGCGCGCGTGAGAAAATCCCAGTGTTGAGATCAACCTCGAAATTATTGGTCAAATCTTCAAACTGAAACGTGTCAACGCCGGTGCCGCCATCAAAAGTCCCGGTGAACAAGCCACCCGACAGACCCGCGGAGATATCCCGGAACCCCAACGTGTCATTGCCCGCGCCGCCCAACAAAAGATTGTCCGGGCCACTGGTTGCGACCATGAAATCGTTGCCATTGTCACCGCTGATTGTGTCGGTGCCGCCACCTCCGGCGAGCGTGTCATCACCGTCACCACCCGAAATGCTGTCATTGCCGGTGGCGCCGCGAATGATATCCGCCCCCAAACCGCCCAGAAGCGTGTCATCGCCAGTGCCGCCATTCAGATCGTCATTACCGTCTCCGGCATCAACACTGTCATCACCGCCTCCGGCCTCCACACTATCGTCGCCCAAATCGGCGAAAATATTGTCAGAACCGTCGCCTGTGAAAATAACATTCAGGTCAGTCGAGCCATTGACCGTTACATCGCCATCACCTGTGACAACGGCATCAGGCGCCGCCGCCGTCAGGTTGAGAACCACACCAACGGTCGCCGATGTTATGTCAAAGCTCAGCCCGGCCACGGCAACGGTTGCGGTTTCAGGGCCCAAATAAGTCGGATCGACAACAATCATGTCGCCAGCCGCTGACGCGTCTATCGCTGCTTGAATAGTCAGAAAATCCGTTGGAACGGTTACGATGGCCATGGTCTCATTTCCCCAGTCAAAAATACAATCAAGAGCAGTCGTACAACGCCCCCCAATTTCTTGGTATTTCGCAGCCCCTAAGTTGTCAATTTCAATAAAAATACGTCGAATTTATGTGAGATATTGGCGCTCGACACTGCAATCCATAAAGATGATACTTCTCAAATACATATGGATACAACTTAACCGAGATACCGCTACGTCACACAACTTGCATATTTTAGTCGGAATAGGGTCGAGAATTACCAAGTCTTGGGTGTCCTAATACCCGATTCCTCTCAAAGAGGCAGCATTGCATTTTCAGTTGCAAAGGTATTGGGCAGAACTCCGCTGTTGCAAGGGCCCGCGTTGATCACGCCCGCACAGATTATCGAACAACCCAAGACATTTAGCGGCTTTTAAGGCCAACCGCCTGTAGCTGAAGATCCGAACTCAGCACGATCAGATCATCTTGTGCACTGCTCAAAAGACCCATCTGCGGCCACAGCCCCATAAGTTCAGCCGGGTTTCGCGCCCCCATGCGAAGAGCCGTCTCAATAGGTACTCCCCAGCGCACCAGATTTTCAATGGCCGTGCAAAGCGTCAGATGAGCCCCGGCCAAAGCCCCCTCGCTGTTGACCAAACGGGCATCCACCAAACTGATCTGGCGACCATAAAGCTTGAAACGATCCGGGCCGCCAACCGTTGGCATGGCGTCAGACACCGCTATCATCCGGTTCGGCTGGGGGCGGGAACGGATTGCCAAAGACACCATGTCCGGGTCCACATGGATGCCGTCCGCAATGATGGAACACCAAGCCTCGCTGTTGATCGCAGCCCCAACAACACCCGGCGCACGCCCCTCCATCGGGGACATGGCATTGAACAGATGGGTGAAACAGGTCGCACCGGCGGCCAAAAGCGGCTCCACCTGCGGGGCGGTTGCATCGCTGTGGCCCAGCGACACGACCGCTCCCATGGCACATAGCCTTGCGACCTGCGTTGGCGTGCAGGCCTCTGGTGCGACGGTGATCAACACCGGCAAAGAGCGGGCGCGCAGCCGCTCCACCAGATCAAGGGTCTGCGCATCCATGGGGCGCAGAAATTCCGGGGCATGTGTGCCGCGACGCGCAGCTGCAATATGCGGCCCCTCAATGTGAATGCCCATCATGCCGGGCAGATGCCGCGCCTCAAGACATGCCTCGGCGGCTCTTTGCGTCAGATCGGGATGATCGGTAATCACCGTCGGCAACATAGCCGTGGAGCCCAACGCCCTGTGTGCCGCCAATATCTTGGCAATCCCGCCTGGCGTTGGGTCAGCGTTCAACAACACACCCCCGCCGCCATTGACCTGAATGTCGAAAAAGCCCCGGCTCAAAATACCGTCATAACGGGTCACGGCCGCATCTGCGTCAAGCGCGCGCGACGGCTTGAGGTCGGTCACAACCCCATCTGTGACACAGGCCGCGTAATCTTGGTGCAGGACCTGCCCGTCAAAGACCTGCGATGCTGCGTGCCAGTGCTGGGTCATATCCGCAGATCATCCCGCATCAGATGTCGGAAACACGAACCCCGCCTCGACCATCAACGCATCCGAGCGGGTTTCGATCTTGTCCTCAATGGTCGTCAGAAATGACTTGAGCGGCATGCCCGGCGGGATCGGGTCAAGAAACTCCATCACCGCCAGTCCCGGTTTGCGATAAGGCGAACGCCGGCCCCAAAACACTCCGATATTGGTCGCGACCGGATAACAGGTCTGCCCCAACCGCTCGTAGAGGACAGCCGCACCAACCTTGTAGGGCTTCTTGACGCCGGGCAATACGCGGGTGCCTTGCGGGTAGATAATCGTCTGCCCCTCTTCCTGACCTTGCTTTTCAACATCCGAGACCATGCCCTTGACCACACCGCCGCCTTTGCCCCGTTTGACCGGAATTGTGCCAATACGCATGGCATAAAGCCCTAGAACCGGTGCCCATTTAAGCTCCGCCTTCATGATGAATTTGAAGCGCGGCAATAGCGTCGCCAATACAAGAATATCCAGAAAAGACATGTGCTTGGAGCAGACAATGCATGTGCCCGATGGAACATGCCCGCGCACCTCGACCTTCAGCCCGCAAATCTTCTCTAATAGCCAAATCGAGTAGGTCGCGTATTTGCGCATCGACCAATAGGCACCCTCTTTCGACCAGATCGCCAATGGCGCACATAATATGCCCATGACCAGCATCAAAAGATACATCAAAACATCAAATACGATAGAGCGGACCAGAAGCATTCAGCCTAACCTTCTCAGTATCACAAAAGCCGCAATTCGCGTGGCAATGAAGGCAATGATCCCAACCACCGGCACCAAAAGCGCAGCAGAAATCCACTCGCGCCCAGAAAAGCCCAAAGCCACCGAAAACGCCTCATCACTCGCTTGAAAGAACAACAATATCAGTGCAATAGCCGCCCCAATTAAACCACCCAGAAGGGCGCGCAGCGTGATCCGGCGGACAAATGCCCGGACGATGAACGTATCGCGCGCGCCCATCAGACGCAGGGTCTCAATATTCGCGGTGTTGGACACAACCGCCGCCTGCACCGCCAGAATAACGACAGCCACAAGCGCCATGCCGACCAAAACCAACACAAACCCACCCAAATTGCGCACCCTGTCCGCCGCTTGGATCATCGGCTTGCGCCACCGGCCGTGATCGTCGATCTCAGCGCCCGGCGCTTCGGCCTTCAGGCGCAATTCAAGACCGGCGCGATCCGGGCCGTCATTGGTCTCCTCAACCGCGATCAGCATGGGCAAAGCGAACCGCTCCATATCGATGCCTGTGCCCAGCCATGGCTCCAGCAAACTCGCCTGCTCATCATTCCCGACAATCCGCGCCGAGGTGATACCGGGCGTTGTGCGGAGCACGTTCAGCGTGGCATCGGTCTGGGCTTTCACCTGATTTGCAGGGGCCGACACGCGGATCGTCAGGCTGTTGGCCAGCTCGGCTGCCCATCCCTCCGACACACGGGTAGCAGTGAACGAAAACGCAAGCGCAATCACACCCAAAAAAGTCATCACACCGGCGGTAAAGACGATCAACCAGGCCGAAATCCCGCGCGGCGGAACCACGCGGCCCGCCTGCGCATTGCCGCGCACCAGCGACCAAATGTCTTTCCACAGCGCCGTCATAAATCGGACCCTGCCTGCGTCAGTTGCCCGCCACTTAGACGCAACACGCGCGCCTGCACCTTCTGGCGGGCCGCACGGATCAGGTTCATGTCATGGGTCGCCACCACAATGGTCCGGCCCATGCGATTAAGCTCGGTCAGCAATGTCAAAACACGCATGCCCATATCCCAGTCAATATTGCCGGTAGGCTCATCGGCAATGATCATATCCGGGGCAAGGATGACAGCCCGCGCAAGGGCGGCGCGTTGACGCTCCCCGCCCGACAATTCCGGCGGCAATGCATTCGCGCGCGCATCCAGATCAACCCATGACAGAAGATCGCTCAGCTCCTCCTGATGCGCTTTGGGATCACGGCCCGCCACCACCAAAGGCATGGCGATATTCTCGCTCACTGTGAGATGGTCGAGAAACTTGCAGTCTTGATGCACAACGCCAATGCGCCTGCGCATGCCCGCCACATCATCCCGCGTGGCCGCCCCCGCATCTTGGCCAAAGACCCGCATTTCGCCGCTGGTGGGCCGCAGTGCCAAATAACACAGTTTGAGAAAGGTGGTTTTGCCCGCGCCAGATGGGCCGGTCAGGAAATGGAACGACCCCGGCTGCAAAGAGACGTCGACCCGGCTGAAAATATCCTGCGCGCCATACCGATAGCCCGCACTTGCCAACTCAATCACTCACCTGATCTCCGTCCTACCGTCGCCTCTGACATTTGCACCACTCCTATGGCGGTGGCAAGGGCGCAGACACGCAATCAGCGCCGGGGACGCCAGCCGATATCACGCACCTCTGGGCGCTGAGCGATCCATGACCGCAATGTCACGCAAGGGGCTCCATACTTGGATTGCCCTTCCGCTGGCGTTAGTAATTGGTTAATGATTCTTTTCGCCCCCACAACGCGCATTTCAAGGAGCGTCGATGCGTTTAATTTGCCCCAATTGCGCCACGCAATATGAAGTTGACGACAGCGCTGTCCCGGCAGCCGGTCGCGAGGTTCAGTGTGGCAGCTGCGCATCCACCTGGTTTCAGGCCCCGGCTCGCTCCAATGTAACGGCGGCATCTGCCAAAGGCGATTTGCCCAAATGGGTCGAAGATATTGTAGAGGATGACGGGCTTGAAGAGGCGCGCGAACTACCCGGCAGCTCCCCCGATATTGCCAGCGAACCCAATGAAGACATTATCCACGAGCCGGACTTGGAAGAGCTCATCGACGAGGGGGCTTTAGAGGCCAAGGCAGGTACGCCGGAACCTGCACCCACCCCGTCCAAGCCTGCACCCGGCACATCGCCAGCCGCCGCTTCGGTGGTCGGCGGGGCCGCCGTTGGCTCGGCAATCGCGGCCAAACTGTCGGGCGCTGACAAAGAGCCACGCCAAGCGGCTCAGGCAGTCGCGCCCCAAGCGGAGGCCCCCCAAGCCCAAACGCCCCAAGCCGAGGCTCCGCAGACTGAAACACCACAAAGCCCCACTAAGGAAGCCACACCAGACGTCGATCTGTCCAGCCAATTGGAAGCCGCGATCCGCGAGCAGCCCACCACCACAAAAGACGACTTTGCAGCACTTGCGGCGGCCGAGAAACAGGCCTCCGAGGCGGCCGAGCACGCCGCGATCAAAGCCGCTGAGCACGCAGCCGCTGTTGAACTGGCCGAAAAAACAGCCGTGCGGCAGGCCACCGCCGCCGCCGATCTGCCTGAGAAATCCATACAAGACGATATCGCCGCAGAAATCGAAGGCGCGCTTGAAAGCCTTGATGCAGGCACCCCCCTGCCCTCAGAGCCTCACGAAGAACGCCTGTCGGATTATGATCTGACCGAAGGCACAAGCGGCCCGGCGCAATCTGGTGTGCATACCACTGCCCTGCGCACCGGCAACGCAGATGCGGACGCGGCGATCGGCGAGACGCCCGAAGTAACGGAAATGGAAGAGTTCGTGCGCGCCGCCACCGATCAAACCGCTGTGGCCGAAGCCAACTCGGGTGCCGATGATGCGCAGGCAACCACCGCTGAGCCAGACACGGCAAAGCAGGATACGGCAAAGCAGGATACGGCGGACGCACCAGAAAGCGCGATGCTCGAAGCCATCGAAAAAGACACCCAAGCAGAACAGACCGAGACGCTGGCGGCCAAACTTAAAGCCCGCGTCGCAGAAGCCGCCAAGGCGCAAGAAAGTAGCACCGTTGGCACCGCGGGGGTTCTGTTGGGGGCATCTGCCGCCGGAATAGCTGCGGGAACGGCACGCCGTCCAACTGCATTCCCCAAACGCGAAACGGAAGATTTGGCCTCCTCGTTGCGGCCAAAACCGGTGGATGGCGCCTCGCTCAAACCGCGCCTGCGCCCGGCCGCCACGCCAGAACCCAGCCGCAGCAGATTTGGACAAGGCTTCTTTCTGGCAGTCGCTCTATTTGTTGTGATGGTGGCAATTTACCTGCTTAGAGATCAAATCGCGACCGCCATCCCCGCACTGGCCGCTCCGCTCGAAACTTACGCAGGCGTGATCGATAATGTCCGTTTGGTATTTCAAGATGCGATCGGGCAATTGACCGGGGCGACTGCTGATGAGACCGCCTCCTGACTGACATCCGCACAGGGGCGACCCGAAGCCAAATAAGGGGGAGTTTTCCGTGACATCCGTTGTGATCTTAGGCGCGGCACGCACGCCAATGGGCGCGTTTCAGGGCGATTTTGCCAGCATGACCGCACCGGACTTGGGCGGCGTCGCGATCAAGGGCGCTCTGAAGGATGCCAATGTGGCGACAGGCTCAGTGGGCGAGTTGCACATGGGGTGTGTCTTGAGCGCAGGTATCGGGCAGGCACCGGCCCGCCAAGCAGGCTTTGCAGCAGGCCTCGCGCAAGACGTGCCCGCCACAACCCTCAACAAAATGTGCGGATCAGGCATGCGCACGGTGATGATGGCACATGACCAAGTGGCGTTGGGGCACCATGGTGTTGTGGTCGCAGGCGGCATGGAGAGCATGACCCAAGCGCCCTATATGTTGCCAAAAATGCGCGGTGGTGCGCGGATCGGCCACGGCGTCACCCAGGATCACATGTTTCTCGATGGGCTTGAAGATGCCTATGACAAAGGCCGCCTGATGGGCACATTTGCGGAAGATTGTGCGCAGGCGTTTCAGTTCAGCCGCGAAGAGCAGGACGCATATGCCATCGGATCTTTGGAACGTGCTGTGGCCGCACAAGCCTCTGGCGCGTTCAGCGGTGAGATCACGCCCGTTTCGGTGTCGTCGCGAAAAGGCACGACCACCGTCACTGCGGACGAGCAGCCGGGGCGTGCAAAACCTGAGAAAATCCCAACCCTGAAACCGGCATTTCGCGAGGGCGGCACGGTCACAGCCGCCAACTCCTCGTCCATATCGGACGGTGCGGCAGCGCTGGTTCTGGCCTCCGCCGACTGGGCCGCGGCAAACGGCCTTTCGCCGCGCGCGCGCATCGTGGGGCAGGCTGGTTTTGCGCAGGCCCCGTCTGATTTCCCCACCGCACCTGTGCCGGCCACCAAGGCGCTTTTGGCGAAAATCGGCTGGAGCGTGGGCGAGGTCGATCTGTGGGAAGTGAATGAAGCCTTTGCGGTCGTGCCGATGGCCTTCATGCGGGAATTGGGCGTGAGCCGCGAGACCCTGAACGTCAACGGCGGGGCCTGTGCACTGGGTCATCCCATTGGCGCATCCGGCGCCCGGATCATCGTGACCTTGCTTAACGCCATGGAGACGCGCGGGCTCAAACGCGGGGTCGCGGCCATTTGCATTGGCGGTGGCGAGGGCACTGCAATTGCCATCGAGCGGGACTAGAGCCTCGGCCATTTATTCTAGAGCGTTCCGCTTTAAATCACTCAGGTTGTGACACCTACCACACCGATATCAAGCAGCTTGACCGGGCGGCCTCCTAAAAAGGCGTTGCAGATTATCAGGACGCCACTCTAACGCGTGTTTTTGGGGGATGTTTTTTCGCATTCCCGCGCCCACTCAAATCCCATTAAATCGTTTGATATCAAAATTCTATAGGTCGCCCAGCAGATCCACTCATCTAGTTGAGTCGAATTAAAAAAACGCACCAATCCCAATCCCGAAAGATCGATGTTTAGCCACCGGTTTTGGAGGCGACCCAAGCCTCCGCATGGGGGCGATAGCTGTCCAGCTCCTCGGTTACAAACGGATCAGCCTGTAAAGCCGCCCGGTAGGCCAAAACCGCATCAGGCCAATCAAGCTGCCAGCCCAGAACGGGCGCAAAAAGATCGATCCACAGGAAGGAAATCGGGAAGCCCACATCGCCTAGAGTCAGCCCCTGATGGCCTTCCACGAGCCCGGCCAGCTGTCCCAAGCGCGTGTTGATGAGCGCACCTTTCGTGGCGACCAGCTCGTCATTTCGGCCCGGTGCAATCTGGCCGAACATAGCCCGCACTTCCGGCTCCAGTCGCGTGTCGTGAAACCGTGACCGCTCCCGCGCCTTTGCCCGCGCGCGCGCATCACCGGGAAGCATCTGAGGCTCCGGGAACACCTCGTTGAGATATTCGGCAATCGCCTCGCTGTCGGCCAGAACGAACCCGTCATGCACGATGGCGGGCACCGTCCCGGCGGGCACCACCTGCTTGTAGGCGTTCGACCCATAGCCGCCGGGCGGCGCCACGACCTCAAACTCCACGCCCTTCATGCGCATCACGATCCTTAGCTTGGCCGAATATAGAGATTCAGGAATAGAATAAAGTGTGATCATCGGTTGTGGCCTCCTGCTCTAAATGGGTTAACGAAAGGATTTGCGCGGCACAACCTATGCCCGGTCTCTCGCTCAACAATTGGTGCGATCTGCCCCAGCATTCAGGTGCAAACACCCACCGCCTCAGGCGGTCCGGCTCAAAATCCGTTCCACCAATCGCGTCAATTGCGCGAAATCATCAAACGCACCCGCATGGGGCAACTGGGCAACCGGGACCTTTCGGTAGCCTTCCGTGAACAGCAAAAACGGTATATTTGCCCGCTGGGCCGTTTCAGCGTCCACATCGCTGTCGCCCACATAAATGGATCGCCCCTCTCCCAACTCACCCAATGCAGCCCGAAGAGGCGCTGGATCCGGCTTGCGCACGGGCAGGCTGTCACCACCATAAACGGTGGAGAAATACCCGCCTAAAGACAAATGGCTCAAAACAGCTTGCGTAGGCTTGATCGGCTTGTTGGTACAGATGCCCAAGACATGACCGGCCCCTGTCAGTGCCGCCAACGCTGTCTCCACATTGGGATAGGGCTTGGTCAGTCCGGTTGCATCTTGATACAAAGCCTCAAACTGCGTCACCAACCTGCCTTGCGCATTATCCGGCAGACCCCGGGCAGCGCACATCTTTTGTACAAAAACGCCAACACCATTTCCGATAAACGCGCGGGTGCGGGCCAAACAGATCGGCTCTACACCCTCGCGGGCCAGCACCGTATTGGCCACATGCTGGATATCCGGCGCGCTGTCGATCAGGGTGCCGTCCAAATCAAATACAATCCGTGCCATGCGCTTGTCTCTTTTCTCACCAATCTGCGGCTGGGACGCGGTTTCAAGACGCAATGCCCCGTGGCTTTCACCAATGCAGGTCCTTGGGCACAACGCAATACCGCGACCCCAAAAGATTAGGGCGCCGCAAAAGGGCGCCCTGTCTCATAAGTATAAGCCATTGATTCAGTTCAAAAGCTGCCATTCTTTGCCAAGATCATCAAAGAACCCCTGCTCTTGCTTGAGCGTGATCCAGGTGTTCACATAGTTGATCCAGACCTGATCGGCCTGCGGCATCAACATCGCAATCGGTGTTGGGGCCTTTGGCTGCATCACCGGCACGATCATCATCTGCGGATATTGCGCGACCAGCTTGTTGGCCTCCACATTGGATGTGATATGCGCATCCGCACGACCCGCCAGAACCTCTTGGAAGTCACGGGCTGGCGCTTCCACGATCTTGTGGGTGGCCATTGGGAAAAACTCCTTGACCTGCTTTTCCTGTGTCGTGCCAAGGGTGGCCGCAACGGTCACCTCGGCCTTGTCCAGATCAGCCCAGTCCTTGAACTTGTCCGCATTTGTCGCCAGCGTCAAAGGCACCGTGGCCAATGAAAAATAGCTCTTTGAATAGCCAGCCGCCTTCGCGCGCGCCGGCGAGATCGAGGCCGATCCCGTGATGTGATATTTGCCAGCGGTGACACCGCTCACAAGAGTTTTCCAATCCGTCGGCACAAACTCAACCTCAACACCAAGATCAGCGGCCAAGGCCGTCATCACATCAATATCATAGCCAGTATAATCATTTGTCGCCGCGTCTTTCATGGTCATCGGATTCCAGTCGCCTGTCGTCCCGACCTTCAAAACACCTGTGTTCAAGATCTCATTGAGCGCAGATTGAGCCTGCGCTGCAGATGACATCCCAAGTGTCAGAAGAGCCACTGATAGCAGTTTAAAAAGTCGCATTAAGTCTTCTCCCAAGGAAGTGTGAAGTCCCTATTGTTGCCTTCGGCCTTCCGAAGTGCAAGGAACTAACGGACAACTAGCGCTCACACTTCAGTGTTCAATGGGAAAACCGGGAGCTTATGACACAAACTGACAGTATAATCTCCATGGAGAACGTCACCAAAAGTTACGGGGACTTCAAGGCGCTCAACGACGCTTCGCTCACCGTCCAAGAGGGCGAACGCGTGGTGGTCTGCGGCCCGTCGGGCTCGGGAAAATCTACGCTAATCCGTTGCATCAACCGCTTGGAAAAGCACGAAAAAGGCCGCATCGTGGTGGACGGCATCGAGGTCAATGACACCAAAACCTCGCTGGATGCGATCCGCGGCAATGTGGGCATGGTGTTTCAGCAGTTCAATCTGTTCCCACACCTTACGGTTTTGCAGAACCTTACGCTGGGGCCGACGCGCTCCGGTGTGTCTGTGGGCAATGCCCAAGAAATTGCCATGAATTACCTGACACGGGTTAAAATTCCTGAGCAAGCCGACAAGTATCCGCGCCAGTTGTCCGGCGGTCAGCAACAGCGTGTGGCGATTGCGCGCAGCCTGTCCATGGAGCCCAAAATCATGCTCTTTGACGAGCCGACATCCGCGCTCGACCCGGAAATGATCTCCGAAGTTCTGGACGTGATGACCGAGCTGGCCGAGAGCGGCATGACCATGATCGTCGTCACCCACGAGATGGGCTTTGCGCGGCGCGTGGCCGACACGATGGTGTTTATGGACAAGGGCGAGATCGTGGAGGTGGACAAGCCGGAGGCGTTCTTCACCTCGCCCAAATCCGAGCGCTGCCGGGATTTCCTGCAAAAGATTTTGAGCCATTGATAAGGTAAAATTTTGCAAAATATCTATTTTGTAACAGAATATAGATTAATTACACTTCGGACTTTCCAAAATATTCTTCAAACATTACAGGGCCGACAACTAGGAAATCGACGTCAATGAATTCGGCAATTTGGTTAGAGCTCACCGCTCTACTTTGGGAAAATCTCTACTCGATGTCCAAAGAGATCTAAGGATCAAGGCTGTATATATAAGTGCGATCGAAAATGGTGACATTGATGCATTTCCAAACAAAGCATTCATCGCCGGATATGTCAGGAGTTACGCCAGATATTTGAAAGTTGATCCTGAAGATTTTCTCAGGGAATTTTGTGAATTCTCAGGAGTCCCTTACGAGTTGTGGGAAAAGCCCAATCTTTCACTTCCAGTCATAAAGGATGCTAATCACAATCTGTCCAAACCAATCCCAACGGGGTCTGATAATAGATTTTCAGGCAAGAGTGCGAATAATTGGTTGTTAGCCAATCGGGCACTTTCAAAGAAGTCGCGCAAAAACAAAAGCAATCCATTCGACCAATGGCTTATTTCTGCGGCAGTTCTCGCCATTTTTACTGCGATTTTCATTTATGTTTCGTTTCCATTCTCAGGAGAGGCCATAACGGAGCACAAGGGATTAGTCAGTTTCTTTTCTGGGATTGTAGTTTTCATGTCCGTAAATTGGCTGAATCCGCGGTTTTTCTTCATGAAACTTGTGTACCTTTTCTTCTTCCCTATCCTTGCATCAACTATTTTCGGACTGAGTTTTCAAATTGAAGGAAGAGGAGATTATTTCGGCGGATTCGTCACTTCAACTGGTGAAAGTGATCATTCTATAATTTGGCCAGTTTCAATATTGATTGCGCTCGCAATGTACTTTCAATTTCTCACAAATCGTGAATAGACTTAACTATGTCTTTTCAATTTCGTTTTCTCCTCCCTCTTCTCCTTCTCTCCGGATGTTCCGCCAACTGGGGCTGGTACGTGGTCAATCCGACCATCCCCAAGGGCTACACCAACCTGATGTTCCTGCTCTCTGGGCTCAAATACACGCTCCTTCTGTCGATCACCGCGATCATTATCTCCATCATCATCGGCCTTCTGGTGGCCCTGCCCGGCCTCTCGGAAAAGCGGTCCTTGCGCGCCATCAACCGCGTATACGTAGAACTGGTCCGGGCCGTCCCGATCCTCGTGATGATCCTCTGGGTCTATTACGGCCTGCCGCAAGTGGCGGGCATCTCCATCTCCGTCTTCTGGGCCGGCGTGGTGGCGCTGGCGCTCTCGGACAGTGCGTTCGAGGCGGAGATTTTCCGCGCGGGCATCCAATCCATCGATAAGGGCCAGTATGAGGCGGCCCAGTCGGTCTCGTTGAATTACGCCGATACAATGCAGTTTGTGATCCTGCCCCAAGCGATCCGCCGCATCCTGCC